>NZ_CP046622.1:4074687-4388125 GCF_009755665.1 Variovorax paradoxus
ACGACCCGCGCGTGTTCCATTCGAGCAGCTACCTGCGGGACATGGCCCGCCTGCCCGACGCCGCAAGGATTGCCATCGTGGGCGCGGGCCAGAGTGCGGCGGAGATCTTCATGGACCTGCAGGGCCGCCCGCATGCGCCGCAGGTCGACCTCATCATGCGGGCCCGCTCGATTCGCCCGTCGGACGACAGCCCCTTTGTGAACGAGGTGTTCAACGTCGAGTTCACCGACTACATCTACAGCCAGCCTGAAAACGAGCGCGCCGCGTTGATCGACGAGTTCGGCCACACCAACTATGCGGTGGCCGACCTCGACCTGATCCAGCAGATCTTCAAGATGTTCTACGAGCAGAAGGTTCGCGGCGAAGAGCGCATGCGCTTCCTGCGCCGGCACGAGATCCGCGGCGTGCATGCCGCCGCCGATGGCATCCAGCTGACCCTGCACGACCAGAACACCGGCCATGAAGACACTCTTCGCTACGACGCCGTGGTGCTGGCCACCGGCTATGGCCGCGAGCAGCACAAGGCGCTGCTGACGCCGCTCGCTCCCTACCTCGGCGATTTTTCGGTCGACCGCCACTACCGCGTGGGCAGCACGCCGGACTTTCACCCCGCCATCTTCCTGCAGGGCGCCTGCGAGTCGTCGCACGGGTTGAGCGACACCCTGCTGTCGGTCACCTCGGTGCGCACGGGCGAGATCGGCAACGCCCTGCTCAGGGCCATTCCGGCCGGCGCGCCGGTGGCCGCCACCGCGGTGAACGCCGCAAACAGTCCCCGCCACGAGCGGCAGCCGGTGCAGGCATAGGCCGTAGGCGCCTCTCTACTGAGGCGTAAGCCTAGGGCGTTCCGATGAGGTCTTGCACCTCCGCGGCGCGAAGAAACCCGTCCGGACGAGATTCGTTGAGGCGGGTCAGAAAAGGTAGCCTCACTCAGGGAGGAGAGATTCGCGTGACTCGTGGCTACCGGCCGAAATCGTAGCCGGCGACCCACAGCGCAACCGCATCGATGACAACTTAATGACTCATCGCCATGCCCCGGCGCGTGAGATATGTGGCGCTTCCAACCTGAATCTGCGCACCTGCAGATTCGTTGACATTCCTTACAGCATCTCAACCGGAAAATCCGGGCATGCCGATGTGGATGTCGGCGAATCAGCACGGTCGCTTGTCGCGGCGTGCATGGCTGTCACGCAGAGAGATCAGGGAAGAAGAACGACATGAATAAGAATTTGCACCGTATTGTGTTCAATGCGAAGCGCGGGCTGCGCATGGTCGTTCAAGAAACCGTCAAGAGCACTGGTAAGGGATCTTCCAAGGCAACCACGGTTGCGTCCGGTGCATTCGCCGGTGCCGCTGCCTTTGCGCCCATGCTCGTGGGTGCCGCGCTCGCAGGCATGCTGTCAGCCTCGCCTGCCCTCGCCCAGATCGTCGGCGCCCCCAACGTTCCGGGCAACCTGCGCCCCACCGTGATGGTCGCGCCGAACGGCGTGCCGCTCATCAACATCCAGACGCCCAGCGCCGCCGGTGTCAGCAGAAATATATTCAACCAGTTCAATGTTGCCCCCAATGGGGCCATCCTGAACAACAGCAGAACAAGTGTAGGTACGCAGCTTGGCGGCATCGTCCAGGGCAATCCGTATCTCGCGACCGGACCCGCACGCATCATCCTGACCGAGGTGAACGGCGGCAGCCCGAGCCAGTTGCGCGGCTACATCGAAGTCGCGGGGCAGCGCGCCGAGGTGATCATCGCCAACCCTGCCGGCATCAGCATCAATGGCGGCGGCTTCATCAATGCCAGCCGCGCCACGGTGACCACGGGCACGCCGCAATTCAGCGCCATCGGCGGCCTGGACAGCTTCCTGGTGCGAGGCGGCACCGTCACCATCGATGGTGCGGGCCTGGATGCCAGCAAGACGGACTACGCGGCCATCTTGGCTCGCGCCGTGCAGCTCAATGCGGCGATCTACGCCACCGACCTCAAGGTGGTCACAGGCGCGAACCAGGTCAGCGCCGACCACAGCCAGATCACGCCAACCGCCGGCACCGGCGCCGCTCCCACCTTTGCTCTGGACGTGGCCGCGCTCGGCGGCATGTACGCCGGCAAGATCACGCTCATCGGTACCGAGGCCGGCCTGGGCGTGCGCAACGCCGGCAGCATCGGCGCCAGCAACGGCAACCTCATCGTCACTTCAGCGGGCAGATTGGAGAACACCGGCACCCTCGAAGGCACGCGCGTCGAGCTTGCCAGCGCCGGTGACATCGACAACCGCGGCGGCACGATCCGCCAGACCAGCAGCGTGGGACTCGCGATCACTGCACCGGTGCTGTCCAACACGAACGGAGGGGTCATCGGTGCCGAGCCGTTGCCTGCACCCACGGCGGGCTCGGGCGGCGGTGCAAGCACTGGAGGCAGCGCCGACACGGGCGGCACCGCCAGTCCAGGTACGCCCACGGCTGGAACGGGTTCCACCTCGGGTTCCGGCGGCACAGCCTCGCCCGCACCGGCACCGTATGTGCCCACGTCGCCCGGCACCCTCACCGCGGCAGGCGCCATCCTCAATGACGGGGGCAAGATCTACGCTGGCGGCCCGGTCACACTGAACACCCCGCAGATCAACAATGCGGGCGGCTCGCTGTCGGTGGCCAGCATGGCGGTCACGGGCCCGACCTTCAGCAACGCGGGCGGAACTCTCAACGTCAGCAACAGCTTCAGCGCCAACGTGGGCGAGTTGAACAACACCGGTGGGACGCTGAACGCGGGCAGCCTGAACATTGCGACCACGGGCGATCTAGTCAATGTGGACGGCAAGCTGACCAGTGCCACCGACGCCACCCTGACCGTGGGCGGCCAGGCTGACAACACGCGCGGGACGATTTCTGCGACAGGCGCCCTGAACGCCAATGTGGCCGGAGTCAACCATCAACAACAGTGGCACCTTGGCTTCCAACCAAGGCCTGACGCTCAACACTGGCTCCCTCCAGAATACGCAGGGCAATATCCAGTCAGCACAGGCTGGCGTGCAGCTCGCAGTGACCAACCAGCTGGTGAATGGCAGCGGCGGTTCCATCAACGCGGCCACCGACCTGAACGTGCAAGCAGGCTCGCTCGCCAATAGCGGCAGCTTGCGCGGCGCGAACGATGTCAATGTCGCAGTCGGCGGCGCGCTGACCAACGACGGCAGCATCACGGCCGGCCGCAACACCACGATCCAGGCCGGCAGCTTGCAAAGCAGCAACACCGGCGTGCTCGGTGCCGGTATCCAGAACGATGGCAGCCTCGGCAGCGCGGGTGATCTGCGCGTGACCAGCAACGGCGCATTGATCGCCAACGGCACCAACCTTGCGGCCGGCAATGCCACGTTGCTGGGCGCGAGTGTCGATCTCTCGGCCAGCCAGACCAGCGCAGCCAATATCGCGGTCACGGCCAGGCAAGGCAACGTGACCACCAACAAGGCTACGATCACAACGCCGGGCATCTTGAGTGTCAAGGCCGCTGGGGCGGTGTCCAACGTCGAAGGAACGCTGGCCGGTAACGGCAACACCACGGTCGACGCCGCCAGCCTGGACAATTCCGCAGGCACCCTGGCCTCCGTGGCCGGCGATCTGCGCGTCACCACGAGCGGTGCCACCGTCAACACGGCAGGCCGCATGCTGGCCTCTGGCCCGGTCGTGCTCGCGAACAGTGGCTTGGCCAACACCGACGGCGCGGTCAGCGGCGACAGCCTCTCCATCGACACGCACGGCGGTTCTCTCGACAACACGCGCGGCACGATAACCGCGACCACCACGGTGGCGGTGAGCTCGGGCGTTCTCGCAAATGATGCGGGCCTGATCCAATCCGGCAGCGCGATGACCATCAATACGAATGGCCAAGCGTTGACGAACACCAATGCCGCGGGCCACAGCACCCGGCAGGGCGGCATCGCCAGCGCGGATACGCTGGTGCTGAACACGGGCGCGGTGAACAATGCAGCGGGCTTCATCGGCGCGACCAATGCGGTGGACGCCACAACCCAATCCTTCACCAACACCAATGGCGGCATGGTGCTCGGCCAGTCTACGGTGGCGATCAACACCCAGGGCGCGAGCTACCACAACAGCCATGGTCAAACACTCGCCATAGGCGACCTGGGCGTCAACGCCGGCAGCATCGCGAACATCGGCGGCCTGATTCGCTCGACCGCCACGACGACCCTGAATGCGGGCAGCATCGACAACCGCCTCACCTCCGGTGCCGAACAAGGCATCGAAGGCCAGAACGTCTCCATCGCCGCCACGACTGTCGATAACACCTCGGGCGCCATCCGCGCCGATGTGAACACCACGCTTACCAGTGGCGGCCGCGTCGACAACGGCACTGGCGGCCTGATCTTCGCGGGGAACACGCTGGCCATCGTTGATCCGACCGCGGCTGCAAAGACCTTGAACCTGGTCAACGGCGGCACATTGCTGGCCGGCAAGGCACTCCTCGTCGATGCAGCTTCGCTCGCCAACAACGGCAAGCTGCTCTCCCAGCAAGACATGCGCCTTGCCTTGACGCAGGACGTCGTGATCGCCGCGGGCAGCGAGACCATCGCCAACCGCGACCTGAGCATCGCCGCCGGCGGCAACATCAGCAACAGCGGCAGGATTGCCGCCGGCAACGACCTATCGCTTTCTGCACCCAACATCGACAACACCGCCACCGGCGACATCCAGGGCACCATCACGCGGCTTAGCGCCACCGGCACGGTGACGAACCGCGGCGTGATCGACGGCAGTTTGACGCGCATCGATGCGGGCACGCTCGACAACATCGGCACCGGCCGCATCTACGGCGACCAGATCTCCATCGGTGTCGGCACACTCAACAACCTGGCAGAAACCGCCGTCAACGGCACCACCAGCGCCGCGACCATCGCCGCGCGCCGGCGCCTGGACATTGGCGCCACCACCATCAACAACCGCGACGGGTCGTTGATCTTCAGCGACGGCGATCTTGCCATCGGCGGCAGCCTCGATGCGCTGGGCCATGCCACCGGCTCGGCCGGTGCGGTGAACAACCACGCCGCAACGATCGAGGCGACCCGCAACGTCGACATCAAGACGGCCACGCTGAGCAACACCAACGGCGGCGTGACCTGGACCCTGGAGCCCGGATCGGACCAGCACATCGTCGAATACGCGCTCCCCGGCAGCAGCGTGCGCTATGCGGCGAGCGAAGTCCTCTTCAGCATCGGCGGCTTCCAGCGGATCCCCGACATCGGCTGGAACGGCTGGGCCGGCGTCCCCGCCACCGACCCCCAAGGACCCGGCAGCAATACTAGGACTGCGTCAGGTCACTTCACCGTTTGTTTACAACAACCTCAATCCTAAAATTCCAGCATTGTTTCAGGGTTCGCCAAATCCATCGCCTGTGGTTGGCGGTGCTATTGTTGGGTCGGTGCTTCAAGGCGGAGCCTCCTTTATCCCCGGTCAACCAGCAAGAAATAAATGAACTCATTCGATAAACTGATTATTTCTCCAGCATGGAAAGGGAGCGTCGTCAGAATAGGTGTCATGATTCTGATCTCTATTGGGATGTGGAGACTGCCGGAATTTATTGAGTGGTTCTACAAGATCGCGTCCTTAGGGACTCCCGTATTTTCGAGAGATAAGCACTGGTCTATGTTTCTCGTAATTCTTGCAGCCGCAATATTTTGCATTCTCTTCGATGCAATTCGTTTGATGCTTATGTTCTTTCATCGTCGATCATGAGGGCTCATGGTGCAAGCTTACCTTTGGGACAATATTCGATTTTGTTGTGCTCATGTTTGCGGGGATGGCTGGCAATGTCCGTTCAAGCGGGGCACAAGAAACCGTCGGAAATTCTACGAAGGAGGCGCTACAGAGAGCGCAAGGGAAATGATGGGACGCAAGCACGGCTGGATTGCAACCTTCTTGTTGCTTGCCCTTATTTTTGGGCTGGCGTTTGCGCTGGGCATGGCGCTGATGTTGGGTATCGTCATTCCCGCATATCTTTGGCTTCTGACAGACATCTGGCAATGGACTCCCGTCAATCGCTGGCTTCGCTTCGTGGTCCTGGCGGCAATCGGGGGCGTTTTGATGGGGGCGCTTTTTACCAATTACCAGTGGTTGGTTCACACATCTTCCTCGTTGGCGAGAAAGGTTGTGACAACCGCTCTGGTCGTGGTGATCTATATCACTCTCTTGGTTGTCTTGCGTGAATGGATCGGAAAAATTCTTCCCGTTAAGTTGCGGTGCGATGCGGCTTCCTTGACAACGTTGAAGTCATTTTGATCATCATCAACACCAGCGGATCGCTGCTCGGCTCGGGCGCCAAAGACCAGATCAAAGGACCAAGTTGAGAAAACAATTTCCATGGGCGAAAGTGTTCGCGTTGCAAACGACGATTTTTGTCACAGCCATAACCGCTTCAATGGCAATTGGTGGGGCGTTGCTTGTACCTTTTCTTGTGTGGGTTTTTACCGATATCTGGCAATGGTCTCCCATCAATCGCTGGCTGCGCTTCGTGATCCTAGGGGCAATGATTGGCGTCATTGCGGGTGCCTTCTTCACAACACACGCCTGGTTGACTGCAACAGGTTCGTCGATGGTGCGAAAGATCGTCACCACCGCAGCTGTCGTGACTACCTGCATCGCAGTCACTGTCTTTGCGCGGGAGTACCTGGGTTGCTTGCTCCCGGGCTAGCTCGCACGGTGAGTGAGTACGAGGGAGTCCACTTGAAACACAACCAAAGGGGAGGAAAGATGAACGAAAAGACGAAATTGCGCTGGCATGAATATCTCTGGGTGGGATTGCCGTTACTGCTCGTCCTTGTCGGCGGTGCAATTGGTGGTCTTGTTGGGGCGACTGCGACGAACTACAACATCAGGCTCTTTCGCTCGACCGCGTCAAGATCCGTGAAGTACTTGCTTTCGGGGCTGATCTTGTTGATGGCCCCTTTGATTGCTTTTGCACTCTCCTCACTTTTTATTGCGTTTTTTGGCCCGAGAGGCGGTGGATAAGGCACTTTCTTTGACTGAAGATCTGATATTCATGGGCGCATCCGAGGCGCTCCGCAGCACAACATCAATTAGTTTCAACAACCCTAGGGAGTATCAACAATGAGAATCAAAAGAACCATCGCCAACATCCTGTTGGCATGTACAGCAATTGCTGCCACGGGCTGCGCGAGCCTGCCATCACCGGAGGCGATGAAGACCGCCACCGCGGATTTCCAGCTTCCAAAGCTGCCGAGCGACGGCGAAGCCATGGTTTATGTGGTACGCCCCTCTTCAACGGGCAGCATGGTTCGCTTCAACGTCTTCGTCGACGATCAGGAGCCAGCATCCGAAATGGGCTACACCCGAGGCAGCCAGTACATCTACTTCAGCCTGCGGCCAGGGGAGCACAAGATTTTGTCGAAGGCCGAGAACTGGGCCGATACCTCGGTCTCGGTCAAGGCCGGCGACATCGTGTTCATCCAACAGGACCCATCGATGGGGATCATCATGGCCCGAAACAGCTTGGTCAAGCTCGAAGAGTTGCCTGGCAAGTACCAGGTGAAAAGCCTGTCTGTGGGGACCATTCTCAAGACGACGAAGTAGTTGCTCGTTCGCGGGGGAGCGCGCGCTTCCTCGCTCTTGAGCAGTGCCACTTCGTTCATCTGGCGTTCGGACGCTTGACGTTCGAAGCATCCGGCGGGCCATCGAATACCCCATGACTCATCACCTCAGAACACGCGCGGGTCGCGTGCATTTTGTCTGCGCATTCGCTTCGCTGGCATTGCCCTCTTTGTCGGTTGCACAGCAAACCCCCACCACTCCCCAACCCTTCGTCGAACAACAGCGCCAGCAGGAACGCGAACGCGCCCTGCGCGAACAGAACGAGCGCACGGTCGATCAACGCCCGCAGGCCGCACCGCCCGCACCGGTGGCACGCATTCCCGAGACCGAAGCCCCGTGCTTCCGCATCGACCGCGTGCTGCTGGTCGGCGAGCAGGCCGAATTGTTCCAATGGGCGGTCTCTGATCTGTCTGGCCCTGACGGCAACGATTCGCCTCTCGGCCGCTGCCTGGGCACCGCCGGCGTGAACGTGGTGCTCGCCCGCGCCCAGCAGGCGGCCATCGCGCGCGGCTTTGTCACCACCCGCGTGCTGGCTGCGCCGCAAGACCTGTCCACCGGCACCCTGACCCTGTCGCTGGTGCCGGGACGCATCGCGGCAATCCGGGCCACGCCCGATTCTTCATCCACGCTGCTGGGCAGCGGCGCCTTGCTGGGTTCGGCCATTCCCGCCCGGCCGGGCGACCTCTTGAACCTGCGCGACATCGAGCAAGGCCTGGAGAACCTCAAGCGCGCCCCCACGGCCGAGGCCGACATCCAGATCGAGCCCTCGACCGCGCCCGATGCCAAGCCCGGCGACAGCGACCTGGTGGTCAAGTACGTGCAGGTCAGGAAGTGGCGCGTGGCCCTGAGCCTGGACGACAGCGGCACCAAGGCCACGGGCCGCTACCAGGCCGGTGCCACGGTGTCACTGGACAACCCCTTCGGGCTGAACGATCTGTTCTATGTCAGCGCCAACCACAGCATCAACAGCCATTTCCTCTCGGAGCCGAGCTACGGCACCGAGGGCCAGACGGTGCACTATTCGCTGCCGTATGGCTACTGGATGCTGGGCTTCACCGCCTCGAACAGCCAGTACCACCAGAGCGTGGAAAGCTTCAACGGACCGATCAACTACGCCGGCAAGTCCAACAACGCCGAAGTGAAGCTCTCGCGCCTGCTGTACCGGGACCAAAGCCGCAAGACGACGCTGGCGCTCAAGGGCTTCCGCAGGGAGTCGCGCAGCCTCATCGAGGACACGGAAGTGCCGGTGCAGCACCAGGTGGTGGGCGGCTGGGAACTCGGGCTGAACCACAAGGAGTTCATCGGCGAGGCCACGCTGGAGGGCACGCTGGCGTTCAAGCACGGCACGGGCGGCTTCGGCGCCCGGACCTCGCCGCAGGAGATCTACCACCGCAGCAACCCTGCCGAGCCGCTGGACGGCACTTCGCGCATGAAGCTGTACACGGCCGAAGTGAGCCTGAATGCGCCGTTCAAGCTGGGTGCACAGAAGCTGCGTTATTCGGGCCTGATCCGCGCCCAGTGGAACCGCACGCCGCTGATGTCGCAGGACCGGTTCGCCATCGGCGGGCGCTACACGGTGCGCGGCTTCGACGGCGAGACGAGCCTGATGGGGGAGCGGGGCTGGCTGATTCGCAATGACATCGGGTGGGCCATGGGACAGAGCGGGGCGGAGCTGTATGTCGGCGCCGACTACGGGCATGTGGGTGGGCGCTCGACGGTCGACCTGCTGGGCCGCAGCCTGGCGGGTGCGGTCATTGGCGTGCGGGGGCAGTGGAGCAAGTTGAGCTATGACTTCTTCATGGGCGCGCCGATCCGCAAACCCGAGGGGTATCGCACGGCCAGGACCACCTTTGGGTTCAATCTCAACGCAAGTTTTTGAAGCTCAACAGGAGTTCGGAAAGATCAAGAAAGTGCCTGCCACACCCCACCGATTCATCTGGCGCTGCTGAACGTCGGCACCCGATCACAACAACCGTCTTTAGAAAAACACCATATGCACCCATTGCTCGCCAAAACCTTCGGCGGATTGACCCCCGCCTACTACTTCCGTCAGTTCGTGTTCGGCCTGTGCTTTGCGGCATTCTTCGTTTTCTTTGCCAGCCGCTCACCCCACATCATGTCGCTCGGGATGGCGATCTTCCTGGTCGCGAACACGTTTCTCTACCCCTATTCGCGATTCGTCTACGAGGGCGTGATCAATTTCTTGCTGGGCGCGAACACGTTCTATGTGAATGCCATCCTCATGCTCTTCGTCAAGTTGTTCACGATGCTGGTGTGCTGGACCTTCGCCATCTTCATCGCACCCGTCGGCCTGATCTATCTGTACGTTCATCACAGCAGGGCCACGCGTCAGAGCTGAACAGACTGCCCCTTCATTCGCAGCCGCAGACCCCGTGCCCAAAGGAACCGCGAATCCGCAGCCGCTGCGCTGCCTTGTGCGCTCGTCCGACGGATGGTGGGTGCAGTTGTCGCGCAACGGCATCGAGCACCGCCATCTGTTCAAGTTCGGGGCGATCCGCAGCGAACCCGAGGCGCTGGCCCTCGCCCAGGCCCGGCGCGACCAACTCATGCAGGAGCATCCGGAGATTCCCCGTTGGCGCACCGTCGAGCGCGCGATCTGCAACGGCAAGCCCGGCGGCATCGCCTTCGTGGTGGGGCCGGACAAACAGTCCAGCTACTGGTGCGCTGAAACCCCGATGGCGGATGGCACGCTCATGCGCGAGACTTTCAGCACCGCGCGCTTTTCAACGGCAGCCAAGCAACTGGCCATTGCCGAACGCGAGCGGCAGTTGAGCTTGATGGTCGCAGGCTTCGCCGTGAAAGCCGAGCTGGATGCGGCGAGCAACCGCTTGGGCAACGGCCAGAACGACGCCGCCATGTACGGCATCGTTCGCCACAAGACCTACTGGCTGGTCAAGCTGGAACGCAGCCGGCAACGTTTCAGCAAGACGTTCTCGTTCGCGAAGCTTGGCGGCGTTCAAGACGCCTTGGCGCAGGCGCAGGCCTGGCGCGATGACGTCGTCCGGCAGCACCCACCGGTCATGCGCCAGCAAAGAGCCAACAAACTGCGCAGCAACAACAAGACGGGCATTGTGGGCGTCACCTGCGTGTTGGGACCCGACGGCCGGCCGCGCCAATGGTCGGCGCACACCTACATCGGACCCGGCAAGCTCCTGCAGAAGACGTTCAGCGTCTATCGCTATGGCGAGGATGCGCAGAAGCTGGCCATCGCCGAGCGGCAGAAGCAACTGGAGCAAATGGAGGGCCGGGCGCGGTTGCATCCGGTCGAAGAGCAGGTGCGAAGCACTTCTACAAGAAGGGCATCGCGGACCTCCACTAGGATCGAAGGCCGGTCGGACGATGGCGCCCGCTCAGGCAAGTCCGTTGCGGACAGTGCGCGCACAGGCGGTGAGCGCAGAAGCGGCGGATAAATCACCTACCAGGGACAAAAAAGGAGACAGGCCGCTGTCTCCTTTTTTTTAAGCCAAACGTCTCATGTATGGAAGCGCCAAGGTGCCGAAACCGGCCGGCCTTGGGCGTCGCAACGTGAACACGTCGTATTCAAGCACCTGGAGTATCAACTTTATGCGTCCCCTGCCCCGTCAACGTCTATTGAATGCCGCGCTCGCCACGGCCTTCGGAACGGCCTTTTCCCTTTGCAGCGTGAGCGCCCTGGCGCAGGCGTCTGGACAGCAGCGGGCCGGCGATTCGACGCTCCCCGCCATCACGGTGAACGCCGACACGGAAGAATCCGCCAGCGGCCGGGTCAACGGCTACCTTGCCAAGCGCAGCACCGCCGGCAGCAAGACGGACACGCCGATTGTCGAGACGCCGCAATCGATCTCGGTCATCACGGCCGACCGCATGGACGCCATTGGTGCCACCAACGTCAAGGACGCGCTCGGCTACACCCCGGGCGTGGGCATTTCCCCCTTCGGAGCCGATTCGCGCTACGACTGGATCTCGATCCGCGGCTTCGACGGCTATGCGCCGGGCTTTTACCTGGACGGCCTGCCGCTGCGCAACAACGGCACCTGGGGCCTGTGGAAAACCGAGAACTACGGCAGCGAACGCATCGAAGTGCTGCGCGGCCCCACGTCGGTGCTCTATGGCATGGCAAGCCCGGGCGGCGTGGTCAACATCGCGAGCAAGCTGCCCACCGCGGAGCCCTTGCGCGAGATCCAGTTGCAGTACGGCAGCGACGCCCGCCGCCAGGTGGCCGGCGATTTCTCGGGCGCGCTCGACGCCGAAGGCAAGGTGCTCTACCGCATCACCGGCGTGGTGCGCGACGCCCAGCTGCCCGGCGGAAGCTCGCGCGACGACCGCACCTACATCGCTCCCTCCATCACCTGGAAGCCATCGAGCGACACCACTTTCACGCTGCTGGCCCAGTACCAGAAGAACCGCGCAGGCAGCTACACCCGCATCCGCCCCGCGGCCGGCTCGCTCACGCCAACGCGCATCGGCACGTACATTCCCAGCGACCTGAACGCCGGTGATCCCAACTTCGATCACTTCAACCAGGACCAGAAGATGATCGGCTACCAGCTCGAGCATCGCTTCAACGACACCTTCACCGTGCGCCAGAAGCTGCGCTACGGCAAGCTCGAGGTCGACTACCGCGCCCTGCAGGCGCCGAGCTTCGTCCCCATGGACCCGGCCAATGCGCTGAGCGCGGAGAACTACCGCTACCTGAACCGCGGCGTCTTCGGCAGCCAGGAAAGCACATCGTCCGTCACCATGGACAACCAGCTGCAGGCCGACCTGCGCTCGGGCGACTGGCGCCACAAGGTACTGGTGGGCCTGGACTACCAGCGCACCCGCATCGACCAGTACACCTACAGCAGCCCCTTCGGTGCGCCGCTGCTCGACATCTACGCGCCTGTGTACGGCCGCACCATCGACATTCCGCAGCCCTACGTCAACGGTGTGAGCCGGCTCGCGCAGACCGGCATCTACCTGCAGGACCAGATCAAGTGGGGCGACCGCTGGTCGCTCACCATCGGCGGGCGCTACGACACGGCGCAAAGCACCAACTACAGCCGCCTCGACGGCTCCACGCAGCGCATTTCGGAGCACAAGTTCACCAAGCGCGCGGGCCTGGTCTACCTGGCGCCGAACGGCTTGGCGCCGTACCTGAGCTACTCGGAGTCGTTCGCGCCCATTGGCGCCCTCGATCCGGCCACCCGGACCCCCTTCAAGCCTGAAAGCGGCCGCCAGTACGAGGCCGGTATCCGCTACCAGCCGCCGGGCGGCAAGTCGCTCTACAGCGCGGCCATCTTCGATCTGCGCCGCAAGAACTACATCACGTATGACGCGACCTTCATGCCGAAGCAGACCGGCGAGATCTCGGTGCGGGGCCTCGAACTCGAAGCCACCACCGAACTCATGCCGCGCCTGAATCTCACGGCCTCCTACGCCTACACGCCGCGGGCCATCGTCACGGCCAGCAGCCGGGCCGAGGAGATCGGCAAGCAGGCCATGTCCGTTCCGCGCAACCGCCTCTCGGTGTGGGCGGACTATCGCTTCAGCAACGGCCTGAAGGTGGGCGCGGGCGTGCGCTTCAACGGCTCGACCCGCGGTGACGCGGAAGTCGTGGCGCCGGCCAAGGTGCCTTCGTACACGCTGCTGGACGCCATGATCGGCTACGACATCGATCGCTGGACGCTGGCGCTGAACCTGCGCAACCTGACCAACAAGACCTACGTTGCGAACTGCGCCTACGGCTACTGCTATCTGGGAACGCAGCGCACTGCTGTGGCAACGGCCACCTACCGCTGGTAAGCCCTTCGGCCCAGAAGAGCAAAGGCCGGATGCCCGCGAGGGCGTCCGGCCTTTTTTGTGCGGCCTAGCGGCCTTGCCCTGCCGCTAGGCCGCGTCGAGTGCCAGCAGGCGGTTCTTTACCGTGGCGCCGAAGTGCGCATCGCGGATGATGTCCAGGTGCCCGGTACGCGGTACCACCTCGGTCGAGAGCACGCGGGCGCGCTCCGGCCAGCGGCGCAGCACACCCGGCGCCTGCAGCGAGCGCTCGGCGTGGAACACCTCCACGGGCAGATCGGTCCTGGCCTGCCCATAGCGGGCGTAGTGTGCGGACTGCACGCGGCTGTCGAGCGTGGCCCACAGGAGGTACTCATAAGCTTCGTCGCCTGCACCGTCGAGCGGCGACACCCAGGTTGGGGCCAGTAGCTGCTCGGCCACCCAGGCCTGCTCTGCATCGGTCATGCGGCCGAACAGCTCCTTCCATTGCGCCGCCATGTCCGATTTTGCAAGCCAGGCGGCCAGCACCTCGTCGGCCTGCGCGCGCTGCGCCGGCGTCAAGCTGCCTTGGGGAACCATCGGCTCCGACTCGAACACATCGACCGCGCCGAAGAACACGATCTCGATGCGGCCCTGCAGTTGCCGCGCCACCTCGAAAGCCAGGTCGCCGCCCAGCGACCAGCCCAGCAAGGCGCACCGGCCGCCGGTGGCAGTCTCGACGATGAAATTCGCATACTCGGCCGCAAGCTCGCGAATGGCAAAACCGCGCCAGCGCTTGCGCGTGTAGACGTGGCTCACAAAGGCATACACCGGCCGGTCGCCCTGCACAGCGCGCGCCAGCGGCTGGAACTCGCGCGAGTTGACAATGAGGCCGGGCAGGCAGAAGAGCGGCACGCCCGCACCGCCGGCATGCAGGCACACGGCGTCGTTCGCGCTCTCGGCCCGCTGGTTCACGCGCGCGGCCATCTCGCGCAGGCTTGCGGCCTGCATCACGTCGGCCAGGCCCAGGTGGCTGCCACCGGGCAACTGCTTGCGAATGCGCGCTATGAGCTTGAGGCTCAGGAGCGAATCGCCGCCCAGTTCGAAGAAGTTGTCGCCGCGCCCCACGTGCGCCACGCCCAGCACCTCGCGCCAGATGGCGGCCAACGCCTCTTCGGCGTCGCCTTGCGGCGGTTCGTAAGCAAACTCGCTGGCGAACACAGGCTCCGGCAGCGCCTTGCGCTCCACCTTGCCATTGGCACTGAGCGGCAAGGCATCGAGCACGACGATCAGCCGCGGCACCATGTAGTCGGGCAGCACCCGGCCCAGGCGCTCCTTGAGCACTGCGGTGTCGATGGCCTGCCCGGCTTGCATGGCATGCACCGAGACATAGCCCACCAGCCGCGCACCGCCCGGCCCCTCCCTGGCCACCACCACCGCCTCGCGCACCTCGGGCTGTGCCAGCAATTGCGCCTCGATCTCGCCCAGCTCGATGCGCAGCCCTCGGATCTTCACCTGGTGGTCGATGCGCCCCAGGTACTCGATCTGGCCCTCGGCGTTCCAGCGCACGAGGTCGCCCGTGCGGTAGAGCCGGCCGCCGCCTTCGCTATCGAAGGGATCGGCCACGAAGCGCTCGGCGCTCAGCCCCGGCCGCTTCAGGTAGCCGCGTGCCAGGCTCACGCCGCCCAGGTACAGCTCGCCGGCCACGCCTTGAGGCACGAGGTTCAAGTCGGCATCGAGCACACAGGCCTGGGTGTCGGTGATCGGCCGGCCGATGGGCACCAAGCTCCGGCCGTCGTCCCTGCAGGTCCAGCGCGTGACGTGGATGGTGGTCTCGGTGGGGCCGTACAGGTTCTGCAGCGTGGCGCCATGGAGGCGCTGCAGGGTCTCCTTCTGGGTCTCGGCGGGCATGGCCTCGCCGCCGCAGATGATGTGCTTCAGGCGGGTGCTGGCCTCGATGCCCTCGTGCGCCAGGAAGGCCTGCAGCATGGAGGGCACGAAGTTCAGGGTGGTGACCTGGTGGCGCTGGATGAGCGCGACCAGCCGGGCCGGGTCGCGCTGGTCACCGGGTTGGGCCACCACGAGGCGGGCGCCGGCGGTCAGGGGCCAGAACAGCTCCCATACCGACACGTCGAAGCCGAAGGGGGCCTTGTGCAGCACGGTGTCTTCGCGGGTGAGGCCGTAGGTGCGCTGCATCCAGGCCATGCAGCTGTGCAGGGCGTGGTGGCGGATGGCGGCGCCCTTGGGCTTGCCGGTGGAGCCGGAGGTGTAGATGACGTAGGCGAGGTGCTCGCCGTGCAGGGCGACATCCGGGTCCGCCTCTGGCTCGCCGCTGAAGTCGAGGCTGTCGATCTCCAGCGTGGTGAGGCCGCTGCGGTCGTCGAGACAGTCGCGCGTGGCGCGGTGCGCCAGCAGCAGCTCGATGCCGCTGTCCTGCACCATGTAGGCCAGGCGCTCGGCGGGGTAGTCGGGGTCCAGGGGCAGGTAGGCGCCGCCGGCCTTGAGCACGCCCAGGATGGCGACGACCATCTCCACGGAGCGTTCCATGGCGATGCCCACGAGCCGATCGGGGCCTACGCCCAGGGCGATCAGGCGGTGCGCGAGGCGGTTGGCGCGGCGGTTCAGTTCGGCAAAGCTCATGGCTTGGTCGGCGAACAGGAGCGCGGTGGCTTCGGGCTGCTGGCGGGCGTGGCGCTCGATGAGGCGGTGCACGGGCACGGGAGCCGGCTCGTGGTGGGGGTTCACGCTCCAGGCGGTGAGCTGCGCCTGCTCGGGGGCGCCGAGCAGGGCGATGTCGCCCACCGCACGCCCTTCGTCATCAGCCAGCGCACCGAGCATCGCAACATAGTGCGCGGTCATGCGTTCGATGGTGCCTTGCTCGAACAGCTCCGACGCGTAGATGAAGCTCGCATGCAAGCGCCCATCGGCATCTTCGCTGGTGTTCAGCACCAGTTCGAACTGCGCCACCGGCGCGGCCAGCGCATGGTCTTCGAGCGCCAGGCCAGGCAGTTGCTTCAGCGTGCGGGAGTCGGTCCGGTCGTGGCTGAACATCACCTGGAACAGCGGGTTCACGCTCAGGCTGCGCTCGGGCTGCAGCGCGTCCACCAGTTGTTCGAAAGGCAGATCCTGGTGCGCCTGCGCGCCGATGGCGGCTTCCTTCGCCTGCGCGAGCACCTTTGCCAGGCTCATGCGGCCTTCGACCGTGCTGCGCATGACCTGCGTGTTGACGAAGAGCCCGATGACGCCTTCGGTCTCCGCGCGATGGCGGTTGGCCACCGACACGCCCACGCGAATGTCCTGCTGCCCGCTGTAGCGATGCAGCAGCGCCTGGAAAGCCGCCAGCAGCACCATGAAGAGCGTCGCTCCCCCGGCGCGCGCGCGCTTGTGCAAGGCCTGGGCCAATTCCGGCGCAAGATCGACGCCGTGCCTGGCGGCGGTGTAGTGGCCGCCCGGCCGGCGGCTGTGGTCCGCCTGCAGCTGCAGCACCGGGTTGCCGGTGCCCAGGCGCTCGGTCCAGTAGGCGAGCTGCCTGTCTTTTTCACCAGCCTCCAGCCAGTTGCGCTGCCATGCCGCGTAATCGATGTAGCGGATCGGCGGCGGCGGCAGGTCCAACTCGTCGCCCAGCACCCGCGCACGGTAGTGCGCGACGAACTCGCCCACCAGCAGATGCAGCGAGCCGCCGTCCGAAACGATGTGGTGCATTGCCAGCACGAGCACATGCTCTTGCGGCGCAAGCCGGATCACGCCCACCCGCATCAGCGGACCCGTTGTGAGGTCGAACGGCGTCGCGCTCAGGCGGCGGGCTTCTTCTCGCGCACGCGCCTCCGCATCGCCGGGCCCGTGGGCCACGTCGATCACCGCGATGTCGATATCCACATGCTCCTGCACAACCTGTTCGCACAGCCCTTGCGCATCCGGCCTGAACACCGTGCGAAGCGATGCGTGGCGCTCCAGCAGTGCCGAAAAGCTGTTCTTCAGTGCGTCGATGTCGAGCGCCCCCTGCAGCTTCAGCGCGCCGGAGATGTGATACGCCGTGCTCTTCGGGTCCAGCTGCCAAAGGAACCACTGGCGCAGTTGCGCATAAGACAGTTCGGCCTTCGTTCCGGGCGGCAGGGGCACGATGGGCAGCCTGGCAAAGTCGACGCCCTGCTTTTGCAGCAGGCCGAGAAACGCCTTCTGTTTTTCGCGGGGCAGGCGCGCAAAGCGGTCCGCAATGCTGTTCTTGTCGATCTCCATCAATCCTCCAGAAGGTCGAGCAGCGCGGCCATCTGCGCGAGGTCTTCCGAGACCGCGGCCGCGGCTGTGCCGACCTCTTCCTGCACGGCCCCGGCCATTGCGGCCAGCGTCGGGTTTTCGAAATAGCGCTTGAGCGGCAACTGCACCGCAAGCTGCTTCTGCACCTTGGCCTGCACCGCCAGCAGGGTCAGCGAGTGGCCTCCCAGCTCGAAGAAGTTGTCACTCCGGCCCACGCGTTCCACCTCGAGCACTTCGGCCCAGATGGCGGCGAGCGCACTCTCCGCCTCTCCCACGGGCTCTGCGTATGTACCGCCGCCGGCGATCTCCGGATCGGGCAGCGCCTTGCGGTCGACCTTGCCGTTCGAGTTCAGCGGCACGGCGTCGAGCACCACCAGCGCTGCGGGCACCATGTAGTCCGGCAGCTTCTGCAGCAGCCGCTCGCGCAGCATTGCGGCATCCACCGCCTGGCCCGCGCGCGCGGAGACATAGGCCACGAGCCGCGTGCCGCCCGCGCCCTCTTTTGCCAGCACCACCGCCTCGCGCACCTCGGGCTGCGCCAGCAGCTGCGCCTCGATCTCGCCAAGCTCGATGCGGAAGCCGCGGATCTTCACCTGGTGGTCGATGCGGCCGAGATAATCGAGCTGGCCATCGCTGCGCCAGCGCACCAGGTCGCCGGTGCGGTAAAGCCGCCCGCCCGCAGGGCCGATGGGCGCGGCCACGAAACGCTCCGCACTGAGACCCGCACGGTTGAGATAGCCGCGCGCCAGGCCCGCGCCCGAGACATGGAGCTCGCCCGCCACACCAACGGACAGCGGGTTGAGATCGCCGTCGAGCACCCACATGCCAAGGTCTGGAATGCATGCGCCCACCGGACTGCTCTGTTCCTCGAGGTCGGCGCGCACGATCGGCCGGTAGGTCACGTGCACGGTGGTCTCGGTAATGCCGTACATGTTGATGAGCTGCGGCTGCCGGTCGCCGAAGCGATCCATCCATGGCCGCAGGCTCTCCGGCTCGAGCGCCTCGCCGCCGAAGATCACGCATCGCAGCGGCAGCCGGTCGCCCGCGGCAAGCGCTGCGCTGTGAATCAATTGCCGGAACGCGGACGGCGTCTGGTTGAGCACGGTGACCTGCTGCTCGCGCAGCAACGCGACGAAATCGTCGGGCGAACGGCTGACCCAGAACGGCACCACCACCAGCCTGCCGCCGGTGCACAGCGCACCGAAGATCTCCCACACCGAGAAGTCGAATGCATACGAATGGAAGTTCGTCCACACGTCTTGCCTGTCGAAGCCGAACCAGGGCTGCGTCGAGTCCAGCAGCCGCGTCACGTTGCGGTGTGTCAGCTGCGTTCCCTTGGGCCGTCCGGTGGAGCCCGAGGTGTAGATCACGTAGATGAGATGGTCCGCATGCACCGGCACCTCGGGCGCATGCGCAGGCTCCGCGTCCAGGCTGGAATCGTCGAGCGCCAGCACGCGCACGTCGCCCGGCAGCGCGAGCCTGGGCTGCACATGGCTTTGCGTGAGCAGCAGGCGAATGCCGCTGTCTTCGATCATGTAGGCCAGGCGGTCGGCGGGGTACTCGGGGTCGAGCGGAACGTACGCGCCGCCGGCCTTCAAGATGCCGAGCAGCCCCACGACCATTTCAATGGAGCGTTCGACCGCGATGCCCACTTTCACCTCGGGTGCCACGCCAAGACCGATGAGCCGGTGCGCGACCTTGTTGGCGCGTGCATCAAGTTCCGCGTAGCTCAGGCTTTCATCGCCGAAGACCACTGCCGTCGCGTCCGGATGCAAGGCCGCCTGCTGCTCGAACCATCGATGCACGGGTTGCGCGACGTCGGCGGCATGCAAGGGCTCCACGGGTGGAGCCGGCGGCAGCGCCGCCTTGCCTTCGTCCTGCAGGCCGATGTCGCCCACATGCGCACCGGGCGATGTCGCGAGCAATTCGATCAGTTGCTCCATGCGGCGCGCCAGGGTCCGGACGAGCGCATCGCCGAACTGGCTGCGCGCGTGGCTGTAGCTCAGCACCAGCGTCTCACCCTGGTTGACCGAGAGCGTCATCGGGTAGTTCGTCTCCTCCCGGTTCCAGACCTCGCCGAAGCGCAGCCTGTCGGGCGCGCCCTGCTTCAGCGCCTGGTCGAGCGGGTAGTTCTCGAACACCACGATGCTGTCAAACAGGTCTTGCCCGCCCTGTCCCGCCCAGCGCTGTATTTCATAAAGCGGTGTGTGCTCATGCTCTTGCGCGCCGAGGTTGCGCGCCTGCAGTTCGCGCAGCCAGTCGCCCACGCGCTGTGCCGGCTCAAGCGCGGCAATGACCGGCAGCGTGTTGATGAACAGGCCCAGCATCTGCTGCGCGCCGGGCAGCTCCACCGGCCTGCCCGCCACGGTGGCCCCAAAGCTCACCGTGCGCTGCCCCGTGTGGCGTGCCAGCAGCAGTGCCCAGGCGGCCTGCACCAGTGTGTTGAGGGTCACGCGTTCGCGCTTGGCTGCTTCCGCCAGCGCGCGGGTGCGCTGCGCGTCGATCTCGCAGCGATGCATGCCATGGCCCGTGCGCGCGTCGCGCGGTTTGGGCAGGGTGTTGGCCAGCCACGTGGGCTCATCAATGCGCGCCAGCTGCTCGCGCCAATAGCGCTCGTCGGCCTTTCCGTCGCGCTTCCGTAGCCACGCGATGTAATCCGCATAGCGGCCGCCCGGCGCTGCGAGGGCTTCGCCCGCGTAGTGCCGCAGCATTTCGCCCATGAGCTGCGAGGTACTCCAGCCGTCCAGCAACAGGTGATGCATGGTCCAGACGAAATGGTGCTTGCCGCCCTGCGTGTGCACCAGCACGAAGCGCATCAGCGGCGGCTTCGCCAGGTCGAAGCCCTGCGCGAGTTGCGCTTGCGCCAGTTCGTCGAGCGCGCCGGCGGCGTCGACGCGGTCTTGCCAGCCATGCTCCGTCATCGGAAGGTCGAGATGCCGCGCGACCCATTGCAAGGCCGGTTCGCCGGCAAGAAAGCCGGTTCGCAGCACGTCGTGCCGCTGCAGCACCGCACGCCATGCGGCCTTGAACCGCGGAACGTCGAGCCCGTCGATGTCGACGCGCAGCTGGTTGACGTAGGCGCTGCCGCCGGGTGCGTACAGGGTGTGGAACATCATGCCCGCCTGCATGGGCGAAAGCGGGTACAGGTCTGCCAGATTGGAAAGCGGCACCGGCAGGGCATCGAGCTGCTGCGCGCCGATGCGGGCCAGCGGAAAGTCCGAAGGCGTGACGCCATGTGCACCGCTGGTGCAATGCGCTACCAGCGTTTCGAGTTCCTGCTGGAACCGCCGCACCCACCCTTCGACGGCGCTGCGGTCGTGGCGGGCCTGGCTGTAACTCACGCGCAGCGCCAGCACGCCTTCGTGCACCTGCCCGTTGACGGCGAACTCGTGCGTCAGCGGTGCGCCACCGTCCACCGGGGTGCCGCTCGCCTCGTCGGCCAGCAGCCAATGTGCGCGCTCTTCGGAGCCGGCGTCGAACTGCCCCAGGTAGTTGAAGACCACCTGCGCCCGGGGCAGCGCCCGCAGCGCCCGTTGTTGCGCGGGGTTGCCAAGGTACTTGAGCACGCCATGGCCGATGCCCTTGTCGGGAACGGCGCGCAGGCTTTCCTTCACGCGCTTGATGGCAGCGCCGGGTTCACCCAGCGGATCGAGCGCAACCGGGAACAGCGTGGTGAACCAGCCGACGGTGCGAGACAGGTCGATGTGGTCGAACAGGTCTTCGCGGCCATGGCCTTCAAGATCGACCAGCACCTTGTCATGTCCCGCCCAAGCGCACAGGGCACGGCCGAGCGCTGTCAGCAGCAGGTCATTGGCCTGCGTGCGGTAGGCCGCGGGTGCGTCTTTCAGCAGCGCCTGTGTGGTCGCCGTGTCCAGCCGCACTTCGAGTGTCTGCTGGTCGGCAGCGGTGTTCGATCCGTCGGGATGCGCGCACAGCAGGTTGGCAGGGGCGTCCGCCAGCGCCGCCCAATGGCCGATTCCCTCGGCGTGGCTTGCGGCGTAGCCCTGCAATGCAGTCGTCCAGTCTTTATAGCTGCTGCTCTTGGCAGGCAGCACAACGGCTTGGCCCGCCAGGCTTTGGCGATAGGCATCCTGCAGGTCTTCCAGCAGGATGCGCCACGACACGCCGTCGACCACCATGTGGTGAATGGCGAGCAGCAGGCGCAACTCGCCGTCCGGCAACTCGACGGCGAGCGCGCGCAACAGAGGGCCACGCGCCAGGTCGAGGCTGCGCTGTGCCTCGTTGCAGAGCGCTTCGAGTTGCACCGTATCGCGTGCCTTGCGCACCCACAGCAGTTCGGCCAGCTCGTTTTCCGGCATTGCCGTGTAGTGCTGGTGCCATGCACCTTCGGCATCCTGGCTGTAGCGCAGGCTCAAGCTGTCGTGGTGCTGCACCACGGCATGCAGCGCCTGCCGGAACGCGGCCAACTGCAAGGGTTTGCGGCATTTCAGCAGCACCGCCTGGTTCCAGTGGTGGCGCACCGGCATCTGCATCTCGAAGAACGCGTGCTGGAATGGCAGCAGCGGTGCCTCGCCTGTCGCATCCCCGGCAGCCGTGCGCTTTGCATCGCCAACGGGTTCGGCCGCGCCTGCAAGCTGCGCCACGGTCTGCCGCTCGAAGATTTGCTTGGGGCTCACCTTCCAGCCCGCAAGGCGCAGCCGCGCCACGATCTGCAGGCTCAGGATGGAGTCGCCGCCCAGCTCGAAGAAGTTGTCGTTGCGCCCCACCCGCTCAAGACCGAGCACGCCGCACCATACTTTCGCAATCGCCTCTTCGGCCTCGCCGAGCGGCGGCTCATAGGCCTTGTCGTCTTGCAGCAGTTCGGGTTCGGGCAGGGCCTGGCGATCGACCTTGCCGGCGGGACCGATCGGCAGCGCATCGAGCATCACGATGGCCGAAGGCACCATGTAGTCCGGCAATGCGCGCGCGAGGCGCTCCTTCAATGCTGCTGCGCCGACGGACTGCCCGGCCTTCAGCGATACATACGCCGCCAGCCGCGCGCCGGCCGGGCCGCTGCGCGCAACGACCACGGCCTCGCGCACTTCGGGTTGGGCAAGCAATTGCGCCTCGATCTCGCCAAGCTCGATGCGGAAACCGCGCACCTTCACCTGGTGGTCGATGCGGCCCAGGTACTCGAGCTGCCCGTCGTCGCGCCAGCGCACCCAGTCGCCGGTGCGGTACAGGCGGCCGCCCTCCGCGTCGAAGGGGTCGGCCACGAAGCGCTCCGCAGTGAGTGCGGCGCGGTGCAGATAGCCGCGCGCCAGCCCCTCGCCGCCGAGGTACAGCTCGCCCGCCACGTTGCGCGGCACAAGGTTGAGATCGGCATCGAGCACGCGCGCACTGCGGTCGCCCACCGGCCGGCCGATGGGCGCATAGCCCTCTTCGAAGCTCGCTGCGCCATCGACCTTCCACAGCATCGGCGTGACGACCGCTTCGGTAGGCCCGTAGCCGTTGATCAGCAGCTCGGGCTTCAGGTGCCGGCGCACGGCATCGAAGCCTTCGCGCGACATGGCCTCGCCGCCGAAGGAATACAGCTGCACCGGCGGGCAATGGCCGGTGTCGCGCGCCCAGTCGGCCAGCTGGCGCAGGTAGGCGGGCGGAAAGCCCGCGTTGGTAACGCCGTGGCGCTGCAGTGCGTCCAGCGTCTGCTCGGCGGTCCAAAGCGAAGCGTCGCGCAACAGCAGCGAGGCGCCGCAGCACAGGGCCGTAAAGAGGCGCTCGTGCGCACCGTCGAAGGAGAACGACAGAAAGTGCAGTTCGCGCGAGTGCGGCCCCATCTCGTACAGCACGGCCGTTTCAACGCAATGGGCGGCAAAGGGGCCATGCGAAACCATCACGCCCTTGGGCATGCCGGTCGAACCCGAGGTGTAGACGATGTAGGCGAGGTTGCCGGCATGCACCGCAACTGCGGGCGAATGCCCGGGCTCGGCACGCAGATCGAGCGTGTCGAGCTGCAGAACTCGCACATGCTCGCCGGACGGAATCCGTGCCTTCACATGGCTTTGCGTCACGAGCAGGTCGATGCCGCTGTCGGCAACCATGTAGGCCAGCCGGTCCGCGGGGTACTCCGGGTCCAGCGGCACGTAGGCACCGCCGGCTTTCAGAATGCCGAGCAGGCCGATCACCATATCGAACGAACGCTCCACGGCAATGCCGACGCGCGTGTCTGACTTCACGCCCAACGCAATGAGCCGGTGGGCCAGGCGATTGGCGCGGCGGTCGAGCTCGCCGTAGCTCAACGCTTCGTCGCCGAACAGCAGCGCCGCGGCGTCTGGGCGCTCGTGGGCCCACCGCTCCATGAGCCGGTGCACCGGCTCGCTGGCCTGGCCTGCGGGTGCGTTGACGCCCCACTGCGCAAGCCGCTCTTTCTCGGCGGGCGCGAGCAGGTCGATGTCGCCCACCGCCCGTGCAGGGTTGGCGGCCAGTGCGCCGAGCACGGCCAGGTAGTGCCCCGCCATGTGCGCCACGGTCTGTGCATCGAACAGTTCCTGTGCGTAATGGAAGCTGGCCTGCGCACGGCCTTGGGCGTCTTCGATGACGCTCAGCGTGAGTTCGAACTGCGCAGCCTGGCCACCCAGTTCATGGTCTTGCAGGCTAAGGCCGGGCAGGTTTTCCAGCGCGCGAAGGTCGCGCCGCTGGTGGTTGAACATCACCTGGAACAACGGCGCGGTGCCAAGGCTGCGCTCGGGCTGCAGGGCTTCCACCAACTGCTCGAAAGGCAGGTCCTGGTGCGACTGGGCACCGAGCGCTGCATTGCGCGTGGCTTCCAGTGCCTGCAGCAGGCTCGTGCGGCTGGTCAGCACATTGCGCAGCACCTGCGTGTTGACGAAGAAGCCGATGACCTTTTCGGCCTCCACCCGGTGGCGGTTGGCAACCGGGACGCCGACGCGAATGTCCTGCTGCGTGGTGTAGCGGTGCAACAGCACCTGCAGCCCCGTGAGCAGCACCATGAAAAGCGTTGCACCCTGCGCCTGCGCGCGCTGGTGCAGCGCGTCGGCAAGCTGCTGCGGCAACGCCACGTCATGGCGCGCAGCCCGGTACCGCCCGTCCGGGCGCCGCGGGTGGTCCGTCGGCAGTTGCAGCACCGGGTGCTCGGCACCAAGATGGGCCTTCCAGTAGTCGAGTTGCCGCTCTTTCTCGCCGGCCTCCAGCCAGTGCCGCTGCCACACGGCGTAGTCGGCATACTGGATTGGCAACGCCGGCAATCGCGGCGGCTGCCCGTTGGTGCGCGCGCGGTAGTGCGCCGCAAACTCGTCCACCAGAATTTTGAGCGACCAGCCGTCGGACACGATGTGATGCATCACGACGACGAGCAAATGCTCCTTGTCATGAAGGCGAATCAACGCCACGCGCAGCAACTGGTCGGCGGTCAGGTCGAAGGGCCTTTCAGCGATGCGCCGCGCTTCTTCATCCGCCCTTGCATCGCGCTCACCGGCCGGGAGCGCAGCAAGGTCGATGAGCGGAATGTCCAGCGCCGCGCGCTGCTGCACCACCTGCTCGACCAGGCCCTCCGCGTTCGCTCGGAACACCGTGCGCAGCGATTCATGCCGCTCGACCAGGGCATCGAAGCTCGCCTGCAGGGCGTTCCGGTCGAGCGTGCCCTGGAGCCGCAGCGCGCCCGAGATATGGTAGGCCGAGCTGCCCGGCTCCAATTGCCAGAGAAACCACTGGCGCATCTGCGCATACGAAGGCGCGCAGGCAACGCGCGCTGCCTCGTCGCGCTGGAGAATCGGAAACTGCCCGATGGTCAGTCCCTCGGCGCGGATCTTCTGGTACACCGCCCGGCGCTGCGCCGGGTTGAGGCGCGAAAAGCGCTTGCCGATCTGGTCGTGCGTGGCCGTGATGTCCATCAAGCGATCTCCAGGCTGTCCATGAAGGCGTCGATGTCCGAAAGAGACTGGGCCACGGGTTTCCTTTCGCCGGCATCTGCAATGAGCGCGGCCACGTCCATGAGAACCGGCTGCCTGAAAATATCGGAGACCGTGAGGTCGGCATGCATGGCGCCCTGCACCCGGGCGACCACCTGCACGGACATGAGCGAATGCCCGCCGAGTTCGAAGAAGTTGTCGTAACGGCTCACGCGTGGCACGCCGAGCACCTCGGCCCATATGGCTGCGAGCGCTTCTTCCCTGGCGCCCTGCGGCGGCTCGTAGGCTTGGGCGCTCGCGCGCGCGGGTTCGGGCAGCGCCTTGCGGTCGACCTTGCCGTTGGCGTTCAGCGGCAGGGTCTCGAGCACCATGAAGAGCGCCGGCACCATGTAGTCGGGTAACGCGCGGCCGAGTTGTTCGCGCAAGCGCGCCGCATCGATGACGTGCCCCGCCTGCGCCGACACATAGGCCA
Source organism: Variovorax paradoxus (assembly GCF_009755665.1). Taxonomy (NCBI): domain Bacteria; kingdom Pseudomonadati; phylum Pseudomonadota; class Betaproteobacteria; order Burkholderiales; family Comamonadaceae; genus Variovorax; species Variovorax paradoxus. Next base: position 4,100,623 of record NZ_CP046622.1, read on the forward strand.
CGAGTTGCGCGCCGTTCGCGCCCTGGCTTGCCAAGACGACGGCCTCGCGCACCTCGGGTTGGGCAAGCAGCTGCGCCTCGATCTCGCCCAGTTCAATGCGGAATCCGCGGATCTTCACCTGGTGATCGATGCGGCCCAGATAATCGAGCTGGCCTTCGCTGTTCCAGCGGACCAGGTCGCCGGTGCGGTAAAGCCTTGCACCGCCTTCGCTGTCGAAAGGGTCGGCCACGAAGCGCTCGGACGTGAGCCCAGCACGGCGCACGTAGCCACGCCCAAGCCCGGCGCCGCCCAGGTAAAGCTCGCCCGCGGCGCCCGGTGGCACCAGGTTCAATTCGGCATCGAGCACATAGGTTTGCGTGTCGTCGATCGGCCGGCCGATGGGCACCTGGGTGCGCCCGTCATCGCGGCAGCTCCAATGCGTCACGTCGATGGCGGCCTCGGTGGGGCCGTACAGGTTGTAGAGCGCGGCTTGCGGCAATCGCCTGAAGACTTCGTTCTGCGCTTCTGCGGCCAATGCCTCGCCGCTGCAGACGATGCGCCGCAGGCTGGTGCAAGCCTCCACGCCCTGGTGGGCAAGAAAGGCCTGCAGCATCGAGGGCACGAAGTGCAGCGTGGTCACCTCATGCGCGCGAATCAGCTGCACGAGCCGCGCCGGTTCGCGGTGGTCGCCGGGGTTGGCTACGGCCAGCCTGGCGCCGAACATCAGTGGCCAGAAGAATTCCCACACCGACACGTCGAAGCTGAACGGCGTTTTCTGCAGCACGGTGTCCGCTTCGCCGAGCGCATAGGCCTGCTGCATCCACACCAGCCGGTTGTAGAGCGAGCCATGGCGGTTGGCCGCGCCCTTGGGCTTGCCGGTCGAGCCCGAGGTGTAGATCACATAAGCCAGGTTGTCGCTGTCGAGCGCCACCGCCGGGTCGGCTTGCGGGTAGCCGCCAAGGTCCAGCGTGTCGAGCGCGAGCATGGACACGCCGGCCGGCAATTGCAGCCGCTCTTTCAGGCGCTCTTGTGTCAGTACCAGCGCAAGGCCGCTGTCCTCGGCCATGTAGGCAATGCGATCCGCAGGGTACTCCGGATCGAGCGGCACATAGGCGCCGCCCGCCTTCAAGATTGCGAGCAGGCCGACCACCAGCTCGATGCTGCGCTCCAGCGCCACTCCGACCTTTACCTCAGGGCGAATGCCCTCTTGCATCAGCCGGTGCGCCAGTTGGTTGGCTCGGCGGTTCAGTTCGCCGTAGCTCAGCACTTCATCGTTGAAAACCAGGGCAACGGCATCAGGAAGTTCGGCCGCCTGTTGCTCGATGAGGCGATGCACCGTTTGCGCTTCGCCACGGCGATGGGTGTTGACGCCCCACTGCGCGAGCTGGGTGCGATCTGCGTCGGTGAGCAGTTCGAGCTCGCCAAGCTTCGCTGCCGGCAGCTTCATCAGCGCTTCGAGCACGCGCTGGTAGTGGCCCGCCATGCGCGCGATGGTGCTCGGCTCGAACAGTTCGGCCGCGTAGCGAAAGTTGGCCCGGATGCCGCCGTCTTCGCGCTCGATGGTTTCCAGCGTCAACTCGAAGGGGGCGGCGCGCTGCTCCAGGTCGATGCGCCGCACGCTCAGGTCGGGCCAGCCCCGCAGCGGCTGGTCTCCTTGCCCCAGGTGGTTGAACATCACCTGGAACAGCGACGCGGCGCCGTGCCCGTGCTCCGCGCGCAGGGCCTGCACCAGGCGTTCGAAGGGCAGGTCCTGGTGGGCTTGAGCTTCGATCGAGGCGTCGCGAACCTGCGCCAGGAGATCCGCCAGGCTGGTGTGCGCGGCAAGGCGCGCATCGAGCACCAGCGTGTTGATGAAGACGCCAATGACGCCCGCAGTCTCTGGCCGGCCGCGGCCCGAGGCGGGCACGCCGACGCGAATTTCGTTCTGGCCCGTGTAGCGGAACAGCAGCGCGTGAAAGGCCGTGAGCAGCGCCATGAACAAGGTGCCGCCCTGCGCGCGCGAAAGCTGCCTGAGCCCCTCTGCGAGGCCGGCCGGTATGTCGAGCGAATATTGCGCAGCGCTGTAGCGGGCTTCAGCGGAACGCGGCCGGTCGGTGGTCAGTGCCAGCACCGGCTGGTTCGCGCTGAGGCGCTTGCGCCAATAGGCGAGCTGCCGTTCGCCTTCGCCTTCTTCGAGCCACTTGCGCTGCCACAGCGTGAAATCGACATAGCCGATCTCAGGCTGGGGCCGCGTGTCCGGCAGGCCTTGCACCCTCAGGGCGTATGCCTGCGCAAGGTCGTCCAGCATGAGCTGGACGGACCATGCATCGGAAATGATGTGATGCATCATGAGCAGGAGCTGGTGCTCGCCCTCGGCCATCTTCAGCAAGGCACAACGCAGCAAGGGGCCGGCCGTCAGGTCGAAAGGCGTGCGGCAGACCCGGGCCACCGCTTCGTCGTAGCGAATTTCGCGCTCGGCCGCATCGAGCAGGCTGAGATCGGCGAAAGGAATGTCGATGTGAATATGCTGCAGAACGCGCTGCTCCGGCAGGCCTTCAGGGCCGGAAGCGAACACGGTTCGCAATGCTTCGTGGCGTTCGGTGAGCGACCGCATTGCAGCCTGCAACGCCGCAACATCGAGCGGGCCTGAAAAACCAAGCCCGCCGCCGACGTGGTACGCCGTGTTGGCGGGATTCACCTGCCACAGGAACCATTGGCCCTGCTGCGCGAAGGAAACGGGTGCGGGGCCGGCGTTGTGGCCGCGCACGATGCTCTCGCGCGCGGGTGCTGCATCGCCGCCCTGCTTCAGCCGGCGCTGCAGCAAGTTCAGTTGCTCGGGCGACAGGCGCGCGCGACGTTCGGAAAGGTGAGATGTCTCGCTCATGATGAAAAACTTGCGGTGATGCGATCGGTTGCCGGTTGTGGGTCTTCAGCGTCCTCGGCCTCGCGCTCGATCTCTTCGATGAGCCGTAGCTCGATCAATGCGGCCAGCTCGGCCACCGTCGGCGCCTTGAAGAAATCGGCAGGCTGCAGCTCGACGCCATAAGCCTTGCGAACGCGGGACAGCAGACGAATGGCCAGCAGCGAATCGCCGCCGAGTTCGAACAGGTTGTCGTGCGCGCCCACGGGCGAGATGCCAAGTGCCTCGGTCCACAGCGCAGCCAGGCCTTCTTCCAGTTCGCCTTCAGGCGCGGTGTACGCCGTGGGCAGCGCGGGGCGTGAGTGGCTCGCACGGGCTTCGCCCACCGATACCACCGATACGGCGCCCGCTGCGTCCTGGGCCTCCACCGCATCTAGCACGTTGCCCAGTGGACGAAGGCGCGGTGCGAGAGGCGAAACGGACACCACCGTCTGCGGCAGGTCGGGGCCGTTGACGATGCGCTCGAAGGCGAGCACGCCAGTGCGCTCGTCCAGGCCGACGCCTTCCGGCAGGTCCATGTCGGCCGCGGAGCCCACGTCGCGCCACGCATCCCAGTTGACCGAGAACACCGGCAGCGCCGATGTGCGGCGGTGCGCCGCCGCGAGTGCATCGAGATAAGCATTGGCAGCCGCGTAGTCGCTGCGGCCCAGCCCGCCGGCGAGCGTGGCAATGGAAGAACAGAAGAGCACGAAGTCCAGCGGCTCTTCGCGCAGGGCGGCGAGCAGCTCGCGCGTGCCCGCCACCTTGGGGGCGAACGCCGCTTCCACCTGGGCGCGGGTGCGCTGGGCGATCATTCCGAGCCCCGGGTCCATTACCGCGTGAACCACTCCGTTGACGGCACCGAAGCGCGCATGCGCCGCCGCGAGTGCATCGCGCAGCTGCGCGGCGTCGGTCACGTCCGCGGTCACCGTCAGCACTTGCGCGCCGGAGGCTTCGAGTTCGACCAGCTGCCGCAGCTTGCGCCGCAGTGCAGCCGGCTGATCGGCCGTTGCGGCAATGCGCTCCCATTCGCCGCGCACGGGCAGCGGCGTGCGGCCGAGCAGCACCAGGCGTGCCTTCCATGCGCGGCTCAGGTGCCGCGCCAGCGCCAGCCCGACACCGCCCATGCCGCCGGTGATGAGGTAGACACCGCCTTCGCGCAGGCGCGGCGTGGCGGCCTGCTTGGGCAACGGCTCGTAGTTCTTGAGCCAGCGGTGCGGCCCCCGATAGGCCACCACGAAAGCGTCTTGCGCGGACGCCGCCTCGTCGGCGACGCGGCGCGCCAGATCGCTTTCGGCCGCGCTTTCCGGCGCGGGCAGCACCACGTCGATCACGCGGCAGGAGACCGACGGATACTCCTGGCCCACGACCTTGGCGATGCCCAGCAGGGTTGCCTTCCCGGGCGCCAGCGCCTCGGTGCCGGAGACGTCTTCGAGGCCGTCGGTGACGATGGTCAGCGCCGTTGGAGCACGGCCCGGCAAGCCCAGCGCGTCGAGTGCATGCACGAGTGCGAGCAGGCTGAAGTAGCCGGCTTCGAAAGCGTCCGTGTGCGGCGGTGCGGGCCGGCCGCCGTCGAGGCTCCACAGATGATGGATGTGCCGCACCGGGCCTGCCTCGGCTTCCACTTCGCGCAGCAGCGCCTCGTGGTCGGCGCGCTCGGTTTGCCGCAGGGTGTATTGCCGCGGCGCGGTGCGCGCGAAGCGCGGGCCTCGCAGTGCCAGCACCACCTGTTCGCCGCGCTCGCGCAGGGTGCGTGCGAGCCGGTCGGTGAAGCTGTCGGCATCGCCCAGGATCAGCGTGCTGCCTGTTCGCTCCGCAGGGTTTCCGGCGGGCGGTGGCGGCGTGCTTCGCTGCCAGTTGGGTGCATAAAGAATGTCGGCGTCTGCGCTTGGTGAAGAAGGCGGTACGGCGTTGCCCGGCTCCACCCAGTAGCGCTGGCGCTGGAAGGCATAGGTCGGCAGCGGCAGGCGGCGGCGTTGCCCGCCCTCCTGGTTCGCAGCCCAGTCGATGTCGACGCCGGCCGTCCACAGGCCCGCAGCCGCAGTTGCCAATTGCTGGCTGTTGCGCGAGGTTTGCTGCGCATGCGCCTGGCTGGCCCAGATGCCCGCGGCCGAGCTGGCGCCCGAATGCTGGCGAGCGAGCCCGGCCAGCGTTTCGCCGGGGCCGACTTCGAGCACTGCGCGTCCGGGCTTGCTGAAGATGTGGCCCAGGCCTTCGGAAAAGCGAACCGTGTTGCGCAAATGCCGGCCCCAGTATGCGGGGCTGGTGGCCTCTTGCGCAGTGATCGGCAGGCCGGTGAGGTTGGAGATGAACGGAATGCGCGGTGCATGGCGCGGTACCGATGCAATCAGCTGTTCCATCGCGGCGACCGCCGGATCGACGAGCCGCGAATGGAACGCCACGGCAACGTGCAGGCGGCGCGGTGAATGCTGTCGCGCGCGCAGTTCTTCTTCAGCGCGCGCAATGGCTTCGGGCGTGCCGGCCAGCACGCAGAGCTGCTCTCCATTCACCGCGGCAAGGTCGCACCTCATCTCGAGGAAAGGCGCGAGTCCGGATTCCGCCAGCGGCACCGCGAGCATGGCACCGGCCGGCAGCGCCTGCACAAGGCGCGCGCGCTGCGCGACGATGCGCAGCGCGTCTTCCAGCGAGAACACGCCCGCGACGCAGGCCGCGACGTATTCGCCAAGGCTATGCCCCATCATCAGCGCCGGCTTCACGCCGCAGTGCAGCCACCATTGCGCCAGTGCATATTCGACGGCAAAAAGCGCTGGCTGCGCGGCCTCGATGTGGAACAGGCGCTCGTTCGCCAATGCTTCGTCGCCCGCTGCCGGGAACAGCAGCGGCTGCAGGTCGATGCCGCTCTGCGTGCGCAGCAAGTCGATGCAGCGATCGAGTGCCGCGCGGAACACGGCGCTTTCGCGGTGGAGCGCGGCGCCCATGAAGGCATGCTGGCTGCCGCTGCCCGGAAAGAGAAACACCACCTCGGGCGCGGAGGCCGGTGTCTTGCGGAACGTGGCGCTTGGCGAAGACAGCATTTGCGAAGCCATCTGCGTGTCGCTTGCAACCACGGCGCTACGCCATGCGAAGGTGCGGCGCCCGGTTTGCAGGGTGTGCGCCACGTCGTGCAGGGCCAGTGCGGGCTGCGCCTGCAAGTGCGCCGCAAGTTGCGATCGGCCTTGCGCCAATGCGGTTTCATTTTTTGCCGACAGGGGCAGAACCTGCCAGGCCGGCGCCCTTGCCACATGCGTTGCGACGGCCGGCGCTTCTTCGAGCACGACGTGCACGTTGGTGCCGCCGATGCCGAAGGAGCTCGCGCCCGCACGGCGCGGCCCACGGCCCTCGGCCCAGGCGCGCGCTTCGGTGTTCACGTAGAACGGGCTCGCCGCGAAATCGATCTTCGGATTCGGCTGTTCGAAATTGAGGCTCGGCGGCAGCACGCGGTGCTTGAGCGCCATCGTCGCCTTGATGAGCCCCGCCACGCCTGCGGCTGCGTCGAGATGGCCGATATTGGTTTTGACCGAGCCTATGGCGCAGAAGCCGCGCCGCTCGGTGTCGGCGCGAAACGCCTGGGTCAGCGCGGCCATCTCGATCGGGTCGCCCAGGGTGGTGCCGGTGCCGTGCGCTTCCACATAGCCGATGGTGTCCGCCGCCACGCCGGCGATGAGTTGCGCCGCGCGAATGACCTCGGCCTGCCCGTCCACGCTGGGCGCTGTAAAGCCTACCTTGCCCGCACCGTCGTTGTTGGCGGCCGAGCCCTTGATCACCGCATGGATGGTGTCGCCGTCGCGCACCGCGTCGTCCAGCCGCTTGAGCACCACCACGCCCGCGCCGCTGCCGATGAGCGTGCCCGCGGCCTTTGCATCGAAGGCGCGGCAGTGGCCGTCGGGCGAGAGGATGGCGCCGGACTGGTAACGATAGCCGCCTTCTTGCAGCAGGTTGAGCCACACGCCGCCTGCCAAGGCCATGTCGCAATCGTGGCCCAGCAGGGCCTGGCATGCGGTGTGCACTGCCACGAGCGATGTCGAGCAGGCGGTCTGCACGGTAACCGCGGGGCCGCGCAGGTCGAGCTTGTAGGCCACACGCGTGCACAGCGAGCCGCCGGAGTTGCCGTTCATCAGCCCCAGCAGGTCTGCAATGCCACTCTCCGCGCCAAGGCCGAACGACGGAAGCAGGTTGCGGATGAGGTACAGGTTGGTGCCCTCGCCCGCATACACGCCGACCTTGCCGGGCCAACGCGCGGTGTCGCAGCCCGCGTGCTCGAGCGACGCCCAGGCGCACTCCAGAAAGATGCGCTGCTGCGGATCGAGGGTCTCGGCTTCGCGTGGCGTGTAGCCGAAGAAGCCCGCATCGAACTGGTCGACGCCGTCGAACCTGACGCCGGCCTTGACGTACTCGGGGTCGTCCAGCAGGCCCTGCGGCACGCCGCGCGCGCGCAGTTCGTCGTCCGTGAAGCGGGACACCGACTCCACGCCGCCCTGCACATTGCGCCAGAAGGCGTCCACATCGTCGGCGCCCGGAAAGCGGCCGGCCATGCCGACGATGGCGATCTCGATGCCGGTCGGTTCGGAAAGCTCTTGGGAGGTAGCGCTGGAGTTGGACATCAGTTGACTCTCTCTGCCGCCTTGCGGCGTTGAAGCATGGCGGCGCGCTGGCGCAGCGCCCTGTCGTCGCCAGCTGCGGCGGCGGCAGCGGACGAAGCGGCGCCGGCCGGTGCCTGCTCGATCCAACGGGCGAGCGATTCGATGGTGGGGTACTTGAAAAGGTTGACAACCGGAATTGCCATCTGCAGCCGGTCTTCCAGCAGGCGATGCGCGCGGATCAGGAGGAGCGAATGGCCGCCGAGATCGAAGAAGTTGTCGTGCTGCCCAACCTGCTCGACCTTCAGCACCTGGGACCAGACGCCAGCCAAGGTCTGCGCCACGTGGCCTTGCGGTGCTTCATAGGCCACCTCGCTGGCGAAAACTGTCTCCGGCAGCGCCTTGCGATCGACCTTGCCGTTGGCGTTGAGCGGCAGGCTGTCGAGCACGGCGAAGGCACGCGGGACCATGTAGTCGGGCAGCACTTGTGCAAGGCGCTCCTTGAGCGCGGCGGTGTCGATGATGTGATCCGCATGCGCCGCGAGGTAGGCCACGAGGCGCACGCCGGCCGGGCCTTCCTTCGCCACGACCACGGCTTCGCGCACGGCAGGCTGCGCGAGAAGCTGTGCCTCGATCTCGCCGAGTTCGATGCGCAAGCCGCGGATCTTCACCTGATGGTCGATGCGGCCGAGGTACTCCAGCTGCCCTTCGGCGTTCCATCGCACGAGATCGCCGGTGCGGTAGAGCCTTCCGCCGCCTTCGCTGCCGAACGGATCGGCCACGAAGCGCTCCGCAGTCAAGCCCGCCCGCTTCAGGTAGCCTCGGGCCAGGCTGATGCCGCCCAGGTACAGCTCGCCTGCAACACCCTGAGGCACGAGGTTCAAGTCGGCATCCAGCACGTGCGTGCTGGTGCGGCTGATCGGCCGGCCTATGGGAACCTGGCTCTGGCCATCATTGCGGCAGGCCCAGTGCGTGACGTGGATGGTGGTCTCGGTCGGGCCGTAGAGGTTTTGCAGGCCCGCGCCGTGCAGGCGTTCAAGCGTTTCCTTCTGGGTCTCGGCGGGCATGGCCTCGCCGCCGCAGATGATGTGCCTGAGACGCGTGCTGGTTTCGATGCCCTTGTGCGCGAGAAAGGCCTGCAGCATCGAAGGCACGAAGTTGAGCGTGGTGACCTGGTGGCGCTGGATCAGTTCGACCAGCCTGGACGGGTCGCGGTGGTCACCGGGGTTGGCCACCACGAGCCGCGCCCCGGAGGTCATCGGCCAGAACAGCTCCCACACCGACACATCGAAGCCGAACGGCGCCTTGTGCAGCACGGTGTCATCGCGCGTCAGCCGGTAGGTGTTCTGCATCCACACCATGCAGCTGTGCAGCGCGCCGTGGCGTATGGCCGCACCCTTGGGCTTGCCGGTGGAGCCCGAGGTGTAGATGACGTAGGCGAGGTTCTCGATGTGCAGGCCGATCTGAGGATCGCTGTCGGGTTCGCCGCCGAGGTTGGCGGCGTCGACTTCCAGCACGGTCAACGCGCGCCGGTCTGGCACGCAATCGGCAAGGCTGCGCTGCGTGAGCAGCAGCCCGATGCCGCTGTCCCGCACCATGTAGGCCAGGCGTTCCGCCGGGTATTCCGGATCGAGCGGCACATAGGCGCCGCCGGCCTTGAGCACGCCGAGGATCGCCACCACCATCTCGACGGAACGCTCCATCGCGATGCCCACCAGCACTTCGGGCTTGACGCCGAGCGTGATCAACCGATGCGCGAGGCGGTTGGCCCGGCGGTTCAGTTCAGCGAAGTTCAGCGACTCGTCGGCGAAGAGCAGTGCGGTGGCATCGGGCTGCGTTCGCGCCTGCCGCTCGATCATGCGGTGAACGGGCTCGGGTTGCGGCTCGCGGTGCGTGTTCACACCCCATTGCGCCAACCGCACCTGCTCGGGTGCACCGAGCAGTTCGATGTCGCCTACCGGCTGATCTGGCTTGTCGGCCATTGCCTGCAGGGTCGCAACATAGTGGCCGGCCATCCGCTCGATGGTGTCCGGCTCGAACAACTCAGCCGCATAGATCACCGACAGCGACAGCTGCCCTTCAGGCCTTTCGCGTGCTTCGAGCGTGAGGTCGAACTGCGCCGCCAGGTCGGGCAGCGGGTGGTCCTCTGCCGCGATGCCGGGCAGTTTCGAGAATGCGCGGAAGTCCTCGAACAGGTGGTTGAACATCACCTGGAACAAGGGCGTCTGGCTCAGGCTGCGCTCGGGTTGCAGCGCCTGCACCAGCTGTTCGAAAGGCAGGTCCTGGTTGGCCTGCGCGCCCAGCACGGCTTCGCGGGCCTGCGCCAGCACGCGCGATGCGCTCAGGCGTCCGTGGATGGAATTGCGCAGCACCAGGGTGTTGACGAACATCCCGGCCACGCCTTCGACTTCCATCCGGTTGCGGTTGGCAATCGGTGCGCCGATACGGATGTCCTGCTGCCCCGTGTAGCGGTGCAGCAGCGACTGGAAGCCCGCGAGCAGCACCATGAAGAGCGTGGCACCCTGCGCGTCGGCCAGCCCGCGAAGCTTGGCCGGCAGGCTGCCCGGCAGTTCGAAGGCATGCCGCGCAGCGCTGTAGCCGGTCTGCGGCCTGCGCGGATGGTCGGTGCGCAAGTCCAGCACTTCATGCGCGTCGCCGAGCTGTGCGCGCCACCAGGCCAGCTGCCGTTCGCCCTCGCCCGCCGCAAGCCAGTCGCGCTGCCAGAGCGCGTAGTCCGCATACTGAATGCGCGGCGCGGGCAGGCGCTTGGCCTCTTCTGTGCCCAGATGCGCGGCGTAGCCCGCGGCCAGCTCATCGATGAGCAACTGCATCGAGGCGCCGTCGGAAACGATGTGGTGCATCACCACTGCCAGCACATGGGTCTCGTCGGCAGTGCGAATCAGCGCGGCGCGCAGCAGCGGGCCCTGCGTGAGGTCGAACGGTTCGGCCTTGAGGCGCCGTGTTTGTTCCGCCAGTTGCCTGTCGCGCTCGCCGGCATCGAGGCTGCGCAAGTCGAGCAGCGTCATCGGTAACTCGCCAGCAGGCTTGATCCATTGCTCTGCGTTCCCATCGGCAGCGGCGCTGAACACCGTGCGCAGCGATTCGTGGCGTGCGACGAGGTCGTTCGCCGCGGCGCGCAAGGCATGGGCGTTGAGCACTCCCGTGAGGCGGAGCGCGCCGCTTACGTGGTACGCCGCACTTTGCGGGTCCATCCGCCAAAGAAACCACTGGCGCTCTTGTGCGTGCGAAAGCGGCATCGGCAACAGCCGGCGCTCTGCCGAGAGCACGGGCAGCGGCGCGTGCTGCGGGCGCAGGCCTTGAGCCCGCAGTTCGCGAATGGCCGCTGCGCATGCCTGCAGGCGCGGCTGCTCAAACAGCATTCGCGCCGGAAAGTCGATCTGCCAATGCGCCGAGATGCGCGAGGCTGCCAGCGTGGCGGTGAGCGAGCTCCCGCCCCGGTTGAAAAAGTGCGCATCGCGCCGGAGCGGGCGTTCGTCGCCATGCTTCCAGACCTCCTGCCAGATGGCGGCGAGCGCCATTTCGACCTCGTCGAGCGAGGCCTCGATGGCTGCTTCGGCGGGGCCGCCCTGCACGAAGGCGCCGAACTGGTAGACGGCGTAGGTATCGGCCGTGCCGTCTTTCCAGCCCGCGCGGCAGGCGCTGCGCTGCAGCTTGCCGCTGGTGGTCTTGGGCAGGCCGCCGGGGTTGAGCAGCAGCACCACCGACAGAGGTTCGCCGAACACTTCGCTGACGGCGGCGCCGAGCGCATCGACCAGCACCTGCGGCGGCACGAGCTTCTGCATGCTGCGGGACACTTCGGCCGCAACGCCAATACCTTCGCCGTCCGCGCCCTGGACCGCAAAGACGGCGACTCGGCTCTTGCGCACTGCGTCTACCTCTGCCTCGATGAGCCGCTCGATGTCTTGCGGATAGATGTTGTGGCCGCGGACGATGATCAGGTCCTTGATCCGCCCCGTGACATAGAGCTGGCCCTCGTGCATGAAGCCGAGGTCTCCTGTGCGCAGCCAGCGCTCGCCGTCGCGCTCCACGAAGGTTTCGCGCGTCTCGCGCTCCTTGCCCCAGTAGCCGAGGCAGATGCTTGGGCCGCTGGTCCAGATTTCGCCGATCTTTCCAGGTGCCGTGGGCGACAGCGTTTCTACATCGACGATCTCGACACGATGGCCCGGCGCCGCCACGCCGCAGCCGACCAGCACCGTGCCTTCGCCGGCCGGCATGCCGACTCCGTGTGCCAAGGCATCGGAAGAGAAGGTGCGTGCCACCATGCCGCCGCCGCGCACGCTGCCGGTCACGTACAAGGTGCCTTCAGCGAGGCCGTAGCAAGGGTAGGCCGCGTTCGGGTCGAATCCCGCGGGCGCGAAGCGTTCGATGAACTCCGCCTCGGTGTCCGCGCGCACCGGCTCCGCGCCCGTGTAGGCCACGCGCCAGCTCGAAAGGTCGAGCTGCGCAAGCCGCGCATCGTTCACGCGCTCCAGGCACAGGCGAAACGAAAAATCGGGCCCGCCGCTGTGGGTGGCGCGGTGGCGCGAGATGAGCTCGAGCCACCGCACCGGGCGCTCGAGAAAGTAGCCGGGCGACGTGAGCACCAGCGGAATGCCGTTGAAAAGCGGCAGCAGCAGCCCGCCGATCAACCCCATGTCGTGATAGAGCGGCGCCCAGCAGACGAACTTGTCCTCCGGCCTCACGTCCATGCCGTGCGTCATGGCGATTTCGTTGGCAATCAGGTTGCCATGGGTCACCATCACGCCCTTGGGCGCAGAGGTCGATCCCGAGGTGTATTGCAGGAAGGCAATGTCGCCGCCCTCGGGGTCGAAGGGTATCCACGCGCCGGCGAGCGCCGCGTCCACCGCGTCGACGGCGATGATTTCCGCATCGGCGAACTCTCTGGCTGCACTCATCGCGTGCGAAATGGCGGCCGAGGTCAGCACGCAGCGGGCCTGCGAATCTGCGGCAATGCCGGTGAGCCGCGCAAGATGCTGGGGCCGCATCGACTCGGGTGGGAACACCGGCACCGCGATCACGCCGCTGTAGAAGCAGGCCAGCATGCACACCGCGTAGTGGTCGCCGTTGTCGAGCATGATGAGTGCGCGCTCGCCCTTGGCCAACTGCTGCTGAAGCCGCGCCGCGAGTGCGCGCACGCGGCGCTCGAACACGCCGTAGCTGATCGGCTCTTCATGCAATTCGCCGTTCACCGTGCCGGCCACGGTCAGCCAGATGTCGTCCGGCCGCGTGCTCGCGAGCGTGCGCAAGTGCGCCACGAAATTCTTCGGCTGCGGGTTTGCCTTCTGCGGCATTTCAGTCATGTCGATTCCTTTGCGCGCCACGCCAGGGCGGCTGCATAGCCGGGCGGCGCCTCGAGCGCCACGGCTTGAAAATTTGTCCATTCAGAAACGGCAGATTCGAGAGCGATCCGCCCCTTCGCATCCAAATGGATGCCGATGGATTTCAGGTGCTCGGCCACGCCAACGCCGATGGCCTTCAGCACCGCCTCCTTTGCAACCCAATGGCTGTAGAGAGCGCGCAGCCGATCGGCAGCATTGCGCACTTCATTGAATTCGCGATCGCTGAAAGCCAGTGACGCAATAGCCTCCATGTCGACTTCGGCCCTGCACTCTTCGATGTCGACGCCCACGTCGCTCACCGTCCGCGCATCGCCCAGAACGATGAGCGCGCGAGCACCCGAATGCGAGAGATTGAACGGCGGCGCAGCACCGGCAGCGAGCTCGATAAACGGTTTGCCTTGCGCGCTCGATGCAAGCGGCACTTCGGCGGGCTCACAGCCCACGCGCTCCGCAAGCAAGCTTCGGAGCGCGGCGCGGCTTTCCGTGAAGCGCACCCGGTCGGCGGTTCTTGCGAACCTGTCGGCCTTGGCGCGCTCGGCGGGGGTCAGCAGTTGCCGCGCCGCCTCAGGCTCGGCGGCCAGGTCGAAGTCGAGGCGATAGACCTCGATGCCCGCTGCCAGCGGGTCAGGCCAGGGCATGAGTCGCATGGCGACCTCCCGCGACGACCCCGCCGAGGCGCTGCGAGAGCGCAGCCAGAAAGGCCGCCTCTTGATGCCGGATGAAGAAGTGGCCGCCGTCGAACCAGTCGAGCGTGAAGACGCCGCCCGCCTCGGCCGACCAGGCGCGAATGCGTTCCGCGTCGATGTCGTCGTGATGCCCGGCAAACACATGCAGCGGCACCGGCAGCGGCGCGTCGCCCGCATGGCGAAAGCCTTCGCACACGCGGTAGTCGGCACCGAGCACATCGAGGGTGATGCGCATCAACTCCGCGCTGGCAAACACTTCTTCGGGCGTTCCGCCCTGCTTGCGCAGGTCGGCAATCAGCGACGCGTCGTCGGTCTTTCCGGCAAAGCGCGCGGGGTCACGCCGGCTGGGCGCCGAACTGCCAGAGGCAAGCAGCGCCACGGGCAATTCGCGCCCCATCGTGCGCAGCCGGCATGCGATGCCGTAGGCCAACAGCGCGCCCATGCTGTGGCCGAAGATTGCGAAGTTGCCGCGCATGGCGTCGGCCTGTTCCGCGCATACCTGTGCAACCAGGCTGTCGAAATCGCGCAGCGGGCTTTCGGCCGAACGGCTCCCACGGCCGGGCAGCTCCACCGGCACCACGCGGATCCAGCCCGGCAACAGGCGGCGCCAGCGCAGGTACATCGTGGCGCTGGCGCCCGCGCACGGCAGGCACAACAGCGAGACGCTCGTCTCCACGCGCGTCAACCGGCCGCGGTTTCGGTGGTGGGGTTTTGTTCTTGCCGCGCCATCCATTCGCGCAGCGACCGGGGCCTCATATCGGTCCAGGCCTCTTCGACATAGGCAAGGGCGGTCTTCTTGTCACCCTTGATGCCGTCGACCGCGGTCCATCCCTTTGGCACGGCCTTCCAGTGGGGCCAGATGGAATACTGGTCTTCGTGGTTGACCAGAACAATGAAGGTCTCGTCTTCGCGATCGAAGCAGCTCGTCGACATGGATGCGTCCTTATGCGGTTGAACAGGTTCTGGCGATCAGCCGGCCCGACGGGCCTTCCGTTCGCTCCTCTGTTCAACAAGACGTTTCAGGACGCGATCTGTTCACTCCGCAGAAGCCGGGGGAGAAGCAGGGGAAGACTCAGGCGGCACAAGGCCCGCGAGCAGCGATAGGCGGGCCGCCTTGTCGTAGGCCTTGCGATGCAGGGGGTCGGCAAGAAGCCAGGCGGTCATCTCGCTGCGCGCAGCCGCATCGAAGCTCTCGCGGTCGTACTCGCGCTGCACCCACTGCCATGCGGCGTTCCAGATGGGATCGTCCTGTTCTTGTGTCATGTGCGTGAACGTGTGGCATTGCGCGGCAGCACAATGCATTGGCGCTAAGGCTTTTACCTTACACCAATCCCGCACGCATTCAGGCCTTCAATTGCCCAGGGCTCAATCGTCGTCGAGCAGCCGGCCGCATTCCTTGATGGCCTGGGCCGCTTCGGCGATCAGCCCGTTCACCAGCCCGAGCGCGCAGCCCAGGCGCAATGCGATCTCGCGCTGCGTGAGGCCTTCGAGCCGGTAAAGCTCGAACACCAGGCGCGTTCGCGCAGGCAGTGCCGCCAGCACCTTGTCGATCGCGTGGATCGCCTGGCGCTCGCGCATCAGGCGGTCGGGCGAAGGGGGCCCCGCCACGTCGAGGGCCTCGACATCGACATCGAAGGTGCGGTAGTTGGCTTCGACGGTATGCCGCCGGCAGCAGTCGAGCGCCACGTTGCGCACCACCTGGCAGCAATAGCCGATCGGCCGATCGGCCTTGCGCACGCAGGGGCCGTCGGTGATCTTCAGGTAGGCATCCTGCAGCACGTCGTCGGCGAGTTCCGCGGTGCGCACGATTCTTCGCGCCACGCGCAAAAGCTGCGGACGGTTGGCAATGAAGACTTCGGCGAGCGTGGGCTCGGAAAGAGGCAACGCCATGTCGATGGACTCTCTCATCATGCGAAGCGCAGCGCCAACCGCGCGAAAGAACGTCGACGAGGTTGAAGACACATGAACATGAGGGAGGTACTCCTGAAGTGCTCAATACAAATGAGAATTATTACTACTTGTGGATACAAAAATGCCCCATTTCCCGATCTCTTCATGCTCCATACCCAGTAGACGTTCGAACACCCCAAACCGAGACAGCCAGACGCCGATTTAGCGCAACCAAACGTTCGGCGATGGTGGGCCGCCTGCATGACAGCCAGATGATCACGCGCGGGCGGCAACTAGAATTTCGCCCCTTTCCCCGATCCCTGCCTCATGAACATCGTCGTCAACGAAGAACTCAAAGCCTATATAGATCCATTGACTCCCGAGGAGCACGAGGCGCTGGAGCGCAGCATCCTCACCGAAGGCTGCCGCGACGCGCTGGTGCTGTGGGGCGACGTGCTGGTGGACGGCCACAACCGCTACGGCATTTGCCAGAAGCACGGCCTGCCGTTCCAGACGGTGCAGAACACGCGCTTCAAGACGATCGAGGACGTGCACCTCTGGATGATCGACCAGCACCTGGGCCGGCGCAGCATTTCCGACTTTCTTCGCGGCGTGCTGGCACTGCGAAAGAAAGACATCGTCGACGAGCGCCGCGCGCGCGCAATGGCCGACACGGCGCCGCCTGACGACGGCGCGCCGTTCGATGCCGACCCGCCCGCCGGACCGTCCGATAACAGCGCCCCTGCCCTGCCCCCGCCCGCACCGCTGAGCAGCCGCGAAGCCATTGCACGCGCCGCGCGGCTCAGCAGCAACCAGGTGGTGATGATCGAGAAGATCCAGAAGCAGGCTGCGCCTGAGCTGGTGGCGGCCGTGAAGTCGGGTGTCATTTCCATCAACACCGCGGCGGCGGTGGCCAGCCTGCCCGCTGAAGAGCAGGTTTCGGCGGCGAACGCGGGCAAGGACGAACTCAAGCAGGCCGCCAAGCGGGTTCGCGAGGCCAAGCGCAAGCCGCGCGAAGAAGCGGGCGAGGCTGCTGACTCGGCTGAATCGAATACAGCCGACCAGCCGGCAAAGGCCGAAGCACTGCAGCTGCTGGAGCAGCGCGTGGCAGAACTCACGGCCGAGAACGAGGCCTTGCGCAAGCAGGTCGCCGAGCTGCAGGCGCAGCTGGCGAACTGATCAGGAAGCGACTCGCAGGCCGCCTACAGCCGGATCTCGCTGATCTTCGCGCCCGACACGGACACGCCGGCCTCGAGCCCCACGTTGGTCAGCACGAAGCCGACCACGGGCTGGCGCAGCGTGTTGGTGTCGATGCTGCCGTTGGCACCGAAGGTTGCCGCGGCCACGGTGGCATCGGCACCGGCCGTCCACCCCTTGCTGCTGCGGAACTTGTCGAGCGCGGCCTGCGTGGTGAACACGTAGATCACCGCCTTCGACTGCGCACCGGCCTGGAAGCCGATCGAACCCGCGGTGGTGCTGTAGTAGGCCTGCGTGCGCCCGTTCACGCGCAACGCACCGCGCCCATACTCGGCGCCCACGCCCATGCTGGCGCCGACCACGGCCGGAAACACCAGCACGCCAGTCGACGAGGCGACCAGTTCGCGCGAGCCCCTGGCGGAGCCGTACAGCTTGGACAATGCGGCGTCGACCTGCGCGTCGATCGAGGCGCGCGACGATGCGCTGCTCGCCTGGTCCTGGGGCCTGGTGGTCGTGCAGCCCACGGCCGCAATGCCGGCGACTGCAACCGCACATGCGAGCGCAAGGCTTCGGAGTTGAATGGACCGCATGGTGCTCTCCTTTGTAGGTAGCTTCAGAAAAAGCCGGGGTGCTTCGTGCCGACCGGCAGGGTGTTCGACCCATGCTAGTTCTACAAAATTCCGCCAAAACTCGTTTGCGGAAACGGCCTACGCGAAGTCAGGCCGTTCAGGAAGCAAGGGCTTGGCGGAGCGCGTTTCAGCGCCGCTGAGCCGGCAGTTTTCCGAGGGATTCCTCAAGAAACTGAAGCAGCGCCTGGACGCGCGCCGTACGGCCCTGCCGCGTGGGCACCAGCGCCGTCACGGGCGCACTGTCGAGCGCCCAATCGGGCAGCACCCGCACCAGGGTTCCGCGGGCAATCGACTCCGCGGCATCCCACTCGGAGCGCAGCACCAGGCCAAGGCCCTGCTCGGCCCACTCGCGCGCCACGGTGCCGTCGTTCGAGGTGTAGCTGGGCACGATGCGCACCGTTTCGCGCGGCTTCTGCCGCCGCGCGGCATCATCCACCTTTGCCTTGCCCGCCGCCTTCGCGCTGGGCCGGTGAAAGTGCCACAGCGTCACGTCTTCCTCGTTCTCGCGGATGCTGATGCAGCAGTGCTTCAGCAGCTCGCGCGGCTCGCTGGGCGTTCCGTGCGTGCGCAAGTAAGCCGGGCTCGCGCACAGCCAGCGCTCGTTGAAGGCGAGCGTGCGCGCAACCCACGACGAATCGCGCACCGTGCCGATGTGAATCACCACGTCCGAATCGTGCCTGTCGGGCCACGGCGTTTCCCTCAGGTCGAGTTGCAGGCCCAACGAGGGATGCAGCCGCGCAAAGCGCGCGAGCATCGGTGCGATGCGCTGCCTTCCATAGCCGAAGGGCGCCGCAATGCGCAGCGTGCCGGTCAAGCGGCGGTCGTTGCGCTGGAACGATTGCGGCAAAGCCTCGAGCCCCGCCAGCAACGTCGCCGCTTCGCGCGCAAAGCGCTCGCCCTCCGGCGTCAGGCTCAGGCGCCTTGCGGTGCGAACCGCCAGCGAAACATCGAGCATGGCCTCCAGCTTGCGCAGCCGCATCGACAGCGCGGGCGGCGTGACGTTCAACGCGCGCGCGGCCGCGCTCAACGAAGGCGCCTGCGCGAGCGCCGCGGCAAGTTGCAGGTCTTCGATGCGGAGCATTCAGCTGAGCTTAACGATTGGTGTAGTTTCATTAAACCACGCAGCACCCTCGAATTACTACAGTCAGGTCCATGAACACACCATCGCACCTCGCCACGCTCGACACGCCGGCAGCCCTCATCGACCTGCCGCGCATGCGGCACAACATCGACCGCATGCAGGCGCGCATGAACGCGTTGTCCGTGCGTTTTCGCCCGCATGTGAAGACCACCAAGTGCACGCCCGTCGTGCGCGCCCAGCTGGCCGCGGGTGCGCAGGGCATCACCGTTTCCACCTTGAAGGAGGCGGAGCAGTTCTTCGCCGACGGCATCACGGACATCCTCTACGCGGTCGGCATGGCCCAGCACCGGCTGCCGCAGGCGCTCGCGCTGCGCCGCAAGGGCTGCGACCTGAAGATCATCACGGACAGCCCGGCCTCGGCGGCGGCAATTGCCGAGTTCGGCCGCGCGCATGGCGAGGTGTTCGAGGTCTGGATCGAGGTCGACACCGACGGTCACCGCTCCGGCATCAAGCCCGACGAAGCAGCGCTGCTCGAAGCGGCAAACGCCTTGCACGCGGGCGGCATGCGGCTCGGCGGGGTGCTCACGCACGCGGGCTCCAGCTACGAACTCGACACACCTGAAGCGCTGGCGGCCATGGCCGAGCAGGAACGCGCGGGCTGCGTGCGCGCGGCCGAGCGCCTGCGCGCCGCGGGCCTGCCCTGCCCGGTGGTCAGCGTCGGCTCCACGCCCACCGCACTGCATGCGCAACAACTCGACGGCGTGACAGAAGTGCGTGCAGGCGTGTATGTGTTCTTCGACCTCGTGATGAAAAACATCGGCGTCTGCGCCACCTCGGACATTGCGCTGAGCGTGCTCACGACGGTGATCGGCCACCAGCCGGACAAGGGCTGGGCGATCGTCGATGCGGGCTGGATGGCGATGAGCCGCGACCGCGGCACGCAGAAGCAGAAACGCGACTTCGGCTACGGCCAGGTCTGCGGTGTCGATGGCGAGCCGATCGACGGCTATGTGCTGAGCGGCGCCAACCAGGAGCACGGCATCCTGTCGCGCGAAGGCACGCCCGACACGGACATTGCGGGGCGCTTTCCCATCGGCACGCAACTGCGCATACTGCCCAACCACGCCTGCGCCACCGGCGCGCAGTTTCCGCAGTACCACGCGCTGGCGCAAGATGGAACACTCGCAACCTGGAGCCGGTTCCACGGCTGGTGAGAAAGAAGCGCATGACAAACACTGTTCAGTACATCGCTCCTGAAAGCCTTGCAGCGCCGGGCGGGCACTACAGCCACGCGACCGTGGCCAACGGCTTCGTCTTCGTCTCTGGCCAACTGCCCATTGCAGCCGGCGGCGCCAAGCTGACCGAGGCCTCGTTCGAGGAGCAGACGCGCCAGGTTCTCGACAACCTGAAGGCCGCATTGGTAGGGGCCGGGAGCGGCATCGACCGCTTGGTTCAGGTTCGCGTCTATCTCGACGCCATCGAGAACTGGCCCGCATTCAATACCATCTATTCGGAATGGGCCGGCAATGCACGCCCGGCTCGCGCGATCGTGCCGACGGGGCCATTGCACTTCGGATTCAAGGTCGAGGCGGAAGCGGTCGCGTTGGCCTAGTTCAGGCACTCGAAGGCGAAGCGCCGCTTTGCGTGCCAATGGCATACTGAATGCGCCATGAAACACTCGCGAGATGCCCTCTCCGCGCCGTTCGGCCAACGGCGGAATTCTCGCGGAAAAGGCCGTCGCAGTCCGTGGAAAGAGACCCTTCTCTTCATCGGCTCCATGCTCGTTGCCGCCTTTCCTGCCGCGGCGCAGGGAGCGGGCCCGAAAGAATGCCGTACGGCACGCAATGCAGATCTTCCTCGCCTCGACCGCATCCACGTTCGCGACGAATTCCGCGTCTTCTACACGCTGGATGGAGAGCATGCGTTGCCCGATGCCCGCGACGCCAACCGCAACGGCGTGCCCGACAAGGTCGAGGACGTGGCCACGCAACTGGTGGTGGGGCGGCGCATCTTCTCCGAAGTGATGGGCCTCACGCATCCGATGCGCCAGGTTCGCAATGCGCGCACCGCATCGATCGACGTCTTCCTGCTCAAGATGGAGAAAGGGAATGGCCGCTCCTATGACGAAGCGACGAACTATCGCCTTGGCATCGACGGGCCCCAGGGGCACTGCGCATTGCGTATCGACCTGCTGAACAGCCATTCGAACCAGAACGTGTCGCCTGCCCACGAACTCTTTCACCAGTATCAGTACGGCTACACCATGTTCAAGGCGCGCTGGCTCCTGGAGGGCACCGCGCGTTGGGCTGAATACGCCTTGCGTCCCGGGGTGGGCGCGGAGCACTCCTTGCCCGGCACGTTGCCGGCCCTGCAGGCACAGGTGTTCGCCGAAAGTTACGCAGCCAGCGCGATGTGGAACCGCCTTGCAACGCTGCTGGACCCAGAGGGTCGGCTCGAACTGCCGCCCGACCTGGCGCGCATCACCTACGTCGACGGCAGCCCGGTCGTCCACGACAACCAGCTGCGCGGTGCGGCTTTCATGAAGGCAATGTTCGAAGCGCTCGGTCCGCTGGACCGCCAGGTGTCGGCGCGAAATGGCTGGGCCGCCTTCGGCTGGAAGGAAGAAGACCAGCGCTCGCCGGCACACGACGCCGAGATCTTCCGCGAATTGCTGCAGTTGGTGCGTGCGCTGGCCAAACGCTCGGGCACCGCCTCCACCTCCGCGGAGATGGAAGCCTTCCTGGCGTTGCAGGCCACCCTGCCCTGACGGGCACGGGCGCCGCCGCCTTGCCCGTCACGGCGGGCAGCGACGCGCTGGCACCGGGCGTTCTTCGCGCCAGGAGGATGCTAAATTGGGCGGCCAGGATTGTGAAAACGCTGGATGAATTCACTCAACCTTGCCCTCTTCAACGCACTCGCCGCCGGCTTCTCTCCCTCCCCCACGCTGCTGTGGTTTGCATCGGCGATTGCGCTGGGCTCGTCGTGGGTATGTGCGGCCATTCTTGCCTGGGTGGCATGGCGCCGGCCCGCGCGGCGCACTTGCGTGCTGGCCGTGCTGGCCGCCGGAGGCGCCGCTTCGCTGATCTCGCACGAGATCGCGGCGTCCATCGGTATGCCGCGCCCCTTCATGGTGGGACTGAGTCCCGCCCATGTGCCGCACGGCGCGCGCGCGGGCCTGCCCAGCACGCACGCCTCGGTGATGTTCACCATGGCTTTCATGCTCTTGCTGCGGCGCGGGCTGCGTGACGTAGGGCTGCTCGTTCTTGCCGTGGCCGCAGTCACCGCGTGGTCCCGCATCTATGCCGGAATCCATTTTCCGTTCGATATTGCGGCAGGTGCGCTGCTGGGCGCATGCATTGCCGGAGCGCTGCTTGCGCTGCAGGCCGCAGGGCGCAAGTTCGCCCGCACATCCGCCGCCGCGCCGGCATGGCCGCTGCGCGCGTTAGCAGCCGGCAGGGCGGGGCCCTCGCTGGTGCTGGTGTTCGGCTTTGCCGCCGCATGGATCGGGTTGAATACGCCTGAGTCGATCGGGCCGGCGGTCCTGGAGGAAAGCGGGCCGGTCGAGAAAAGCACGGTTCTCCTGTATCTCGCCGCGGCGGCATGCCTGGCAGCGGTGCGGGTGGCGTCGCTGTCGCGGCTGGACAAGACGGCTATCTGCATCGTGCTTCTTGCCTTTGCCGCGCGCGAAGCGGACGGGCACCTGGCGCACCACGGCAGCCTGGTCTTCGCGCCCATCGCCGTGGCCGGCGCATGGCTCGCAAGGCGCGCCTGGTCTGCGCGAGACGCGTTGCGCGCATGGTGGCAACGGCGGCCGGAAGCCACCACCCTGCTGACCTTTGCCGCAGTGATCGGAACCGCGATCGTTCTCGACCAAGTACCCGCGGTGCTTGCGGACCAAGACGCCTTGGGCGGCAGGCCCGCGGGCCTGTACCGCTACCTCGTGCTCAGCTTCGAGGAGGTTCTGGAACTGGCGTTGCCGGTGCTTGCGTTGCTCGGCATCGTGCAGGTAAGGTGGGGCTGGAACCGGGGCGCCAACGGTGCCGGGCGTTCAACGCGCGCAGCACTTTCCGCGCGGGCCGGTTCATAGAATGCCGCATGGAAACCCGGCAGATGCGTTGTATCGTGGCGATCGCGGAGGACGGCAGCCTTACCCGCGCCGCAGAAAATCCCGACCTTGCGCAACCCGCATTGACGCAGATGCTGAAACGGCTGGAAAGCGAAGTCGGCACCAAGCTCTTCACGCGCACGCGTCGCGGCGCCGCCCTCACCGAGGCAGGGCTGGCCATCGTCGACGACCTGCGGGCCAGCCTCGCCTATGGCGATGCGGCAACCGAACGCGTTCGCGCCATGGGCGCCGGACGCGCGGGCCGGCTGACCATCGGCTTAGTCACCCACGCCGCGAGAAATCGGGCAAGGGCAGGCCCATGAGGTTGAGCCGGATGCCGCAGATGCCAGCCTCGGCAAGCGCGCGCAATTCGGCAAAGGGCGTTCCGGGTGCACCACGGCAACGCCGCGCAAGCGATCCGGGCAGGCGCGCAATGCGCGGAGCATGAAGCTGTTGTCGGCGCCCAGGAAGCCGGGCTGGACCAGCAGCGCATGCGAAATTCCATGCGCATCCAGCAGGCCCAGGTATTCAGCGGGCGTGGCGTCGTAGTCCGGCGCGTGCCGACGCTGTGGAGCGAGCGGCAGGTTGCTCACGAAATGCCAGCGCCTGTTGTTTAGTGATAACCGCAGCTTATGGAAGCGCCCTCGCGCATCCATGCACCGAGGGCGATGCGCTCAGGGCTTCGGGTGAACGAACGGCCGGGCCTTCTGCAGGAAGACCTTGTGCAGCGCGTCGAGCTCTTCCAGGTCGCGCTGCAGCGCCGATTTGTCATACGGCTTGCCGGCGGCGATGTCGGTCATCCACCGGTCGTATTTGTCTCGCTGGCTGCGCCACTCTTCATACGCAACGCGCAGCTCGTCCCATTGAACAGTCATGGCGACAACAGCAGGCCCGGTCAGGCGTGCGCGTGGGCGTCGGCAAAGAGCCGGACCATTTCGCGGTCGAACGCCGGCAGGTCCTTCGGGCCGCGGCTGGTCACCAGATTGCCGTCGACCACCACTTCGTTGTCCACCCACTTCGCCCCGGCGTTCTTCAGGTCGGTGCGCAGCGAAGGCCACGAGGTCATCGTGCGGGCCTCTACCCCCTTCGCCTCGATGAGCGTCCACGGGCCATGGCAGATGGCGGCAATCGGCTTGTGGGCCTTGACGAAGTCCTGCACGAAAACCACGGCCTGCTCGTTGATGCGCAGCGCATCGGGGCTCATCACGCCGCCGGGCAGCAGCAGTGCGTCGAACTCGTGCGCGGCCGCCTGCGCAAGCGGGACGTCGACGGTGAAGGTATCGGCCGGGTCGCCGTGCCTGGAGCCACGCACGCGGTCGTTCTTGGGCGACACGATCTTCGTTTCCGCACCCGCGGCTTCGAGGGCCTTGCGGGGGTCGGTCATCTCGGACTGTTCGAAGCCGTCCGTCACGAGAATGGCGACCTTCATTCCTTCGAGTTGGTGCTTGTTCATGTGAACTCCTTTCGTCGGTGAGCAAACGCCCAAGCTACAGGTGCGCGCGCACCGGCCGGTCGGCATGCGTCGGCTCCCCGTGTCGGACAAGTCGCGCCAAGCAAGAACAGAAGCACATAGCAAAAAGCCCCTGTAGCAGAACTGCTACAGGGGCTCATGTTTGGCGGAGTGGACGGGACTCGAACCCGCGACCCCCGGCGTGACAGGCCGGTATTCTAACCAACTGAACTACCACTCCTGGTAGACAACGTTCACTCCTTGCGGAGCCGAGTGTTGACAACTCGTGCCTGCTTCACTTGCATGAAACTGGCGACCCTACGGGGATTCGAACCCCGGTAGCCACCGTGAAAGGGTGGTGTCCTAGGCCTCTAGACGATAGGGTCAAAACCTTAGGAACCGTGCTGCGATCAGCACTTATCTTCTTCTCGACACTTTGATGGTGGAGGTAAACGGGATCGAACCGATGACCTCTTGCATGCCATGCAAGCGCTCTCCCAGCTGAGCTATACCCCCGTGTGGGTGTCGAGCCTCGAATTATAGACCGAAAAATCAGGCCCTTTTCAGACGCTCCACAACTTTTTCACGAGAAAAGATTGCGAGCACCGAATCGAGGGATGGCGTCTGCGGTGTTCCCATCACGAGGACGCGAACCGGCATGGCCAACACAGGCATTTTCACAGAATGTGCGGCCAGAACTTCCTTGATGGCCGCGGCGATCGAAACTTTTTCCCACGGCACGCTCGCGAGCTTCTCGGCGAGCGTGGCAATGACAGGTTTCACCGCATCGGTGACGTGCTGCGTGCGATCGGCTTCGCTCGGCGTCACGTCCGTGTAGAAAGCGGCGGCCCAGTCGGCCAGTGCAACCGTGGTTTCGCAGCGGTCCTTGAAGAGCGCGCAAATGGCGGCAAGGCGATCGTCGGCCTCGATGCCACGCTTCTTCAGCTGCGCGGCCACCAGCGGGGCGAGTTCCGCATCGGGCTTGGCCTTGATGTACTGCGCATTCACCCATGCGAGCTTCGCGGCGTCCCATTGCGCAGGGCTCTTGGACAAGTGCGAACCGTCGAACCAGCTCACCATCTGCTCGCGCGTGAAGAGCTCGTCGTCGCCATGGCTCCAGCCGAGGCGCGCCAGGTAGTTGAGCATGGCCTCGGGCAGGTAGCCGTTCTCTTCATACGCGGTAACGCTCACGGCGCCGCGGCGCTTGGAGAGCTTTTGCCCGTCGTCACCCAGGATGACCGGCACATGGCCGAACTGCGGCAGCGGCGCGCCCAGTGCGCGAAAGATGTTGATCTGCCACGGCGTGTTGTTGATGTGCTCGTCGCCGCGGAACACGTGCGTGATGGCCATGTCCCAGTCGTCGACCACCACCGCAAAGTTGTAGGTGGGCACACCGTCGGGCCGCAAGATGATGAGATCGTCGATCTCGCGGTTGTTGATGGTGATCTCGCCCTTGACGAGGTCGTTCCAGGTCACGTCGCCTTCGGGCGGATTGCAAAAGCGCACCACCGGTGGCACGCCTTCGGGCACGGGCGGCAGCACCTTGCCGGGCTCGGGACGCCAGCGCCGGTCGTACAGCGTCTTTTCGCCGCGCGCACGTTGCGCTTCGCGCATCTCGTCGAGCTCGGCCGGCGTGCAGTAGCAGTGGTAGGCCGTGCCGGCGGCAAGCATCTGCGCGATGACTTCGCGGTAGCGCTCCAGGCGCTGCATCTGGTAGATCGGGCCTTCGTCATAGTCGAGGCCGAGCCAATGCATCGAAGCAAGGATCTGGTCGGTCGAATCCTGTGTGGAGCGGGCCACGTCGGTGTCTTCGATGCGCAGCACAAACTCGCCGCCGTGGTGACGCGCGTAGGCCCACGAATAAAGCGCGGTGCGCGCGGTGCCCAGGTGAAGAAACCCGGTGGGAGACGGAGCGATGCGGGTGCGAACTTTGCCGGTCATGGGGTCGATCAGGATTTCAGGGTGCCAAGGCCGCGAAGCAAGTCGGCCTTGATGTCGTCGATGTACTCGAGGCCCACCGCCACGCGGATGAGCCCCTGGCTGATGCCGGCAGCCTGGCGCTGCACTTCGGTCAGACGCCCGTGCGACGTGGTGCCGGGGTGCGTGATGATGGTCTTGGTGTCGCCCAGGTTGGTGGCAATGCTCACCACGCGCGTGCTGTTGATCACATGGAAGGCATTGGCGCGCGCCGTTTCGGGGTCGTTGCCGACCACGTCGAACGACACCACCGCCCCGCCCTGCCCCGACTGCTGGCGCATGGCCAGTTCATGCTGGGGATGCGAGGCAAGGCCAGGGTAGTAGACGCGTGCGACGCCGGGCTGCGTTTCGAGCCACCGCGCCACGGCCAGCGCGTTGGCGCATTGCGCCTGCATGCGAATACCGAGCGTTTCCAGCCCCTTGAGCACCACCCACGCGTTGAATGGCGACAGCGCCATGCCGGCGGTGCGCACCACCGGGCCGAACACGTCGACGATGAGCTTCGATGGACCGCAGATCGCACCGGCCATCACACGGCCCTGGCCGTCGAGATACTTGGTGCCCGAATGAATGACGAGGTCGGCGCCCAGTTCGGTCGGGCGCTGCAGCGCGGGCGTGCAAAAGCAGTTGTCGACCGCAAGCAGCGCGCCGGCACCGTGCGCCAGGTCGGCCAGCGCGCGGATGTCGCACACCTCGGTGAGCGGATTGGTCGGCGTTTCGGCGAACAGCAGCTTGGTGTTGGGCTTCAGGGCCGCGCGCCATTCGGCCACGTCGGTCTGCGAGACGAAGGTGGTCTCGACACCGAACTTGGCGAACTCCTTGCCGAACAGGTTGAGCGTGGAGCCGAACACCGAGCGCGAGCAGATCACATGATCGCCCGCCTTCAGCAGGCCCATGCACATCATGAGGATGGCGCCCATGCCGGTGGAGGCACCGATGGCTGCTTCCGTGCCTTCCATGGCCGCAAGCCGCTGCTCGAAGCTGGTGACCGTGGGGTTGGAAGTGCGCGAGTAGGTAAAGCCCGCTTCGGTGCCGGCAAAACGGCGCGCCGACGTTTCTGCGTCGGGCTGCACGAATCCGCTGGTCAGGAACAGCGCTTCGGAGTGCTCGCCGTGCTGGCTGGGTGCCAGCGCGGTGCGCAGCGCGAGCGTGTCGCGGTGCAGTCCGGGCGGCAGGGTTCGTTCATCGGTCAATTCAGCTCTCACTCGCTGTGATTGGGAAGCGCAAGGCGCGACGAATCTTCTTCGGTCTCTTCGATGCGCGGACGGTTTCCGTTCATGCGAGAGATGGCTTCGGTGTCGATGTCGCCGGTCACGTACACGCCGTCGAAGCAGGAGGCATCGAAGCCGCTCAGCTTGGGGTTGAGCGAGCCGATGGCGCGCTTCATGGCGTCCACGTCCTGGTAGATCAGTGCGTCGCAGCCGATCAGTTCACGGATCTCCTCGACCGTGCGGTCGTGCGCCACCAGCTCGTCCTTGGTGGGCATGTCGATGCCGTAGACGTTGGGGTAGCGCACCGGCGGCGCGGCGCTGGCCAGGTAGACCTTGCGTGCGCCTGCATCGCGCGCCATCTGCACGATTTCGCGGCTGGTGGTGCCGCGCACGATCGAGTCGTCGACCAGCAGCACGTTGCGGCCCTTGAACTCGCTGCCGATCACGTTGAGCTTTTGGCGCACCGATTTCTTGCGCACGCCCTGCCCCGGCATGATGAAGGTGCGGCCCACGTAGCGGTTCTTCACGAAACCTTCGCGGTACGGCACGCCCAAGAGGTGCGCGAGCTGCGTGGCGCTCGGGCGGCTCGACTCGGGAATGGGAATGATCACGTCGATCTGGTTCGGCGGCACGGTCGACACCACGCGCTTGGCCAGCGTTTCGCCCAGGTTGAGCCGCGCCTGGTACACCGAGATGCCGTCGAGCACCGAGTCCGGACGGGCCAGGTACACGAATTCGAAGATGCAGGGGTTGAGCGTGGGCGCTTCGGCGCACTGCATCGAGTGCACGTTGCCTTCCAGGTCGATGAACACTGCTTCGCCGGGTTCGATGTTGCGCTCGAACACGTGGCCCGAACCTTCGAGCGCCACGGACTCGCTGGCCACCATCACGGTGCCGTCCTTCTCGTTGCGGCCCATGCAGAGCGGGCGAATGCCGTACGGATCGCGGAAAGCCAGGAGGCCGTGGCCGGCGATGAGCGACACCACCGCATACGAGCCGCGCAGGCGCTTGTGCATGTTCTTGACCGCGGCAAACACCTCGGCCGGGTTCAGCGGCACGCCGCGCGATGCGCGCTCGAGCTCGTGCGCGAGCACGTTGAGCAGCACTTCGGAGTCGCTCTCGGTATTGGTGTGGCGGTGGTCGGTGGAGAACAGCTCCGCGCGCAACGCATGCGCATTGGTGAGGTTGCCGTTGTGCACCAGCACGATGCCGAAGGGCGCGTTCACGTAGAAGGGCTGCGCCTCTTCCTCGCTGTAGGCGTTGCCCGCCGTCGGGTAGCGCACCTGGCCTAGGCCCACGCTGCCGGGCAGCGCCCGCATGTTGCGGGTGCGGAACACGTCGCGAACCATGCCCTTGGCCTTGTGCATGAAGAACTTGCGTTCGAGCAGGGTCACGATGCCGGCCGCGTCCTGGCCGCGATGCTGCAGCAACAGCAAGGCGTCATAGAGCAGCTGATTGACGGGTGCGTTGCTGACAACGCCGACGATTCCACACATGAACGATTCCTCTCAGGGCAGGTAGCTTGCCAACTTTTCAGGCAACGCGGGTTTCAGGCCCTGCAATGCCGCATCGAGAACAATGGCGCTGTGCGATTCATGCCACCAGGCACTGTCGCTCAACGCCAGCAAATGAACAATGACCGCCAGCACGAGCAGGGCAACCGCACCCCGCGCCGCTCCAAAGGCCCCACCCAATATTCGGTCCACCGGCCGGAGGCCGACAGCCGCAATCAGCTTTCGCGTCAGCGCGGCCACCAGGCCCACGCCGAACGCCACCCCGACGAACACCAGCACAAAGGCCAGCGGATAACGCCAGGGGGCCTGCGGGTCGCCGAACGGCAGCCATGCCGCCACGTCCGACGCCAGCCATTGGGCGGCAATGAAGGCAGCTACCCAACCCACCAGCGAAATCACTTCGAACACCAAGCCGCGCCACAGGCCGAACAGCATCGACACCACGATGAGCGTGACGGCAATCCAGTCGAGCAAGGCCACGGCAGCGAGCGATGGCTACTACAACGTGAGGATGGCGGCCGACAAAGACAAGCCCTTGACCTTATCCGCGGCCTTGTCCGCCTCGGCACGCGAGCTGAACGGGCCGACACGCACACGCGTACGCTCACCGTCGGCCGTCTTGGCCACGTGCACATAGGTCTTCAGGCCCGCCTTCTCGAGTTTCTGCCGCACTTCGCGTGCCTTGTCGGCGTCTGCGAAGGCACCTACCTGCACCACGAAGCGGCCGCTGTCTTCGGAAGCGGCGGGCTTGGTGCTGGTGTTGGAAGGCTTGCCTTCGAGCAAGGCTCGGGCGCGGTTGCCGTCGTCGGCCGAGGCGGGCTTTGGCGCCGCTGGCTTGGGCTCGGGCTTGGTTTCCGGCTTGGCTTCCGGCTTTGGCTTCGGCTCGGGCTTGGGTTCCGGCTTGGGCTCGGGTTTCGGTTCAGGCTTTGGCTCGGGCTTGCGCTCCGGCTTGGGTTCGGCCGCGGGCTTTGCCGGGGCAGCGGCGGCCGGCGGCGTGCTTGCCGCGGGCTTGCTCGGGTCGATTTCGGTGCCGTCGGCGGTTTCGGTGATCATGCCGCCCGAGGACGACGGTGCCGCAGCAACGCGCGAGCTGCCGTCGGCCGCGCCGGTGGGTGCGGCCGGCGCCGGTGTGGCGGGCACCGACAGGGGCTTGACCTTGTTGCGGTCTGGAATCTCGATGGGAATGTCGACCGACACCGGCCGCGGCTGGGTGTCGAACAACAGCGGAAAGCCGATCACGCCAAGCAGCACCAGGACGGCGGCGCCCACCAGCCGGTGCCGCGCGCGGCGACGCATGGTTTCGACACTTTCCGCGGGAACAGCCGCGGGTGCGCTGCGTCCTTCGTTGCCTTGCGGGCCGCGCGTGCGGAACTTGAAAAACGCCATGAAGTTCGATCCCTGGAGGAGTGCAGCGAGGTGGTGCCAGATGGTGCGGACGGTTCGGCGATCAGCCGCCGGGCAGCAGGTGTTTGGCTTGCAGCCGCGGAGTGCCGTGTTCCAGCACGCCACCCACGGTGAAGAACGATCCGAAGACCACGATTCTATCAGCGGGGTCTGCGTGCTCGATGGCTGCGCGCAGCGCTTCCATCGGCCCCGCGTGCACGCTGCCGGAGACGTCGGTGCGCGTGTTCTGCGCCTGCCAGCTCGCGAGCAGATCGCTCGCCTTTGCGGCACGCGGCGTGGGCAGATCGGTGAAATACCAGCGGTCGATCATCGGGCCGATGCGCGCGAGGATGGGGGCTAGGTCCTTGTCGGCCATGACGCCGAACACCCCGTGCGTGGTGGGATAGAAACCCATGGCGTCGAGGTTCTCGGCCAGCGCCGCAACCGCATGCGCGTTGTGCGCCACGTCGAGCACCAGCGCGGGCTCGCCCGGAACAATCTGGAAGCGTCCGGGCAGCTCGACCATGGCAAGCCCGGTGCGCACCGCCTGCGCGGTTATGGGCAACTGCTGGCGCAACGCCTCGAGCGCCGCGAGCACGCCCGCTGCATTGAGCAGCTGGTTGGCGCCGCGCAGCGCCGGATAGGCCAGCCCGCTGTAGCGCCTGCCGCGGCCCGACCAGCCCCACTGCTGCTTGTCGCCGGACACGTTGAAGTCGTGCCCGAAGCGCCACAGGTCGGCGCCGATGGCAGTTGCATGGTCGATCACGCTTTGCGGCGGCATCGGGTCGCTCACGATGGCGGGCTTGCCCGGGCGCAGGATGCCGGCCTTCTCGAAGCCGATGCTTTCGCGGTCGGGCCCCAGGTAGTCCATGTGGTCGAGGTCGATGCTCGTGATGACCGCGCAATCGGTGTCGATGATGTTGACCGCGTCGAGCCGGCCGCCAAGCCCCACTTCGAGGATTGCCACGTCAGGCTTCTCCTCGATCATGCAGCGCAGGATGCCGAGCGTGGTGAATTCGAAGTACGTCAGGGCCATGTCGCCCCGGGCTGCCTCCACCACCTCGAAGTTTGCTATTAATTTAGAAGCATCGACAGCTTCGCCCGCCAGCCGCAGCCTTTCTTCGAAGCGCACAAGGTGCGGCGACGTGAAAACCGCGGTGCGGTAGCCCGCGTGCGTAAGGATCGATTCGAGCATGGCGCAGGTCGAACCCTTGCCGTTGGTGCCGGCCACGGTGATGACCGGGCAGTCGAAGCGCAGGCCCATACGGGCCGCCATTTCCTTGGCGCGCTCGAGACCGAGTTCGATGTTCTTCGGATGAAGTTGCTCGGCGCGCGCGAGCCAGTCGTTAAGGGTTTCCATGGAGCCCGGCATTGTCGCCGACCAGCAAAGCGCGGGTCGCGGCAAGTTTTATCGGCATCATTGGCATCCATGACAACCCTCTACGGAATTCCCAACTGCGACACCGTCAAGCGCGCCCGCGACTGGCTCGACGAACACGGCATTGCCTACACCTTTCACGACTTCAAGAAGCAAGGCGTGCCCGAGGCCGAACTCGACCAGTGGCTCAAAAAGCCGGGGTGGGAAGCATTGGTCAACCGCCGCGGCACCACCTGGCGCAAGCTCGATGAAGCTGAGAGAAACGCGGTGGTCGATGCCGCTTCGGCCCGGGCAGTGCTGCTGGCCAACCCAAGCCTCATCAAGCGGCCGGTGGTCAACTGGGGCGCCAAAACCGGCGTTACGACAGGGTTCGACGCGCAAGCCTGGGCCGCCGCCGTGAACGCCGTGTAAACGCCGGAACCCTGCCTTGCCGGCCAGCCTCCAACCCCGATCTGCAGGAGAGAACACCATGAACAGACACGTCTTTCGCACCCTCGCGGGCCTCTCGGCGGCCGGTTTGCTGGCGGTGGGCGCCACCGCTGCGCAGGCCCAGGAAGCATGGGCGCGGGTGATTTCCGCCACCCCCGTCTACGAGACCACCGGCAGCAGCCCCAGCTACAACGTCACCTACGAATACAACGGCCGGCAGTACACCACCCGCATGAGCAGCCGACCGGGCGCCACCATCCCGATCCACGCCAACGCCTACGGCGTGACCACGGCACCGGTTGCACCCCAGCCGCAGCTGCAGCCCTACCCGGTCGAGGCCAACAGCGGTCAACAGCAGTACCAGCAGAGCCCCCAATACGCCCAACCGTCCCAGCAAGGCGGATCGCCGTGGGACAACGTGGTGCCCGAGCCAGGGGTGGTGCTCTCCAATGCGCCAGCCCCCACCTATGTGCAGCCCGCCCCGGTGTACGCGGCACCCGTTTACGTGCAGCCAGCCTACGTGTACCCGCAGCCCTACATCTATCCGCCCGTCGGCCTCTCGCTGAATTTCGGCTACTCCAGGGGATGGGGCGGCTACCGCGGCGGATGGGGCCACCGCCACTGGCGCTGAGCCGTGCATAGGCAGGCGCCCGCACAGAGGCTGCCGGCGCGGGTTCGGCCAAGCCCTAAAATCGGGGACTTTTCCAACCCCGAGGGGTGCGCTGCCGCGGTGGTGCGTCCTCGACAAGCCGACCGCGCATGCGCCGGCGCCATCCAATGACGACGACTACCGACACTCTCAACAGCGCCGCAGTGGCGACCAAGGCCAACGTGTACTTCGACGGCAAGTGCGTGAGCCACAGCCTCACGCTGGCCGACGGCACGAAAAAATCGGTCGGCGTGATTCTTCCGTCCACCCTGACCTTCAAGACCGGCGCGCCTGAAATCATGGAAGGCACGGCCGGCAGCTGCGAATACCAGCTCGAAGGCACCACCGAATGGGTCACGGCAGGCCCCGGCCAGAAGTTCAGCGTTCCAGGCAATTCGAGCTTCCAGATCCGCGTGGCGGGCGAGCCCTACAGCTACATCTGCCACTTCGGCTGAACCCAGACCTGCCAACCGGACACCCACATGTCGACCATTCTCCAAAACGTTCCCGCCGGCCAGAAGGTCGGCATTGCCTTTTCGGGCGGCCTGGACACGAGCGCCGCGCTGCACTGGATGAAGCTGAAGGGCGCGATTCCCTACGCCTACACCGCCAACCTCGGCCAGCCCGATGAGCCCGATTACGACGAGATTCCCCGCAAGGCAATGCTCTACGGCGCCGAGAACGCCCGCCTGATCGACTGCCGCGCGCAGCTCGCCAATGAAGGCATTGCCGCGCTGCAGGCCGGTGCTTTCCACGTCACCACTGCCGGCGTTACCTACTTCAACACCACGCCGCTCGGCCGCGCGGTCACCGGCACCATGCTGGTGTCGGCCATGAAGGAAGACGACGTTCATATCTGGGGCGACGGCAGCACCTACAAGGGCAACGACATCGAGCGCTTCTACCGCTACGGCCTGCTCACCAACCCCAACCTGAAGATCTACAAGCCCTGGCTCGACCAGCTGTTCATCGACGAACTCGGCGGCCGCGCCGAGATGTCGGCGTTCATGACCAAAGCCGGCTTCGGCTACAAGATGTCGGCCGAAAAGGCCTACAGCACCGACTCCAACATGCTCGGCGCCACGCACGAGGCCAAGGACCTGGAGAACCTCGACAGCGGCATGCAGATCGTGCAGCCGATCATGGGCGTGGCATTCTGGAAGGACGAAGTCGAGGTCAAGCGCGAAACCGTTACCGTGCGCTTCGAAGAAGGCCGCCCGGTCGCCCTGAACGGCGTGGAGCACGCGAACCTCGTTGACCTCATCCTGGAAGCCAACCGCATCGGCGGGCGCCACGGCCTGGGCATGAGCGACCAGATCGAGAACCGCATCATCGAGGCCAAGAGCCGCGGCATCTACGAAGCCCCCGGCCTCGCGCTGCTGTTCATCGCCTATGAGCGCCTGGTCACCGGCATCCACAACGAAGACACCATCGAGCAGTACCGCGACCATGGCCGCAAGCTCGGCCGCCTGCTCTACCAGGGCCGCTGGTTCGATCCGCAGGCCATCATGCTGCGCGAAACGGCACAGCGCTGGGTGGCGCGCGCCATCACCGGTGAAGTGACCATCGAGCTGCGCCGCGGCAACGACTACTCGATTCTCAACACCGTGTCGCCCAACCTCACGTACCAGCCCGAGCGCCTGAGCATGGAAAAGGTGGCCGGCGCGTTCACGCCGCTCGACCGCATCGGCCAGCTCACGATGCGCAACCTCGACATCGTCGACACGCGCGAGAAGCTCGCGATCTACACCCGGACCGGGCTGCTGTCGCCCGGCCAAGGCACCTCGGTGCCGCGGCTCACCAACGACGACGAAACCAAGTAAGCCTGCGCGGCGCTTCCTGCAATGACAAACGGGCCCTCGCGGGCCCGTTTTCATTTGCGCGGTGCGCGTCTGTCGGTCGATCAGTCGCCGCCACCGCCTCCGCCGCAACCACCACCGCAGCCGCCGGAAGAATCCCCTCCTCCGCTGCCGCCGTCGCCGCTGCCGCTCGACTCGCTGCCGCCAAAGCCGCCCGCATCGCCCGCGCCACCGCCATCCGACGACGAATCGCCAAAGCTGGTGCCGCAATGGGCGTCGGAGCCGTTGTGCCGGTCGACGGCCTTGCAATCGGGCACGTAGTCGAAGCCGCCCGGAATGCCGAACTTCACATCCAGCGCAAACAGCAGCGGCAGCCGCGAGGGCTTGCGCGGATCGATGCTTTCTTCCTTGCAGGCCCAATACCAGGTGCGACGCAGGCCGTCGTTGCGCTTCGGGTCCTTGCCCAGCACCTCGGCCGGGCTGTGGTGCAGCATGCCGCCGAAGGCCGCCTTGCACCAGTTCTGGTAGCCCTGCGTGTGCAGAATGAACTCGTGCCAGGCGGTATCGACCACCTTGGAAGGCATGGCCACGAACTTGCGGCCGCTGCGCAAATGGGCCATGAAGAACTGGCGCAGGCCGCGCAGCACCAGCTCGGCGTCGCGCACGCTCAGCCCCGGGTGCGCCGCGCGCAGCTTGCCGACGAGAAACGGCGGCATGCGGGCTTCGCGGATGAACTGCCGTCGCAGGCTGGTTTCCATGAAGCCCAGCGTGGCCGCCAGGGCCCACGCGCCAAGAACCAATGGCACCAGCACCAGCCAGCCACCATTGCGAAAGGCCAAGAACACCGCGACAAGGCCCCCGACCACCACTGCTCGGCGTGCCCACATCAGCGCGGCGATGCGCCGCCGGTAGTTCAGGTGCAGGAAGTCCAGGTCCATCAGACGACCACTGGCTCCGGCTCCAGCCGGATGCCGAAGCGCTCGTACACGCTGGTCTGGATGGCCTTGGCAAGCGTCATTACCTCGCCACCGGTTACGGGGTTTTCAAGGCCGCCGCGGTTCACCAGCACCAGTGCCTGCTTTTCGTACACGCCGGCGTTGCCGACGGACTTGCCCTTCCAGCCGCAGGCATCGATGAGCCAGCCGGCCGCCAGCTTGATGCTGCCGTCCGCCATGGGGTAGTGCACGATCTTCGGGTCGCGCGCGATGATGTCGGCGCATTGTTCGGGCGTGACCGTCGGGTTCTTGAAAAAGCTGCCCGCATTGCCGAGCAGGCGCCAGTCGGGCAGCTTGGCGCGGCGAATGGCGCAGATCCAGTCGAATACGTCGGTGGCGCTCGGCGTGAAATTGCCGGTTTCTTCCATCTTGCGCTCGAGGTCGAGGTAGCCCACCACGGCCTTCCAGGGCTTGGGCAGCCGAAAGCGCACCCGGGTGATCAGCGCCCGGCCCGAAAGCCCGAAGTCGTTGGGCCCGCTGCGCACATGCTTGAACACCGAGTCGCGGTAGCCGAAGGCGCACTGCGCGGCGTCCAGCGTAAAGCTGCGGCCGGTGTCCAGGTCGATGGCGTCGAGCGATTCGAAGCGGTCTTGCAGCTCGACCCCGTAGGCGCCGATGTTCTGCACCGGCGCGCCGCCCACCGTGCCCGGAATGAGCGCCAGGTTTTCGAGCCCCGGGTAGCCGTTTGCCAGCATCCAGTGGATGGCGTCGTGCCAGACCTCGCCCGCGCCGGCCTCCACGATCCAGGCGCGCGGGGTCTCGTCGACCAGCCGCAGGCCCTTGATCTCGACCTTGAGCACCAGCGGCTTCACGTCGCCCGTGATCACGATGTTGCTGCCCCCGCCCAGCACGAAGCGGGGGGCGTCGCGCCAGCGCGGATCGGCCCGCAGCTCGGCCACGTCCTCCTCGTTGGCAATGCGCGCCAGGTTGTGCGCGCGCGCGACGATGCCGAAGCTGTTGTACGGCTGCAGCGGGACGTTGTTCTCCACGATCATGGGAGAATTGTCGCATCCAGCTACCGTGAATCCAGGAGGAGCCCATGCCGTCTTTCGATACCGTCTGCGAACCCAATCTGCCCGAAGTGAAGAACGCGGTCGAAAACACCGCCAAGGAAATCGCAACGCGCTTCGATTTCAAGGGCACGGCTGCCGCCGTCGAGCTCAAGGACAAGGAAATCACCATGATCGGCGACGCCGAGTTCCAGCTCGTGCAGGTCGAGGACATTCTTCGCGCCAAGCTCACCAAGCGCAGCGTCGATGTGCGTTTTCTCGACAAAGGCGACGTGCAGAAAATCGGCGGCGACAAGGTCAAGCAGGTCATCAAGGTCAAGAGCGGCATCGAATCCGAGCAAGCCAAGAAGATCACGCGCATCATCAAGGACAGCAAGCTCAAGGTGCAGGCCGCCATCCAGGGCGACGCGGTGCGCATTACAGGCGCCAAGCGCGACGACCTGCAGGCCGCCATGGCGTTGATCAAGAAGGACGTGCCCGACATGCCCCTCTCGTTCAACAACTTCCGCGACTGAGCCCCGAATGAAATCGCTCGTCGTCGCAGCGCAGTTGCTGGCTGCCGCTGCAGGGGCGCATGCGGCGAGTTCGGTCATGCTGACCGGCACCATCGGCAGCCGCGCCATCCTCATCGTGAACGGCGCCCCGCCCAAGACGGTGGCAGTGGGCGAAACCTTCCAGGGCGTCAAGCTCGTGTCGCTGCAGGCCGAGCAGGCCGTGGTCGAGCTCGAAGGCAAGCGCGTCAACCTGCGCATGGACACGCCGGTGAGCATTGGCGGCGGCACAGGTAC
This sequence comes from Variovorax paradoxus, assembly GCF_009755665.1. Classification (NCBI taxonomy): domain Bacteria; kingdom Pseudomonadati; phylum Pseudomonadota; class Betaproteobacteria; order Burkholderiales; family Comamonadaceae; genus Variovorax; species Variovorax paradoxus. Next base: position 4,137,588 of record NZ_CP046622.1, read on the forward strand.
GGGCGGCGGCAGCCGCATCGTGCTGCCGGCGGACAGCCGCGGCCATTTCATGACACAGGGCGCCATCAACGGGCGCACGGTCACGTTCATGCTCGACACCGGCGCCACCTCAATCGCGCTTTCGGCGGCCGACGCGCAGCGCATCGGGCTCGACTACAGCAAGGGGCAGCGGGTTCAGATGAACACCGCCAACGGCGTGTCCAGCGGCTACAAGCTGCGGCTGCAGTCGGTGCGCGTGGGCGATGTGGAGGTGTACGACGTCGACGCCATCGTCTCTCCGCAGCCCATGCCTTTTGTGCTGCTGGGCAACAGCTTCATCAACCGCTTTTCGATGCGCCGCGACGCGGACCAGATGGTCCTCGAGAAGCGCTATTGACCGTCGGCGTCAGGCCTGCGCGGCCGTGACCACGATTTCGATCTTGTAGGCCGCATTGGCCATCTTGGCCTGCACCGTCGCTCGCGGCGGCGTGTTGCCGGCGGGAATCCACGCGTCCCACACCTCGTTCATGGCCGTGATGTCGGTGATGTCCGCCAGGAAGATCTGCGTCATGAGAATGCGCGACTTGTCGCTGCCGGCCTCGGCCAGCAGGCGGTCGACCATGGCCAGCACCTGCGTGGTCTGGCCGCGGATGTCCTGCGAAGTGTCGTCGGGCACCTGGCCCGCAAGGTAGATGGTGCCGTTGTGCACCGCCGTTTCAGACAGACGGGGGCCGACGTGAAAGCGGGTGATGGTTGCCATGATGTTCTTTCTCAAGCTTTTTTCTTGGCGCCGAGCTTCGACTCCGTGCCGGCCGCGAGCCGGCGGATGTTTTCGCGGTGCCGCCAGACGAGCAGCAGACTCATGATGATGATCGCAATCAGCACCGTGCGGTCGAGCGGCCACGCAATGTTGCCGCCAATCAGGTAGTACGCCGGCGCGAAAAAGGCCGCCACGAGCGACGACAGCGACGAATAGCGGAAGAACACCGCAATGATCAGCCAGGTGACGCCGGTGGCCAGCCCCAGCCACGGCGCAATGCCCACCAGCACCCCGGCGGCAGTGGCCACGCCCTTGCCGCCCTGGAAGCCGAAGAACACGGGGTACAAATGGCCCAGGAAGGCCGCCAGGCCCGCCAGCGCAGCCACGCCCTCGCCCAAACCCCACTGCGCGCCGAAATGGCGAATCACGAACACCGGCAGCCAACCCTTCAGCGCGTCGAGCAGCAAGGTGGCCAGCGCCGCGCCCTTGTTGCCCGAGCGCAGCACGTTGGTGGCGCCGGGGTTGCCGCTGCCGTAGCTGCGCGGGTCGGCCATGCCGAGCGATTTGCTCACGATGACCGCGAACGACAACGAGCCGATCAGGTACGAAGCCACGATGGCAAGGAGGGAAGGCAAATGAAAGCTCAAGGCGGCGCTCCACGAAGGATGGATGTTCTTATTCGGGCCGGCTATTCTGCCAGCGCGCACTGCACCGGCTTGGCGCCCAGCAGCGCCACGCACACCTGCGGGTCGATGCCCACCAGGTAGCCGCGCCGCCCGCCGTTGATTGCGATCTTCGGCAGCTCCAGAATGGTCGACTCGATGTACACCGGCATCTGGCGCCGCGTGCCGAAAGGCGAGGTGCCGCCCACCATGTAGCCGCTATGGCGCTGCGCGACCTCGGGCTTGCAGGGCTCCACCGACTTGGCGCCGATCTGCCGCGCCAGGTTCTTGGTCGACACCGTGCGGTTGCCGTGCATCAGCACGATGAGCGGCTTGGCGTCCTGGTCTTGCATCACCAGCGTCTTCACCACAATGAAGGGATCGAAGCCCAGCACCTCGGCGCTGTGCTGCGCGCCGCCGTGCTCCAGGTACTCGTACGGGTGCTCCGTAAAGGCGACCTTGTTCTCGCGCAGCAGCTGCGTGGCAGGCGTTTCGGAAACGTGCGCCTTCTTGCTCACCGGTGCACCCCTGGGGCCGCTCTCACGTTGCCGGGTCCCGGATTTCCCAGCGGATCTGGTCGATCTCGGCCAAGACTTCCGGCGAAAGCGTGGTGCCCCACACGTCGAGGTCTTCGTCGAGCTGCGCCACCGTGGTCACGCCGATGATGGTGCTTGCCACCTGCCATTTGGTGTAGCAGAAGGCCAGCGCCAGCTGCACCGGCGTCAGGCCGTTGTCTCGCGCCAGCTGGTTGTAGCGGCGCGCCGCCTTCAATGCATCGGGCCGGCCCCAGCGCTGCTTGCGCACCGATTCGTAGCTCGAAATTCGCGCGCCCTTCGGAGCCTCGGGCCCTTCGATCCCGCCCTGGTCGTATTTGCCGGTCAACAGGCCAAAGGCCAGCGGCGAATACGCCAAGAGCGAAACGCCGAGCCGGTGCATCGTCTCGTCGAGCCCGTTCTCGAGCCCGCGGCTCACCAGGTTGTAGACGTTCTGCACCGAGGCCACGCGCGGCAGGCCGTGCTGCTCGGCCAGGCGCACGAACTCGTGCACGCCGTACGGCGTTTCGTTGGAAAGACCGATTTCGCGCACCTTGCCGGCCTTGACCAGCCCGCCCAGCGCCTCGAGCTGCTCGTGAATCGGCGTCTGCGAGGTTTCCTTGGCCGGGTCGTAGTAAAGCGCGCCGAAGGCCGGCACGTGGCGCTCGGGCCAGTGGATCTGGTACAGGTCGATGACGTCGGTCTTCAGCCTTTTGAGGCTGGCGTTGCACGACGCCACGATGTCGTCCGCCGTCATGCCCGCGCCTTCGCGCACCCAGGGCGTGGCGCGCACCGGGCCGGCCACCTTGGTGGCCAACGTAATTTTCTGGCGCGCGCCGGGATTGGCCGCAAACCAGTTGCCGATGATGGTTTCGGTGGCGCCGTAGGTTTCCTTGCGCGTGGGCACCGCGTACATCTCGGCCGTGTCGATGAAATCGACGCCGCGCTCGAGCGAGCGGCTCAAGATGGCGTGCGAGGTGGGCTCGTCCACCTGTTCGCCGAATGTCATGGTGCCAAGGCAGATCGGGGTGACCTGCAGGCTGCTCTGGCCGAGTTGGATTTTTTTCATGCGCGGAATGCTACCGCCCTCCTCCACGGTGCGCTGGCCGCGGGCCCAAAACCCGAGCGCGCACTGTCTTGTGGCGGACTGCGCCGCCGCCGTCGGCTCCGTATCATCGGCGCCCATGTACCAAGCCCTTCGCCCTTCGCGCACCGAATTCGTACCCGTGCGCAATCTCCGCTACCACGTGCGCGTGTGGGGCGAGCCCTCCGCGGCGCGGCCGCCGTTGGTGCTGCTGCACGGCTGGATGGACGTGGGGGCCTCGTGGCAGTTCGTGGTCGATGCGCTGGCCGAAGAGCGCTTCATCATCGCGCCCGACTGGCGCGGCTTTGGCCTGACCGAGGGCGGCGGTGTCGACAACTACTGGCTGCCCGACTACCTGGCCGACCTGGAATGGCTGCTCGACCATTACGCGGGCGAAGGCGATGCGGCGCAGCCCGTCGACCTGGTCGGCCACAGCATGGGCGGCAATGTTGCCATGCACTACGCGGGGGCAAGGCCCGCGCGCATTCGCCGGCTGGTCAATTGCGAAGGCTTCGGCATGCCCGCGCGCAAGCCCGAGGAAGCGCCCGCGCGTTACGGGCAATGGATCGACGAGCTCAAGCGCCTGCACCGCGGCGAAATGGCGCTTGCCAGCTACTCGTCGGTGGACGGCGTGGCGCGCCGGCTCATGAAGACCAACCCGCGCCTCACGCCCGACAAGGCCAACTGGCTGGCGGGCCATTGGTCGGCCGCGCAAACCCAGCCCGACGGCAGCGAGCGCTGGCAGATTCTTGGCGAAGCCGCTCACAAGATCGTCAATGCCAACATCTTCCGGGTCGATGAAACGCTCGCCCTTTATGCGCGGATCTCGGCGCCCACGCTCATGGTCGAAGCCGCGGACGACAGCCTGCACGGCTGGTGGAAAAACCGCTACACGCTCGAAGAGTTCCATGAGCGCCTCCGGTCCGTGCCCTCGGTGCGCATCGAACAGGTGGCCGATGCCGGCCACATGCTGCACCACGACCAGCCACAGCGCGTGGCCGGGTTGATCGAGCAGTTTCTGGCGAGCTGAGCCCGCCCGGGTTCAGGCTGCAGCGCGGCCCTGCACGGTGCGCTGCAACGCCGCGCGCGCCAAAAGCCGCGTCGAATCGAGCGTGGGCAGCGGCGAGTTCACGTCGTTCATGATCAGCGGAATCTCGGTGCAGCCGAGCACTACCGCGTCGCAGCCTTCCTCGTCCTTCATGCGCTGTATGACGCGGCGGAACGCCGTGACCGCATCGGGCGTGAAAACACCGCAGACCAGCTCGTCCATGATGATGCGGTTGATTTCTTCGCGCTCGTCGGCAGCAGGCCGAACGTACTCGAGCCCCTTGGCAGAGAGCTTCTCGGGGTAGACCTCGCTCTCGACGAGCCAGCGCGTGCCTGTGATGGCCAGGCGCTTGAACCCGCGCTGCGCGGCTTCTTCGGCCACGCACTCGGCAATGTGCAGCCACGGCAGCGGCGAGCGCGCTTCGATGAACGGCAGCGCCTGGTGAATGGTGTTGTCCGGGCAGACCAGAAAGCTGGCGCCAATCTTCGCGAGCTTGTTGGCCGAAGCCAGCATCACCTCGCCCACGCCGCGCCAGTCGTTGCGGTAAATGTGCTGCATGTAGTCGGCAAGCGACGGCGTGTGCATCGAGACTTCAGGATGCGCATGCGGCCCAAGCAGCTGGGCCCCTTCCACGCAAATGGTCTGGTAGCAGAGCGCCGCGCCTTCGGCGGAGCACCCGACGATTCCGATGTGCTGGGTCATGCGCACATGCTACAAGCCCGCGGGCCCGGCGTGCGCCAGCAGACCCCGCTTTGCACTCAGTCTTCTTCGTCCGCGTCGTTGCCCGTCAGCATCAGCACCTCGTCGACGAAGGCGTCAAAGTGCGGCAGCGCGGCGGGCAGCGGCCGGGGCGGCGCGGCCTGACCGTCGTCGACAAAATGCTCGGCGCCGGCCGAAAGCGCCATCCATTCACCCGCCTCGAGCAGCAGGCCCAGGTAGCCGTCTTCCGTGCGCACGTAGAACAGGCTCGCCCGCTCAAGCGCACGCTGGCCCGCGGGCGCTTCTTCGCGGCCCCAGCTCACGCCCTGCTTGCCCAAGTGCTCGTTGATGCGGCCGTCGCACACATGCGTGTCGCACCAGCGACCTTCGGCATCGAAGACTGCGAGCACGGGCATGGGCGTCCTTGGGTTGAGGCGTTAGCTGCAGTTATTGCAGGAAGCTGGGCTTGGCGTAGCCCTGGAACTTGGTGTCGACCACGGCCTTGAACTCCTTGGAGCGGTAGGCGTCGGCAATGTCCTTGGCCCAGGGCGCGTTCTTGTCCGCGCTCTTCACGGCCACCACGTTCAGGTAGTAGTCGGGCGTCTTTTCGAGCACCACCGCCTCGGTGAGCTTCAGGCCCGACGAGATTGCAAAGTTGCCGTTGACGATGGCGTAGTCGGTGTCTCCCAGCGAGCGCGGCAGCTGCGCGGCTTCGAGCGGAATGAACTTCAGCTTCTTCGGGTTCTCGGCCACGTCTTTTTCAGACGCGCGCAGCGGATCGACGCCGGGCTTGATGGTGATGAGCTTGTTCTGCTCCAGCAGCACCAGCGCGCGGGCCAGGTTGCTCGGGTCGTTGGGCAGCGTGAAGCGGTCGCCCTCCTTCACCTCGGCCAGGGTCTTGCGCTTGGTCGAATACACGCCCAACGGTGCGATGGGGCCTTGCACCAGTTCGGCAAGGTCCAGCTTCTGGTCGGCCGAGAACTTCTTCAGGTAGACCTGGTGCTGGAAGAAATTGGCATCGAGCGAACCCTGGGCCAGCGCGAGGTTGGGCTGCACGTAGTCGTTGAACTCGACCAGCTTCACCTTGTAGCCCTTCTTCTCCAGGATGGGGACGATGCCGGCCTTGAGCTGGTCGATGTTCGAGCCGGCGGTGCCGCCGATGACGAGGTTCTTCTTGGCTTCTTGCGCCTGCGCCAGTGAAAGGCCGCCGAACGACAGGGCGACAAGAGACAGGGTGAGGACGGAGCGGCGCAGCAGTACGGTTTTCATGGAATGAGCAGGAGAGAAAAGAGACAAAAGAAAAGAGAAAAACAGGAAATCAACGCTTGTCCAGCCTGCGCGCCGTGGTGTTGCCCACGAACTGCAGGATCTGTACCAGCACCACGAGCAGCGCTACGGTGAGCACCATCACGTCGGTCTGAAAGCGGTAGTAGCCGTAGCGGATGGCCAGGTCGCCAATGCCGCCGCCGCCCACCACGCCGGCAATGGCGGAGTACGAGAGAAAGCTCACCGCAAGCACCGTGAGCGCCAGCACCAGGCCGGAGCGCGCCTCCACCACCAGCACGCGCCACACGATCTGCAGCTCCGATGCGCCCATGGCGTGCGCCGCCTCGATCACGCCGCGCGGCACCTCGCGCAGGCACTGGTCCACCAGCCGCGCAAAGTACGGAATGGCCGCAAACGACAGCGGCACCGCGGCCGCCAGCGGGCCGATGGAAGTGCCCGCAATCACCCGCGTGAACGGCACCAGCGCCACCAGCAAGATGATGAAAGGAAACGAGCGCACGGTGTTCACGATCCAGTTCAGGACGAGGAACGCCGGCTTGTTTTCGAGCGACTGGCCCGGCCCGAGCAAGAACAGCAAAATGCCCAGCGGCCCGCCGATCAGCACCGCCGCCGAAAGGCCGATGGCCAGCATCAGGAAGGTCTGGCCCGTGGCCACCCACAGCTCAGGGAGGATGGGCGCGATGTTCTCAAACATAGGCCACCTCCTGCGCGCTGCGCTGCACCGGCAAGGGGCGCGGCGTGACGGGTTCTCGCGCCTCGCGTTCGCGGCGACGCACCAGTTCGTCGATTTCGCGGCCCAGCGCGGTCTTGCGCTCTTCGGCCGGCGCATCGAGCACTGCGAACTGCTCCACCAGCCGGCCCTTCTCCAGAATGGCCACGTTGCGGCACAGCACCTCGACCACCGAGAGCTCGTGCGTGACGATGACGATGGTCACGCCGATCTTCTGGTTGATGTCGCGCAGCGTTTCCAGCAGCGCGCGGGTGGTTTCGGTGTCGAGCGCCGAGGTGGGCTCGTCGCACAGCAGCACTTGCGGCCGCGGCGCCAGCGCACGCGCAATGGCCACGCGCTGCTTCTGCCCGCCCGAAAGCTGCGCCGGGTAGGTGTCGATCTTCTCGGCCAGGCCCACCAGGGCCAGGCATTCGCGCACGCGGGCGTCGATTTCGGCCTTTGAATGGCGGCCGTGGATCTTCAGCGGAAACGCCACGTTGTCGAACACCGTGGCGTTCTGCAGCAGGTTGAACTGCTGAAAGATCATGCCGATGTTCTGGCGCATGTCGCGCAGCTCGCGGCGCGAGAGCGTCGTCAGGTCGCGCCCGCCCACAAAGACCTTGCCCGCATCGGGCCGCTCCAGCAGGTTGATGAGGCGCAGCAAGGTCGACTTGCCCGCGCCGCTCTTGCCGATCAGGCCGAACACGTCGCCCTGTTGAATGTCGAGCGAGAGCGACTGCACGGCGTCGAACACCTCGCCGCTGGGCAAGGCAAAAGACTTCTGCACCGATTGAAGTCGGATGACCGGCGCCGCGTTGCCGCGGGCCGCATCAGGCGAATGGTTGGTCATGGAGAGGAGGCACGGCCTGCGTCGAAGCGGGCCGCGGAGTTCGCAAAAAGGGGCCGAGTATGAAAACAAAATCGTCAAAAGGGAACGAACAAATCGGCGCTTGCTTATGCATGAAAACGCATAAGCATTGGAGAAGCCCAGCGGGCAATGCCATATCGATATGCGGATTGGTTCGTTCCCAAACGGGCGGGGCAATGCCACATTCGCGCCCTTACTTTTTTGATTCGCGCAACACAACATGCACAGCACCCTTCGCCGCCGCACCCTCGCCCTTGCCACCGTTGCAGGCGCACTTTTCTTCACCGGCAGCGCCGCCTTCGCGCAAGACAACAACAAAACCGCCATCAAGGTGGGCGTGTCCGTCGGCAACGGCGAGCAGATCTTCGAAGTGGTGAAAAAGGTCGCCGCCAAGGACGGCCTGAACATCCAGGTGGTGGTGTTCAACGACTACCAGCTGCCCAACGCCGCGCTGGCCTCGGGCGACCTGGACGCCAACGCCTTTCAGCACCAGCCCTTCCTGGACAACCAGAACAAGGCGCGCGGTTTCGACATCGTGCCCGTGGGCCTCACCATCACGGCGCCGCTGGGCTTCTACTCGCGCAAGATCAAGTCGATCGACCAGCTGCCCGACGGCGCCTCGGTCGGCATCCAGAATGACCCGTCGAACGGCAACCGCGCCCTGCTGCTGCTGCAGACGGCCGGCCTCATCACGCTGAAGCCCGATGCGGTGAAGAACAACAACGCCACGCCGCTCGACGTGGTGAGCAACCCCAAGAAGCTGAAGCTGGTGGCGCTGGACGCAGCCCAACTGCCCCGCTCTCTCGACGACCTGGCCATTGCCGCCATCAACAACGACTACGCCGAGAAGGCCGGCCTTTCGCTCGCCAAGGACGCCGTGATCAAGGAAGCCCCGAAAAGCCCCTACGCCAACCTGATTGCCGTGCGCCGCGCCGACAAGGACAAGCCCTGGGCCAAGCGGCTGGTTGCGGCTTACCAGTCGGCGGAGGTGAAGAGCTTTATCGAAAGCCAGTTCAAGGGCTCGCTCGTCCCCGCCTTCTGACTTCGCCTTCCTCCCTCCCCCGCTGGGGGAGGGCCGGGGTGGGGGCAAGCGGCGCTCGAAATGGGCGCCCTGCCCGCCCCCATCCCAGCCTTCCCCCAGCGGGGGAAGGAGCAATACGGCGCAGTTCCTGGGCGGGTTATCGGTCCATGAGAAAATGTCCGGTTTCCCCCGAACACAGTCAGGACACCCCATGGACGCAGAACAAATCAACCAAATCGGCGCAACCCTCGCGGACCTGAGCGCCCGGACGGCCGATTTACGGAGGTATCTTTGACTACGATGCCAAAGCCGAACGTCTGAGGACGGTCAACGCATCGCTCGAAGACCCGAACGTCTGGAACGACCCCAAGAAGGCCCAGGAACTCGGCCGCGAGAAGAAGTCGCTCGACGACGTGGTCGTGACGCTCGACCGCCTCACCAGCGGCCTCTCGGACAACACCGAGCTGTATGAAATGTCGAAGGAAGACGGCGACATGGACGGCTTGCAGTCCATTGCCGACGACGCTGCCGCGCTCGAAGCCGACATCAAGCAGCTTGAATTCCGCCGGATGTTCAACAACCCGGCCGATCCGCTCAACGCCTTTGTCGACATTCAGGCCGGCGCGGGCGGCACCGAGGCTTGCGATTGGGCCAGCATGCTGCTGCGCCAGTACCTGAAGTACGCCGAGCGCAAGGGCTTCAAGACGCAGATCGAAGACGAAACGCCGGGCGACACCGCGGGCATCAAGGGCGCGACCATCAAGGTGGAAGGCGACTACGCCTTTGGCCTGCTGCGCACCGAAACCGGCGTACACCGCCTGGTGCGCAAGTCGCCGTTCGACTCGTCGGGCGGGCGCCACACCAGCTTTGCCTCGATCTTTGTCTACCCGGAAATCGACGACTCCATCGAGATCGAGATCAACCCGTCCGACGTGCGCACCGACACCTTCCGCGCATCGGGCGCGGGCGGCCAGCACATCAACAAGACCGACTCGGCCGTGCGCCTGACGCACATCCCCACGGGCATCGTGGTGCAGTGCCAGGACGGCCGCAGCCAGCACAGCAACCGCGACGTGGCGTGGAAGCGCCTGCGTTCGCGCCTGTACGACCACGAAATGCGCAAGCGCCAGGAAGAGCAGCAAAAGCTCGAGGACAGCAAGACCGACGTGGGCTGGGGCCACCAGATCCGCAGCTACGTGCTGGACAACAGCCGCATCAAGGACCTGCGCACCAACGTTGAAGTCTCGGCCACGCAAAAGGTGCTCGACGGAGACCTGGACGTGTTCATCGAAGCCTCGCTGAAGCAGGGCGTGTAATCGATGAGCCTGACCCACGACAAGGTCGAAGCCTTCATCTTCGACATGGACGGCACCATGATCGACTCCATGCCGTGGCATGCGCGCTCGTGGGTCGAGTTTGTGGCGCGCCACGGGCTCAAGCTCGACGTGACCGACATTCTTGCGCGCACCACGGGCCGCACCGGCACCGAGTGCATGCGCGAGTTGTTCGAGCGCGAGCTTTCAGACGCCGAGTGCCAAACCCTGGTGCACGAAAAAGAAGAAATCTACCGCGCCATGTTCGGCGACAACTTCACCGAGGTTGCCGGCTTTACCGCCTTTGCCAAGGCCGCCGTGGCGCGCGGCCTGAAGGTGGCCGTGGGCACGGCGGGCGACAAGCACAACATTGAATTTGCGATGTCGCGCCTGAAGATGGACCCGCTGCCTCTGGCCATTGTGGGCGGCGACGAAGGCTTTGCCGGCAAGCCCACGCCCGAGATCTTCTTGGAAGCCGCGCGCCGCATTGGCGTGGCGCCCGAGCGCTGCGTTGTGTTTGAAGATGCGCCCTTCGGCATAGAGGCTGCGCGCCGCGGCGGCATGCGTGCCGTGGCCGTGTGCAGCACCCATACCGCCGCCGAGCTTGCCGGCCCCCATGTGATTGCCGCCGTTCGCGACTACGACGAACTCGCCCATTCGAATTTTCTGGAGACACTCGATGCTGCTGCAGCGTGACGCCCAAGGGCAACCGATCGCCATTCGCCGCGAAGACTATGCCGCTCCGGCATTCTGGATCGACACCGTCGACCTGACCTTCGACCTCGACCCCGCCAAGACCCGCGTGCTCAACCGCATGCAACTGCGCCGCAACCCCGACGTGCCGGCCCAGCCGCTGCGCCTGGACGGCGACGAGCTGAACCTGGCGCGCGTGCTGGTCAACGGCCAGGGCGCATCGTTCCGCATGGAAGGCGAGCAGCTCGTGATCGACGGCTTGCCCGACGCCTTCGAGCTCGAGATCTTCACCACCTGCTGCCCGATCAAGAACACCAAGCTGATGGGCCTGTTCGTGAGCGAAGACACCTTCTTCACGCAGTGCGAGGCCGAGGGCTTTCGCCGCATCACGTACTTCTTGGACCGCCCCGACGTGATGGCGATGTACACGGTTACGCTGCGCGCCGCCAAGGCCGCGTACCCTGTGCTGCTGTCGAACGGCAACCTGGTCGAACAGGGCGACCTGCCCGAGGGCCGCCACTTTGCCAAGTGGGTCGACCCCTTCAAGAAGCCCAGCTACCTGTTTGCGCTGGTGGCCGGCAAGCTGGTGGCGCGCGAGCAGCGCATTACCGCCCGCAACGGCAAGGAGCACTTGCTGCAGGTGTACGTGCGCGCCGGAGACCTCGACAAGACCGAGCATGCGATGAACTCGCTGGTCAACTCCGTGCTGTGGGACGAAGCCCGCTTTGGCCTGCCGCTGGACCTGGACCGCTTCATGATTGTGGCCACCAGCGACTTCAACATGGGCGCCATGGAGAACAAGGGCCTGAACATCTTCAACACGAAGTACGTTCTGGCCAACCAGGCCACCGCCACCGACGCCGACTACAGCAACATCGAAAGCGTGGTCGGCCACGAGTACTTTCACAACTGGAGCGGCGACCGCGTCACCTGCCGCGACTGGTTCCAGCTTTCGCTGAAGGAAGGCCTCACCGTCTTCCGCGACCAGGAGTTCAGCCAGGACCTTTGCGCCGATGCCTCGGCCCGCGCCGTGAAGCGCATCGAAGACGTTCGCGTGCTGCGCACCGCGCAGTTTCCTGAAGACGCCGGCCCGATGGCCCACCCGGTGCGGCCAGACAGCTACATCGAGATCAGCAACTTCTACACCGTCACCATTTATGAAAAGGGTGCCGAGGTGGTGCGCATGATGCAGACGCTGGTCGGCCGCAAGGGCTTTGAAAAGGGCATGACCCTTTACTTCGAGCGCCACGACGGCCAGGCTGTGACCTGCGACGACTTTGCCCAGGCCATTGCCGACGCCAACCCCGATTCGGAGTTGGCCCGCCTGCTGCCGCAGTTCAAGCGCTGGTACAGCCAGGCCGGCACGCCGCGCCTTGCCGCCCACGGCGTGTACGACGCGCAAGCGCGCAGCTATACCCTGAGCATTGTGCAAAGCTGCCCGCCCACGCCGGGCCAGCCGACCAAGGAGCCGTTTGTCATTCCGGTGAACATTGGCCTGCTCGACGCCAGCGGCCGCGAACTGCCGCTGCAGCTCGAAGGCGAAAGCGAAGTAACCCGCAGCGCGCCGGGCACCCCGTGCACGCGCACCGTGGTGCTCTCGCGCGCCGGCGAGCAAATTACCTTTGTGGGCCTCGACGCCGAGCCCGTGCCTTCGATCTTGCGCGGCTTCAGCGCGCCGGTGATTCTGGACTTTGAATACACCGACGCCCAACTGCTCACCCTGCTGGCCAACGACCCCGACCCCTTCAACCGCTGGGAAGCCGGCCAGCGCCTGGGCCTGCGCGCCGCGCTGCAGGGCATTGCCGCGCTGGCGACCGACACCACCCCGGTGCTGAACGACGCGTACCTGGACGCCATGCGCAGCGTGCTGCGCAACCCCAAGCTCGACGCCGCCTTTAAAGAGCTGGTGCTCACCCTGCCTTCGGAAACCTACATTTCCGAGCAGCTCGACGTGGTCGACCCGCCGCGCGTGCACCTGGTGCGCGAAGCCATGCGCGCCCAGCTGGCCACCGCCCTCTTCCAAGACTGGCAACAGGTCTACGAAGAAAACCACGACACCGGCGCCTACACGCCCGACCCGACCTCTTCAGGCCGCCGCGCGCTGGCCGGCATGGCGCTTAACTTCTTGTGCCTGGCGGCGCGCTCTTCGGGCGACACCGTGTGGCCCGGCAAAACGCTGCAGCGCTTTAAAGACGCCGGCAACATGACCGACCGCTTCAACGCGCTCAACGCGCTGGTGTCGTCGGGCCACACCCTGGCCGCGCAGGCGCTCGCGCGCTTTCATGCCCTGTTCAAGGACGAAGCGCTGGTCATCGACAAGTGGTTCTCGCTGCAGGCCGGCGCGCCCGACCGCGGCGGCGACATCTTGCCGCTGGTGAAGCAGCTGATGAAGCACCCGGACTTCTCCATCAAGAACCCCAACCGCGCGCGCAGCGTGATCTTCAGCTACTGCAGCGCCAACCCCGGCGCATTCCACCGCCCCGACGCCGCCGGCTACGTGTTCTGGAGCGAGCGGGTCATAGAGCTGGACGCCATCAACCCCCAGGTGGCCGCCCGCCTTGCCCGCGCGCTCGACCGCTGGAGCAAGCTGGCCGAGCCCTACCGCAGCGCCGCGCGCGAAGCCATTGCCCGCGTGGCCGCCAAGCCCGACCTGAGCAAGGACACCCACGAGGTAGTGACGCGTGCACTCGCCGGCAACTGAGCGGCCTCGCCAGAAGCGGCGGCCGGCGCTCGCGCTGACGGCGACAGCGCTCCTGCTCTGCGCGGCGCTTGCTGGCTGCGCGGGCGCCGGCGGCAGGTCGAGCCAGCCGTGGATCAAGAAATCGCAACTGGCCACCCTGCCCGGCTCGACCGTGCAGGTGGTCGTGCCCAGCATCGGCGTCGAGGTCGAAAGCGACCCGGACGCCAGCTTCAAGCGCATGCGCGTCATCGGCGCCGGCATGGCGGCAATTCCCGGCGTGGGCATCATCGGTGCCATGGCTCTCGGCGGTGCGACCGGCGCGGCCAACAAGGGCTACCAGGACTCGCTGCAGCAAGAGATCCAGTCGCGCTCGGCCCTATACCTCGCGGTAATGGGCAACTACGAACTGGCGCCCCTGCTCAGCCCGCGCCTCGAAAAGGCATTGCGCACCAGCCCCAACTACCAGGGCGCCACCTACCGCGAGCCTGCCTCCAGCATGTTCAGGGGCAGCCCGCTCAACCCCGACAGCGCGCAGACCGTGGTCGAAGGCTGGGCCAATGTTTCCGACGACGAGGACGAAGCCGTGGTGCGAGCCAACGTGCGCATCGGCTCCCCCGACAAGCGCACGCTGTGGCACGAATATTCGTACCGCTCGACCGTCAGCCTGTCGGACCTCGTCGGCCCCTCGCTCAAACAGGAACTGCGCGGCAAGGACGCCAACACGCAGCGCAGCATCCGCCGCGCGCATTGGCTGGCAAACCAGGGCAAGTTGCTGAACGACGGGCTGGACAAGGCATCGGCCGACATTGCCATGCGCATTGCCTACGACCTTGGCGCCCCCTGGCCCGAAGACAACGCCGACTGAGCGCCCAGACGCCTCGCCTCGGCACAACATCGAACCGAATCGAACCCAATACAGGAAGCACATGGCTTATCAACAACAGAAGATCTCCCTCACCCGCTACCTCGTTGAACAGCAGCGCGCCGACGGCCTCATTCCGGGCCAGCTGCGCCTGCTGCTCGAAGTGGTGGCCCGTGCCTGCAAAAGCATCAGCCAGGCCGTCAACAAGGGCGCGCTGGGCGGCGTGCTCGGCACCGCCGAAAGCGAAAACGTGCAGGGCGAAATCCAGAAGAAGCTGGACATCATTGCCAACGAAGTGCTGATTGAAGCCAACGAATGGGGCGGCCACCTGGCGGCCATGGCCAGCGAAGAAATGGACAGCATCTACGTGGTGCCCAACCGCTACCCTCAGGGCGAATACCTGCTCATGTTCGACCCGCTCGACGGCAGCAGCAACATCGACGTGAACGTGAGCATTGGCACCATCTTCAGCGTGCTGAAAAAGCCCGACGACACCCCCGGCGTGCAGGAAGCCGACTTTTTGCAGCCCGGCACCCAGCAAGTGGCCGCCGGCTACTGCATCTACGGCCCGCAAACCACCCTGGTGCTGACCGTGGGCAACGGCGTGGCCATGTTCACGCTAGACCGCGAGCAAGGCAGCTTTGTGCTCACACAGGAAGACATCCAGATTCCGGCCGATACCAAGGAATTTGCCATCAACATGAGCAACATGCGCCACTGGGACGAGCCCATGAAGCGCTACATCGACGAGTGCCTGGCCGGCAAGGAAGGCCCGCGCGGCAAAGACTTCAACATGCGCTGGATTGCCAGCATGGTGGCCGACGTGCACCGCATCTTGATGCGCGGCGGCGTGTTCATGTACCCGTGGGACAAGCGCGAGCCCGAAAAGGCCGGCAAGCTGCGCCTGATGTACGAGGCCAACCCCATGAGCTGGCTGGTGGAGCAAGCCGGTGGCGCCGCCACCAACGGCAAGCAGCGCATCCTGGACTTGCAGCCCACCAAACTGCACGAGCGCGTGAGCGTGATGTTGGGTTCGCGTAACGAAGTCGAGCGTTTGACCAAGTACCACACCGAAAAGGCCTGACGGGTTGCTATAATCCGAGGCTTCGCCGGTGTAGCTCAGTCGGTAGAGCAGCTCATTCGTAATGAGAAGGTCGGGTGTTCGATTCATCTCTCCGGCACCAAAACTAGAAAGCCCCTGATTCGCAAGAGTCAGGGGCTTTTTGCCTGTTGACCCGCAGATGGGTCGTGGACACGAAATCAGGCTGGACCAGCCGCCTCAAGAACCTGCAGCCTTTCCTTCAACGTCAGATTTTTTACCTGCGCATGCTCTCCATAGTGCACTTCTCGATGACAGGCTGGGCAAAGCGCTGCAACAAACTGCGGGTGATCAGGCCCTCCGTCAGACAACCGCGTGGTGTGGTGCGGCTCTAAGTAAGGCCGGCCATCGTTTCGGGTGAAAGGTGCGGGCGACTCGCAAAGCTCACACTTCCCAGCCGCACGTTGCAGGACATAGTCGCGCACCGCGCGGCTACGTTCATAAATCGTCCGGCTCCCCTTCTTGTTTTCTTGCGAGCCAATAACTTCGGACGCGGCAATAGCTCGATTTCTAGACTCTTGAAGCGTCACGTCGTCCACGGGTGGCTCTGCGGAGGCAAGCTCAAGCTGCTCCAGACGGGCAAGGGGTACTAGCCGAAAAATAATCGCATTTCGGGGCTTTCCGTCCACATCAGCCGCAATGACCCAGTCATGATCCTGATAAACGAACTCACCAAGATATTTTTGCCCCTTGCCTTTTCCAATGACGCGGAACAGGTGCAGCGCTTTGCCCTGGCTCGAGTGGTTGAGAACCGCTAGGTTGCCGCGGACAAACTTCATGTCGCCCTTCTGCCCTTCACCGAAGTAAAAGAAGGTGCCGTCCTCGTCGAATCGATCAGCGTAGCCATAGCGCTCACCACTTCCCGTAAACAGGAACGTCACTGGTGCCCGCGCAGAGTTGGAGATCCCGCTCTGCCCTCCACCGCCAAACGCCGAATGGAGATCCTGCGAGCGGCGATAGACGCGTCCCAAAACAAAAGATGGGAGCGCCGCGGCGATTGAGAAAACAGAAGAGATTTGTTCGCTCGGCATTTCAATTTGCCAAGGAATTGATCTGCAACCGCCAATCGGGCGTCAGTTCTGCAACTTGGAAAAGGTCAAGTCGAGCCCGCACTTCGCGACTTGCACAGAAATTGTCGTTCATCACCCGAACAAATTAACGATTGGTGACATACTTTAACTTCGATCCTCGGTCGTAGTTAACCATCGTTTCGTTGAGTCGTTGTTTTTAGGTCCCTGGACTCCGTAACCAGCCCACCCGCGGACGTAGAACGCGTCGCTCCACCCAATTTGCTTCAACAATGTGAAATAGCAGAGGGCGTCTCTAGATACACTTGTTTCATGACCGAGCCGGACCTACGCACCTATTTCCTGCAACCTGAGTCAAGACCGTTCACTCGCACCTCATTGGCGATGGGCAATAGGAGAGCTTCAACATGACCGATGCCGTTGACGCAACGTCAGGCACCGCGCTTGTCGACTTGGCACAGCTCGCAGCCCGCTTAGAGCAGTTTGCAGACGAGCGCGATTGGGCGCAGTTCCACTCGCCCAAGAATTTGGTGATGGCCCTGACGGGCGAAGTCGGGGAACTGAACGAAATCTTCCAATGGATGTCGGAGGCCGCTTCCAAAGATGCCGGTCGAGACGTCCAGACGGCTAGGGCCGTGCAAGACGAGCTTGCGGACGTTCTGCTCTACCTCGTCCGCCTCTCTTCAGTCTTGGGGATCGACCTCGATGCCGCGGTTCAGCAGAAGCTGAAGGACAACGCCATGCGATACCCCGCAGAAAAGGTTCGGGGCAGCAGCAAGAAGCACGGCCAACCGGAATCCGACGAGTCCGGGAAGAACTGACGTGATCGTCTACCAAGCCGATAAGAAGCAGTTTCTCAGCGACAACAACGACAGAGACATCGAAGACGTCATCCTGGCCAAGTACACGACTGCTACCGGCCGAAGGGTACCGGCGGCGGAGATGCGGTCATGGAAGGAATCGCTGGGGTACATGTCCCGGGTTCTCAGCGCTTCGGATATTCCTGATGACGTCGGCGTTGCAGTCGAGCTTCATATTCCGCAAAGCTCTAAGCGCATCGACATCAGCCTGACCGGCCGAGGTCACGACAACTCGAAGAATGTCGTGCTCATCGAGCTCAAGCAGTGGGACAAGGTGAAGCCTTCGACCAAGGACGCACTGGTCAGCACATATCTTGGTGGGGGGCACCGAGAGGTCGTTCATCCTTCGTACCAAGCGTGGTCCTACGCCTCGTTGATGGAGGGTTTCAACGAAGCCGTCTACTCCGGCGGTATCTCGGTTCAGGCCTGCGCGTATCTGCACAACTACGAGCGCGACGGTGTCATCGACTCGGACCACTACGCCGGCTATATCGAGAAAGCGCCGCTTTTCTTGCGGGGGGAGACCGAGCGGAGCTTGCTGCGCAACTTCATCAAGCAGCACATCAAGTTCGGCGACCCGAGCGTGCTCTACGAATTGGTGAATGGCCGAATCAGGCCGTCGAAGGCGCTTAGCGAGAGCCTTGCCGGCCTGCTGAGGGGAAACGCCGAGTTCATCTTGATCGACGACCAGAAAGAGGTTTACGAGAACATCTTGGCTGCTGGTCGAGCTGCATCGAGCGCGAGCCCCAAGGTCGTGATCGTCGAAGGCGGCCCGGGAACTGGCAAGACCGTTCTCGCCATTAACGCACTCGTCGCCCTAATGGGTGCTGGCTTGAACTGCAAGTACGTTTCAAAGAACGCCGCGCCCCGGCGCGTGTACGAAACCAAGCTTGCAGGCACGATGACTCGCACTCGCTATTCAAATCTCTTTACGGGCTCGGGTGGCTTCATCGATACGCCGAGCGACACGTTCGATGTGCTGATCGTGGACGAGGCTCACCGCCTGAACGAGAAGAGCGGCCTGTACGGCAACCTCGGTGAGAACCAGGTCAAGGAACTCATCGCCGCAGCCAAGTGCACGGTGTTTTTCATCGATGAAGACCAACGCGTGACGTTGAGCGACATCGGCACTAAGAAAACCATTCGCGACTTTGGTATTGGCAAAGGCGCGGAGGTGTCGGAACACGAGTTGGCCTCTCAGTTCAGGTGCAGTGGTTCGGACGGCTACATCGCGTGGCTGGACGACACGCTCGACGTTCGGCAAACAGCGAACAAAATGCTCACTCCCGCTGAGTTCGACTTCAAGGTCTTCAGCACGCCCGACGAGCTTCACGCATCGATCGCAGAGAAGAACAAGTCAGGCACCGCCCGCGTTGTCGCTGGTTATTGCTGGCCATGGACCAGCAAGAAAGACCCCAAGACTTTCGACATCGTCATTGGCGAGTATCGAAAGCGATGGAACCTCGATGTCGATGGGAGCCTTTGGATCATCGCGCCAAACTCGATCAACGAGGTTGGTTGCATCCACACCTGCCAAGGTCTCGAGGTGGACTACATCGGCGTGATCATCGGACCGGACTTGATCGTGCGTGATGGGCTCATCAAGACAGTGCCGAGTGCGCGGGACCGATACGACAAGACCTTGCGTGGTTACAAGGTTCGGCTTAAGGCAGATCCGAAGAAGGCTACCGCGGAGGCGGATCTGATCATTAAGAACACCTACCGCACGCTGATGACGCGCGGCATGAAAGGGTGCTACGTCTATTGCAGTGACGAAGAGACCGCGAACTACTTTCGTGCACGACTATCGCCGGGATCGCTGGCTACGACACCGCCGTAAGGATCGACGTCGGCAGTGGCATTCACTGGATCATTCGCGCGAGTTCCGCTCAGCACCTCTTGAGTAAGCCGGACGGCCTCAGTTGCGAGATCTGCCGCAATCCACATGATGTTGTCCCGATGCTTCGCCCCAATCGCATCGAACCACTCAGCCCCATCCCCATAGCAGCAACTCAGCAGAGATTGCAATTGGGACAACTTGTTCTCAAGAACGTCCGCCGCGTCCTGCTGATGGATTGCGTGGTCGGATGCGGGCGTGTTCCGCCCGGTGATAATTCGATCAGCCACTTAATGTGCGCCTTCCAAGGTGTTGCACGTTGATTGGTCAGACGGCCATGGTGTTAGCGCACCTTGGCCGTCGCCTTTTGTGCCTCACATCAACATCGCTGCGGTGTGCATTGCGATGTCTTGCCGTGAGGCGCGGCAGTCGTTCAAATGTAAGAACAGAAGCGCCCCATTGGTGGCCTCGACGCAGTGGATGCAGTGAACAAATCGAGCATCGGCCCAACTTTTCCCACATCAGCAAGGCAATCAAGAAATCGCACGCGCCACGGCGCGGTTGGTCGAAACGCTTTGCTGAGCAGCAGCAAGCAACCGGATTCCAACCAACTGCTGCAAACTCTCTGAACCGCACAAGCTCCGGAGCCCGCATGCCCCTCTCATCCCCCCCGCCTCCCACCCCCCACTACGACCGCCTCATCACCGCAGCCCGCGCCCTCCCACCGCTGCGCGTCGCAGTCGTCCACCCAGCCGACGCCGTCTCCCTCGAAGCAGCCCTCGCTTCAGCCGCACTCGGCCTCATCGCCCCCACGCTCATCGGCCCGCGCGCAAAGATCGAAGCCGCGGCACGCGAGGCGAATGCAGACCTTTCCAACATCCCCATCGTCGATGCTCCCCACAGCCACGCCGCAGCCGATGCCGCCGTGGCCATGGCCTTGCGCGGCGAGGTCGATGCGTTGATGAAAGGCAGCCTGCACACCGACGAGCTGATGGGCGCGGTGGTGCGGCGCGAGGGCGGGCTGCGCACGTCGCGGCGCATCAGCCACTGCTTTGTGATGGACGTTCCGGGGCACCCGCAGCCGCTCATCATTTCTGACGCGGCCATCAACATTGCGCCCACGCTCGATGAAAAGGTCGACATCGTGCAGAACGCGATCGACCTTGCGCATGCGCTGCAGATGCCTGCGGTGCGGGTGGCGATTCTCTCGGCCACTGAAACGGTGAGCACCAAGGTGCCTTCCACGCTGGATGCGGCGGTGCTGTGCAAGATGGCCGACCGCGGGCAGATTACCGGCGCAGAGGTCGACGGGCCGTTGGCCATGGACAACGCCATCGACGCGGAGGCGGCGCGCATCAAGGGCATCGTGTCGCCGGTGGCGGGCCGCGCCAATGTGCTGATCGTGCCCAGCCTCGACGCGGGCAACATGTTGGCAAAGAGCCTCACCTTTCTGGGCGGGGCGTATGCGGCGGGCATTGTGCTGGGCACGCGGGTGCCGGTCATCCTGACGAGCCGGGCCGACTCGGAGCCGGCGCGCCTGGCCTCTTGCGCGGTGGCGTCAATGCTGGCCAAGGCGGGGCGCGAGCGACTCATCAAGGCGGTGGGCTGACGCCTGTTTTTCAAAGCCCGGCGGCAACCCGCATTTGTATGCCGGCACACCGCGAACCCCCAATAGGTAGTTCTCCCTCGTTTCAGGCTGCCCCGCACCACCCAAACTGCTGCCAAAGGCGCATCATCGCCTTGAGCGAACCCGCGTTGCAGACTGTGTGCGAGGCAGAGCATGACAAGGTTCAAGAAGGTCTTCTGGATCGGCACTGGGCTCGCCGTGCTGGGTGCGCTCGGTGCCTTTCTGGTGGTCGATGAGCTGAAGACCTCGCGCCTGCAATCCGCCTTGTGGCGCGACTTTTCCGCCGGCGCCACCTTCAGCGTCGATTCGGGTCCCAGCAACGCCATTCGCTTTCCCCAAACTGGGCCGTACGACGAGCGGATGGGCTATCACGATCTGCCCCGTTTCATCGAGCGGCTCGGGCCGCATGGCTTCACCATCACCCGGCAGGCGCGCATGTCGCCTCGCCTCATCGAGCTGCAGGAGCACGGGCTTTTTACGCCCTACCGCGAAAAGAACCAGGCCGGCCTTACGGTGCGCGACTGCCGAAACACGGCGCTGCTGCACACGCGGGTGCCGCAGCGCGCCTACGAGCGCTTTGAAGAGGTGCCGCCGCTCTTGGTGAGCAGCCTGCTGTTCGTCGAAGACCGCCACCTGCTTGACGCGGAGCCGCCGCAGCGCAACCCGGCGCTCGACCCGGAGCGCTTTGCCAAGGCCGCAGTGGAGCACGGGCTGCGGGTGTTCAGCCCCAGCCAGTCGGCCACGGGCGGCAGCACGCTGGCCACGCAAATCGAAAAGTACCGCCATTCGCCGCACGGCCGCACGGGATCGGTGCGCGAAAAGCTGCGGCAAATGGCGTCTGCATCTGTGCGCGCCTATCAAGACGGGGACGACACGCTGGCGCGGCGCCGGCAGATCGTGGTCGACTATCTCGACACGGTGCCGCTGGCCGCGCGCCCCGGCATGGGCGAGGTGCACGGCATGGGCGACGGGCTGTGGGCCTGGTACGGGCGCGACTTTCGGGAAGTGAACCGCCTGCTGGCCGACCAGGCGGAGGGCGCCGCCCCCACGCCCGATGGGCTGCGTCGCCAGGCGCAGGCCTTCAAGCAGGCGCTGTCGCTGATGATTGCGCAGCGCCGCCCGTCGCAACACCTGCTGGGCGACGGCGCAAGCCTGGGCCGGCTCACCAACAGCTACCTGCGGCTGATGGCCGAGGCGGGCGTTATTTCGCCCACGCTGCGCGATGCGGCGTTGCCCCTGCCCTTGCACCTGCGGCCCGAGCTGCCCCCGACCGCGCGGCCCGACTTTGTTCAGCGCAAGGCCACGAGTGCGCTGCGCACCCACATCTCCACCCTGCTCGACGTGCCGCGCGCCTACGACCTGGAGCGGCTCGACCTGGAGGCCGAAACCAGCCTGGACGGCGAGGCGCAAGCGCTGGCGGCACAGGTGCTGGCAGGGCTGCGCACGCCGGCCGCGGCCAAGGCGGCGGGGTTGTACGGCCCGCACCTGCTGGATGCGGGCGCAGACCCGAGCCCGCTGGTCTACAGCTTCACGCTGTTCGAGCGTGGTCCCCAAGGCAGCCTGCTGCGGGTTCAGGCAGACAGCATCGACCAGCCTTTCGACGTGAACCAGGGCGCGCGGCTGGACCTTGGCTCCACCGCCAAGCTGCGCACGCTGGTGAGCTACCTCGAGCTGGTGGCCGAGCTGCACGCCAGCTGGGCCGGATTGGGCACCGCGCAGCTCACGGCACTGGCTCCCAGCCCGCGCGACCCGCTGGGCGTGTGGGCGCGGCAGTACCTGCTGCGCGCCAAGGACAAGCGCCTGGCGCCCATGCTCGAAGCAGCCATGGAGCGCAAGTATTCGGCCAACCCGGGCGAAGCCTTCTTTACCGGCGGTGGCCTGCACCAGTTCGAAAATTTCGAGCGCTCGCGCAACAACGAGTTCATTACCGTGCGCGAAGGCTTCAAGCATTCGATCAACCTGGTGTTCATTCGCCTGATGCGCGACGTGGTGCGCCACCGCATGTTCGGCGGCGAGTCAGACGCCGAGCAACTGCTCAAAGACCCAACCGACCCGCGCCGGCGCGAGCTGCTCGTGCGCTTTGCCGACCGTGAGGGCTCGGCCTTTCTGATGCGCTTCTATCGCAAGTACCAGCGCCTGCCGGCGGCCGATGCCCAGGCCTTGCTGCTGCGCGGCGTGCGGCCTTCGGCGCCGCGCCTGGCCAGCGTGCTGTTCACCGTGGAGCCAGATGCGGACGAGACCCGGCTCGAAGAACTGCTTTCGCAGAAGCTGGGCCGCGGATACGACGGCTCGCCGCGCGAACTGCGTGCGCTGCGCACCACCTACGCCAACCTTTCGCTGGCAGACCGCGGCTACGTGGCGCGCGTGCATCCGCTGGAGCTGTGGCTGGTGGGCTATTTGCGAAAGCACCCCGGTGCCACGCTGGCCGAGGTGCTGAACGCGAGCACCAGCGAACGCCAAGAGGTCTACGCCTGGCTCTTCAAGACGCGCCACAAGAGCGCGCAAGACACGCGCCTGCGCGAGCTGATCGAGATCGACGCCTTCGCGCAAATCCACCGCTCGTGGCAACGCTTGGGCTATCCGTTCGAATCGCTCACACCTTCCTACGCAAGCGCCATCGGCGCATCGGGCGACCGGCCGGCCGCGCTGGCGGAGCTCATGGGCATCATCGCCAGCGACGGCATGCGCCACCCGGTGCAGCGCGTGGGCTCACTGCACTTTGCGCGCGACACCCCTTACGAAACACGGTTGGAGCCGCGCAACGCCGGTGCCGAGCAGGTGCTGCCCGCAGAGGTGGCCGCCACCGTGCGCCAAGCGCTGGTCCAGGTGGTGCAAGACGGCACGGCCCGCCGCCTGAAGGGCGTGCTGGTGGATGCGGACGGCCGCGCGCTCGAAGTGGGCGGCAAGACCGGCACCGGCGACCACCGCTACGGCCACACCGGCGGCGGGCGCAAGTCTGCGGAGCGCAAGATCAGCCGCTCGGCCACCTTCGCGTTCACCATTGGCGACCGCTACTTCGGCACCATCATGGCCTACGTGCACGAGCCCCATGCCGCGCGTTACACGTTCACCAGCGCGCTGCCGACGCAGCTGCTCAAGTCGCTGGGGCCGCAGCTGCTGCCAGTGCTGGAGCGCAGCGGCTGCGGCGGCGACTGAAACGCAACCGCGGGTGTAAAAAGGCGGCCCAGCAAGAGAAAGGGCCTCCGATGCAAATCCGCGAACTCGCCACCGGCCTGCAGTTTCCCGAAGGGCCCATTGCCATGGACGATGGCTCTGTGCTGCTGGTTGAAATTGCACGCGGCACGCTCACGCGAGTGCGGCACGACGGCTTGGTGCAGGTGGTGGCCGACCTGGGCGGCGGCCCCAACGGCGCCGCCATGGGGCCGGACGGCGCGGTGTACGTGTGCAACAGCGGCGGCTTTCGCTGGCATACCGAGGCCGATGGGTGCCACCGCCCGGTGGGCCAGGCCGAAGACTATTCGGGCGGGCGCATCGAACGCGTGAACCTTGCCACCGGGCAGGCCGAGCGGCTCTACGACATGGTCGAGGGCTTTGCGCTTCGTGGCCCAAACGACATCGTGTTCGACGCGCAAGGCGGCTTCTACTTTACGGACCTGGGCAAGACGCGCGAGCGCGACATGGACCGCGGCGGCGTGTTCCATGGCCACAGCATCGGCAGCGCCGTGCATGCGGTCGTGCGGCCGGCGATGACGCCCAACGGCATCGCGCTGTCGCCGGACGGCCGCACGCTCTATTACGCGGAAACCGAAGGCGCGCGGCTCTGGGCCTTCGACATCACGGCGCCCGGCCGCCTGCGCAAGGACGGCTGGCCCTCGCCGCACGGTGGCCGCATGCTGTGCGCATCGCCGGGCGGGCACTACCAGCGCTTCGACTCGATGGCGGCCGATGCGCTGGGCAACCTGTGCGTGGCCACGCTGCTGCACGGCGGCATCACCATCGTTGCGCCGGACGGCAGCACCTGCGACCACGTGCCGCTGCCCGACCGCTACACCACCAACATCTGCTTTGGCGGGCGCGACATGCGCACGGCGTACGTCACGCTATCGGGCAGCGGGCGGTTGATTGCCATCGATGACTGGCCCACGCCGGGGCTCAGGCTGAACTTTCAGGCCTGACGCCGCACGGCCTCGTTACACCACACGCTTCTTCGCAGCGCCGGTCAGCGACGTGACGGACGGCACAATCCAGCGCCGGTCGTCAAGCAGCCGCCGAATGCTTTCGCGCAACCACCGATGCGCCGGATCGACATGGTGGCGCGGGTGCCATGCCATGCGCAGCGGCTCCGAATGCACTGCGACGGGCAACTCGAAAATGCTGAGGCCCAGCGAACCGGCCATGCCCCGTGCGGTGCGCTCGGGAACGCTTGCAACAAGCTCGGTGCGCGAGGCGGCAATCAACGCCGAAAAGGTGCTTGGCACCAGCAACGCCAGTTGGCGCTGCAGACCCAACTGGCCCAACGCCGTATCCACCGGCGACGGCTCGCCCTCGCGCGGCGTAACGCCAACGTGGCGTGCATCCGCATACCTTGCAGCCGTCATCGGCGTTTTCTTCAACCCCTTGAGCAGCGGATGCCCCGCGCGCACCGCGCCCACCAATGTTTGCTCTGACAGCACCTGGGTTTCGGTTTCAGGGTCGGTGCCTCTGAAGCTGCCCACGTCCAGGTCGATGCGGCCTTCGCGCAACGCGCCGGGGTCGGCGTAGGTTTCCGGCAGAAACTGGAGCGAGGCCAGCGGCATTTCCTCTTCCAGCGTCTGCGACACGCTGGCCCCGAACACCACGGCAATGCCTTCGGGTGCACGCACAACGAAGCGCCGCCGCACTGCCGCCAGGCTTTGTGCATCTGCCGGTGCGCGCAATGCCTGTGCTTGCGCGAGCAAGGTGCGCACTGGCTCTGCCAGCGAAAGGGCGCGCGGGGTGGGCACCAGCTTGCGGCCGGCGCGCACCAGGATCGGATCGCCAAACGATTCGCGAATGCGTGCCAGGGTGTGGCTCATGGCAGGTGTGCTCAGGTGCATGCGCGCGGCGGCAGCCGTCACGCTGCCGGTGGACAGCAGTGCATCGAGCGCGGTCAACAGATTGAGGTCGTATGTGTTCGCCATACGAAATCATATGTTCAATATGTTGCACTGTACAAAATGATTGTGGCTGCGGACACTTGCGCCCCCTCCCCTGACCGAACGGTTTCATGAAAGCCCTGCGCACCTCTTCGCCCCTGCTGCCCTTTGCCATGCTCGTGCTGACGCTCGTCCTGGCGGCGCTCGACCAAACGATTCTTTCCACCGCGCTGCCCGTCATTTCACGCGAACTACCGGGCGCCTGGCCGCTGGCCTGGGTGTTCTCTGCCTACCTGCTGGCCGCGACGGTGGTCATTGCGCTGTATGGGCGCTTGGCCGACGTGCTGGGCAAAAAGCCGATGCTGCTGTTGGCAATCGGGCTGTTCCTGGCCGGGTCACTGGCCTGCGGGGCGAGCCAGGACGTGCAGCAACTGGTGCTTGCACGGACGCTGCAAGGTGCGGGCGGCGGTGGCTTGATGACGCTGGCCATGCTGACGGTTCCCGACCTGTTCGCGCCAGAACAGCGTGGCCGCTACCAGGCGCTGCTGGGCGCGGCTTACGGCGTATCGACGATGTTCGGTCCGCTGATTGGCGGCGCACTGGTTGAGCACCTGTCGTGGCATTGGGCTTTCTGGATGAACGTTCCGCCGGCGGCGCTGGCCTGGGGCGTGCTGGCATCGACGCTTCCATCGAAGTCCTCCGCCGCGCAACCGCCAGCCACGCAAGAGCGGCAGCGCATGTCCATCGACTGGCTCGGCGCAGCGCTGCTCACGGCCGCTCTTGTTCTGCTTCTGCTGGCCACCCAGCAGGGGCAGCTGAATCTGCCAGAGCGCGTTTCGCTGTGGCTTCTGCTGGCGCTGGGAGCTATGTTCACGCTGGCTTTTGTCTGGCGTCAAAAGCGAGTTGCGCACCCCTTGCTGCCGCTGTCGCTGTTCGCGCGCCCCGCCTATGCGGCCGTCAGCTTCATCGGAACAGCGACCGGCGTTGCGCTCTACGCCGCTGTGGTGTTCCTGCCGCAGTACCTGCAAATTGGCTTGCATCTGTCGCCTACAGGCTCCGCATGGCACCTGCTGCCGTTGATGGCCGGCATCACTCTGGCGGCCGTCACCAGCGGCAAGCTGCTGCGCGCACAGAGGCCGGCTGCTTCAATAGCGCGTGCGGCTTGCATGCTCATGCTGCTGTCCTTCGGCCTGATGGCGGGCGTGCTGCACTGGCTGCCCGCGAGGCCCTTGGCGTTGTCGGCCGCGCTGTTGCCGTTGGGGCTCGGGCTGGGGTTGCTCTTTCCTATCGTCACCGTGGTGGCACAGCGCGTTTCGCCGGCGCAGCACATGGGCATTGCCACAGCGGCGCCCGTCATGCTGCGCAGCCTTGGCGGCGCCGCGGGCGTGGCACTGCTGGCAGCACTGCTCGCGCACCTGATGAAGCGCGAACTTGCCGCACCGGGTGCACTGTCGCGCGGTGCGGCGGCAGACGCCGTGGCGGCCGCGCTGGCCCACGGGCTGCAATCGGTGTTTGGTTGCGCCGCAGCGGCCGTTCTTCTTGCGCTGGTTGCTACGAACTGGCTGGTGCAAAAACAACCGCGCGAAGGTCTTGCGAAAAACGGTCTTCTGAAAGCGACGCCGTAAAGGCAGCTTCGATCTGGGCGTGCATCATCGGGACAGCGAACGCCCCGTCTACTGGCGCAGCACCCGCGCGGTGTGCCGCGCAATCACGGCCTCTTCATCGGTCTTGAACACCCAGGCGCTCACGGGACTCTCGGGCGTGGTCAGCCGCGTGGCGCCTTCGGCATTGGCAGCCGCATCGACGTTCACGCCCAACCAGTCGCATTCTTCGAGAATGCGCTCGCGCAGCGCGGCGGCGTTTTCGCCGATACCACCGGTGAAGACGATCGCATCGACACCGCGCAATGCCGCGGCAAGGCTGCCCATGTGCTGAAGCACCTGCTCCGCAAAGTGCGTGATGGCATCTGCGGCCTCTGGCGCCGTTGAAGCCTCGAGCTCGCGCATGTCGCTGGACACGGCTGAAAGGCCCAGCAGGCCCGACTCGCGGAACAGCAGCTTCTCCACCTCGTCCGCCGACATGCGGCGCGAGCGCATCAGGTACAGCACCACGGCCGCATCGAGCCGGCCGCAGCGCGTGCCCATGGTGAGGCCGTCGAGCGGAGAAAAGCTCATCGTGGTGGCCACCGATCGACCTTGTGCCATGGCGCACATCGAAGCCCCGTTGCCCAGGTGCGCGACGATCACGCGCTGTTGTGCGAGCTGCGGCGCATGCTCGGCGAACTGCGCGACGATGGATTCATAAGACAGCCCGTGAAAGCCGTAGCGGCGCACGCCCGCATCGTGCAGCGCGCGCGGCAGCGCGAAGCGGCGGTTTACATCGGGCTGCGTGGCGTGAAACGCGGTGTCGAAGCACAGCACCTGCGGCACGCCGTTGAAGGCCTGCATGGCGGCGCGTACGCCCGCAAGGTTGTGCGGCTGGTGCAGCGGTGCCAGCGGCTCCAGCGCGGCCAGTTCGGCAAGCACCGACTCCTTGGCGCGCACCGGCTCCATGAAGCTGCCGCCGCCATGCACGATGCGATGGCCCACCGCGGCAATGCGGCTGGCGTCGTGCTGACGAGCGTGCCACTCAAGCAGCGCAGCCAGCGCGCCCTTGTGCGAAGCCTGGCTGCCTTCGAGCGCGGCGTCGTGCAGCATGCCGCCGCTTGCATCGTGCACCCGCAGCCTGGGCTTGAGGCCAGCGCCAAGACCATCGGCCTGACCCGACCAACGTGCGACCGGGAGCGAGCCGTCGCCCTCGGCCGCGTCGAACAGCGCGACCTTGATCGATGACGAGCCGGCATTCAGCGTGAGCAGCGAATCGGTCATGAAAAAGAGTGTTGAGGCGGGCCCGTTTTCTCGGACGATCGTACAAGAAAGCCCTACGGCCTTGCAGGGGCCGGATACGCCTGCTGGATGAGCATGCGCAGGGTATCCGCAACGCCATGCCGGCCGCCGCGCCGCCACGCCAGGTGCAGCTCGACGTCGAAGCCGCCCGCATCCTGCAGCGGCCTGAACACCACGCCGGCATAGCGCAGCCTGTGCGCGGAGTGCGGCACCACCGCCACGCCCACGCCCGCGTCCACCAGCGACAGTATCGAGTGCGTGTGGCTCAGCGTTTGCACTACCTCGGGCGCAACGCCTTCGGCACGCAGCCGCCCGGCCACCAGCTCGTAAAGGTAGCGCGACTCCGACGGGCAGAACTCGATGAAGGCCTGGCCTTCGAGCGCGCCCAGCGGTATCGATTCAATCTGCGCCAGCGGGTGCTCCGCCGGTACGGCAAGCACAAAGGGCTCGCGGAATATGGCGGCCGATTCGGTAAAGCTGCGCGGCGCAAACGGGCGCACGATGCCCAGCTCGATGCGGTCGGCGCCAATGGCCTCGATCTGGTCGGCGGTCTGCATTTCGCGCAGCATCACCTGCACGTCGGGCAGCTGGGTCCGCACCGTGGCCAGCAGCTGCGGAAGCATGGTGAAGCTGGCCGCGGGAATGAACCCCATGGTCACGCTGCCGGCATCGGCGCGCATTGCGCGGCGCGCGGCCAGCGTGGCGGCCTGGCTGCGGCGCAAGATGTCTTCGGCCTCTCGCAGAAACACTTCGCCGGCGGGCGTGAGCCGCACGCTGCCGCCGGCCCGCTCGAGCAGCAGCACGCCCACTTCATGCTCCAGCAGCTGGATCTGCCGCGTGAGCGGCGGCTGCGTCATGTTCAGCGATGCGGCGGCGCGGCCGAAGTGCAGTTCGGTGGCAACGGCCACAAAGCAGCGGAGTTGGGTGAGCTGGAACACGATTCAAATCTTGGATGGCGGCATCCCATGTATGGATTGGACGCTGTTGCCGGTGGCTCCTAGAGTAGCCGTTCTCCGCGCTCCATTCCTTTTCCATTCCTTATTCGACATGAGTTCTTTCCAAGGCCGCGCGTTGCGCGAGGCACTCAACGGCATCTCCGGCATTCTGGTAACGCCCTTCGACGCCAGCGACGCCATCAGCGTTGCACCGCTCAAGCCGGTGGTCGACCGCGCCGTGCAGGCCGGCGTGCATGTGCTGGTAGCCAACGGCAACACCAGCGAGTTCTACGGCCTGCAGGCGCACGAGGCCGAGCGCATGGTGCATGCCACAGCCGAATGCATTGCGGGCCGCGTGCCCCTTTTGGCCGGCGTGGGCCGCAGCGTTCATGAAGCCTGCGCACTGGCGCGCGCCTCGCGCCAAGCCGGCGCCGACGCGCTGATGGTGCACCAGCCGCCCGACCCTTTTGTTGCGCCGCGCGGCGTGGTGGCGTACCTGCGAAAGATCGCGGATGCGGCCGACGGCTTGCCGATGGTGCTGTA
This sequence comes from Variovorax paradoxus, assembly GCF_009755665.1. NCBI lineage: Bacteria > Pseudomonadati > Pseudomonadota > Betaproteobacteria > Burkholderiales > Comamonadaceae > Variovorax > Variovorax paradoxus. The sequence continues at coordinate 4,167,675 of NZ_CP046622.1, forward strand.
CCTGCGCAACGAGAACATCGGCCTGGCCGCCATCGAGGAGCTGTGCCGCATACCCGAGATCGTGGGCGTGAAGTGGGCCTCGCCCACGCCGCTGGTGCTGGCCGAGGCCATGCGCCGCACCGCCGACCGCCAGCTGGCCTGGGTGGGCGGCCTGGCCGAGGTGTGGGCGCCGCCCTTCTACGCCGTGGGCGCGCGCGGGTTTACGTCGGGCCTCATCAACGTGCTGCCGGAGCGCTCGGTGGCCATCTACAACGCGCTCGAAGCGGCCGACCATGCGCTGGCCATGCGGCTCATCGGCGAGATGCTGCCCTTCGAAGAGCTTCGCGCGCAAGAGAACAACGGCACCAACGTGACCGTGGTGAAGACCGCGCTGCAGTTGATGGGCAACGACTGCGGCGCGACCCGCCCGCCATCGGCCTGGCCGTTGACGGACCACCAGCACCGGCAGTTGCATGCGCTCATGTCGGGCTGGAACCTGCTGCGCTGATCTCTTCGGGCAGTGCGCGCATTCGAAGTTGCCGCTCTCTTTTCTCTCTCCATAACTATTAAGGACAAACCAATGAACCATCGCCGATCGCTCCTGGCACTTGCCATGCTTCTTCCGCTCTGCGGCGCCGCCAGCGCGCAGAACTTTCCCGCGCGGCCCATCACCATCGTGGTGGGCTCCAGCGCCGGCAGTGCCACCGACGGGTTGGCGCGCGCCATAGGGCTGGAGCTGACCAAGGAAACGGGCCAGCCCGTGATCGTCGACAACCGGGCCGGCGCGTTCGGCGGCATTGCGGCGCAGTTTGTCGCGCGTGCCCAGCCCGACGGCTACACGGTGTTCATGACCACCAACACCACGCAATCGGCCAACCCGCATCTGCAGAAAAAGCTCTCGTACGACCCCATCAAGGACTTCGCGCCGGTGTCGCTCTTGACCAAGGGCTATCAGCTGCTGGTGGTGAACCCGCAGGTCAAGGCTAACAACGTGGCCGAACTGATTGCCGCCGCCAAGGCTGCGCCGGGCAAGCTCAACTACGGCTCGGGCAGTTCGTCCGCGCAAGTGGCCACCGAGCTGTTCCAGCAGATGACGGGCACCCGCTTCAACTACGTGCCCTACAAGGCCAACCCGCCGGCAGTGCTCGACCTGGTCGCGGGCCAAACCGACCTGATGATTGCCGACCTGGCCACCACCCTGCCCCACGTCAAGGCGGGCAAGCTGCGTGCACTGGGCGTGAGCAGCCCCAAGCGCCTGCCGCTGGTGCAGGGCGTTCCGGCCATTGCCGAATCATTGCCCGGCTACGAGTTCGGCTACTGGAACGCGCTCTACGCGCCCGCCGGGACGCCGGCTCCGGTGGTGCAGCGGCTGAACGCTCTCATGCACCGCGCCATCGAAACGCCCGCTGTGCAAAAGCTGGTCGAGCAGGCCGGCATGGAAGCCGCGCTTTCCACGCCCGAAGAGCTGGCGCGGTTCCAGCTGGCCGAACTCAGCCGCTGGGGCCAGATCATCAAGACCGCGGGCATCGCCGCGGAGTAACCAGCGCTCGCTAATCAGGCCGGCTGCTCCTGCAGCGGGCCTGTGTACTCGCCCCTGGCCGGATAGCTGTTCTTGATGACGAAATCCAGCGCCTGCACCATCTCCGCGAAGTTGGGGCGAACGAAAGGCATCGACTGCACCGAGAGGTAATAAACGGTGTTGTCGGGCCTGATGAGGAAAAGGCCCGGCTCTGAAAAAAGCGCCGGCTCCTCGATCCCGATGGACGTCTTGCCGCGAGATGCCGAAACGTAGAGGCCCCACTCCCTGGCCTTTGCGAGCGAAAGCCCGTAGCCGATTCGCAAGTTGGCTGCGCCGATTTTCTCGGCCATGGCGCGTGCGCGTTCTTCGCCGTCCGAGCTGATGGCGATGGTGCTGACGCCGCGCTCGGCGAATGACGGCGTCAGCCGCTCCAGCTCCTTCAGGTAGGTGGCGCAAATCGGGCAATGCAGGCCCCGGTAGAAGCACAGCAGCGTCATTCGTTCGGGTGCGTCGTCGGCCAGGCGAAAGGGGCCGCCGGCGAGCGTATCGAGCACGAGTTCCGGGGCTTGTTGGCGTGGCATCAGCATCTGGGTCTTCCTTTGAGTTGGTTGCAAACGAGGCTCAAAGATCGCATGCTTGCGATCATGAAGAGTCCAGATTCCATGATTCAAAGTCCAAAGCCCGCCAAAGCGGACAGACTTGCGGCATTTATCGAAGTGTTCAAGCTGCGAGTCGCCGTGCTCGCCGAGCCTCACACGCGCGGACCGGTGTTGCTGCTCGCGGGCGCAGATGGCGAAGCCGGTGCCCGGGTGGTCTTTCGATTGCATGGCTCCAGCGCGTTGCCGCCTGATGTGCGTGTTGCGGCGCATGTCGATTTCGACAACGACACCAACCCGCTAATGAGCGCCATGCCCGACGAGATATCGGTGCCCCTGCAGGAGTCGCTCGCGCTGGAGGCCACCGCCAAGGCATTTCTTTCCGAGGCCATTGAAAGCCGCTGCGGCCGCAGCGCAGCCCTGAACCGGCTGGCCGAAGTGCTCATGCTGATGGTGCTGAGAAGCGCGATCGACACCGGTGCGCAGAAGCCGGGCCTGCTTGCCGGGCTTGCGCACCCCGCACTGCATCGCGCGCTGGTGTTGATTCACGAGGCGCCGTCGCGGCAATGGACGGTGGACGACCTGGCGGATCTAGCGGCCATGTCCAGGAGCGCATTCATGTCGGCGTTTCGCGCAACTGTTGGAATGACGCCGATGGCGTACCTGAGCTCCTGGCGGCTCACGCTGGCGCGCCGGCACCTGGCGGCCGGAGAGGCCGTGAAGTTGACTGCGCGGCGAGCCGGCTTTGGGAGCGCCGCGGCTTTTTCGAGGGCGTTCTCCAGGGCCTATGGGCACGCGCCGGCCGAACTGAAACGTGCCGCCTCCGCTTGACAATACCGCCGCATTCATCCAATACTCAACCCAACGGTTAACTGTTGGACGAGAGGACACCGCGCATGAAATACCAGGGAAGCTGCCACTGCGGCCGCATCAAGTTCGAGGCCGAGGGCGAGATCACTTCGGCCCTGTCGTGCAATTGCTCCATGTGCCAGCGCAAGGGCACGCTGATGTGGTTTGTGCCGCGCGGCAACATGCAATTGCTCACGCCCGAAGAAGACACCAGCGTCTACCTCTTCAACAAGCACGTGATCAAGCACCGCTTCTGCCCCGAGTGCGGCATTCATCCCTATGGTGAGGCCAAGGCTCCGTCGGGCGAGCCGATGGCGGCCATCAACCTCCGCTGCATCGAAGGCATCGACTTGCAGGCGATACCGGTCACGCAGTTCGACGGGCGATCGGTATAGGCGCGGCCGGGCTCGGCGCGTGCTTCAGCGTGAAGAGCCCCACATCGACCCGCCCCGACAGAAAGCCCGCCTCGCAGTAGCAGAGGTAGTACTCCCACAGCCGCTTGAACGAGGCGTCGTAGCCCAGCGGCTCGATGGACGGCCATGCTGCAAGAAAGCGGTGCCGCCATTCGGCGAGCGTGGCCGCGTAGCTGGCGCCGAACGATTCGGCGCACTCCAGCGCGAGGCCCGCGCGGGCAGCCTCGGCCTCGAGCGCGCGCACCGTCGGCAGCATGCCGCCCGGAAATATGAAGCGCTGGATGAAGTCGGGGCTGCGGCGGTACTGTTCGAAGTGCTGGTCCGCAATGGTGATGACCTGCACCACCGCCGTGCCGCCCGGCGCCAGCCTCTCCCGCAGTGTGTCGAAGTACACCGGCCAGTAGCGCTCGCCCACCGCCTCGAGCATTTCGATGGACACGATGCGGTCGTAGCGGCCCTGCACGTCGCGGTAGTCCTGCAGGCGCAGGTCGATCTGCGTTGACAGCCCTTCTTCCTGCACGCGCTGCTGCGCATGCGCGAGCTGTTCGGCGGACAGCGTGAGCCCCGTGACCTGCGCACCGTGCCGCTGCGCCAGCGCGAGTGCGAGCGCGCCCCAGCCGCATCCGATCTCGAGCACCGAGTCATGGGGCGCCGGTGCAAGCAGTGCAGCAATGCGGTCGATCTTGGCCGCCTGCGCCTGCTCGAGCGATTCGTCGCCCGTGGCGTACAGCGCGCTCGAATAGATCAAATCGGCATCGAGCCACTGGGCATAGAAGGCGTTGCCCATGTCGTAGTGAAAGGAGATGTTCTGCCGGCTACCGCGGCGCGTGTTGGCGCGCATGCGGTGCACGGCGCGGCCGAACCATTTCGCGGGCAGCGAGGCTTCGAAGACGCGGCCCCAGCCGGCTTCGTTGCGAATGCCGAATTCGAGCAGTCCCGTCAGGTCATGGCTCGACCAGTCGCCATCGCGATAAGACTCGGCAAGGCCGATGTCACCGCGCAGCAGCATGCGCGCGAGCGGCCGCCAGCGGTGCAGCCTGATGGCGGCATGCGGGCCTTCCGCCGCGCCGCGGCCTTCCAAGCGCTCGCCGTCGGGCAGTTCCACGGCAATGCTGCCGCAATGCACGCTGCGCAGCAGACGCGCCAGCAGCCGCCGCAGCGGCTGACGAATCCAGGACGTTGGAGCAAGCCCCGCGGGTGAACCGAGCACTGCGGCCTCGAGGCCGCTGGACGTGGAAGAAGTTGAATTGCTCATGAGTCCTTGGTTCCAGCGATGGTGACCGGCTTCGCGGGCGCGGGTGGGCAAGAGCGGAAGCGCGCGCCCTTCACCCACAGCCGCAGGGCCTCCCAGTGAATGGCGGCGATGACCTTGAAGGTCAGCAGCGGGTGGGAGAAAAAGGCCAGCGCAAGCGACGCATCGCCCAGCGGGCGCCGCCGGGCATCGAAGCTAGCGGTGAGCACTGCGCCTTCCGCGTCGCACGCGGTAATGCCGATGCGTAGCCCCTCGCGCTCTGCATCAGGCGGCTCCACGCGAAAGTCGTAGCGCATGTCCAGATCGAGAAACGGCGACACATGAAAGTGCTTGGCGCACTGCTGCGCGATGCGCTCCCCGTGGCGCTCGGCCTCGTTCACCGCAATCAGGTAGCTGTGGCGCTGGCCGAATGTGTTGCTCACTTCGTAGAGCACCGCCTGCAGGCCGCCATCCGGGTGGCCGCAAAAGTACACGCTGAGCGGATTGAATGCGTAGCCCAGGATGCGCGGCATGCTGAGCAGGTGGATGGCGCCGCCCGTGCGCAGGCCCGCGGCATCGAGCTGGCGCTCCACATAGGCACGCAGCGCCATGCCGTCGCCCGCGCCGTAGTCGCTTTCGTGCAGGCTGAACAGGTTGAAGCGGTTGAATGAAAAGAGCCGCAGCCTGCGCGAAAGCGCCGGCAGTTCGTCGACATCGACCAGCAGCGAGAACACGCGGTAGCCCAGCCGGTGGCGCGCCGGGCGCAGCCGCTGGTGCGTTGCGCGGCCAAGATAAAGGGCGGAGCCTTGCTTCAAGCAGCCTCCGCCGCAGCGGCCGGGCGCAGCTTGATGCGGCCCGATTCGTTGGGCACGTTCCATGGGCGGCGCACGCCGCCCAGCGCCTCGGCCACGGCCAGGCCGGCCTGCAACCCGTCTTCATGGAAACCCGATCCGAAGTAGGCCCCACAGAACCAGGTGCGGCGCTGCCCCTGCAGCGACCACAGCTCGTCCTGCGCACGCATGGCGGCCGAGTTGAAAACCGGATGCTCGTACACCTCGCTGCCGATCAGGTGCTCGCGCGCCGGCTCGTGCACGGGGTTGAGCGTGAGAAATAGCGGCGTGCTTTCCGGAATGCCCTGCAGCCTGTTCATCCAGTAGGTCACGCACAAGGCGCCGCAGCGGCTGCGGTCGGCCATGTAGTTCCAGCTCGACCACACCGCGCGGCGCGTGGGCATGAGGCTGGGGTCGCTGTGCAGCACGGCGCGGTTGCGGCTGTAGCCGAAGGCGCCGAGCAGCCGCATTTCTGCGCTGCTTGCGTCCGGCAGCAGGCGCAGCGCCTGGTCGGCGTGGGTGGCCAGCACCACGTGGTCGAACCGCCTTGGCGGCCCGGCGCCTTCGGTGCGCACAAGAACGGCGTCGGCCTCGCGCCGCACCTGAACGGCGGCAGTGTCCAGCCGCAGCCGATCGCCCATGCCGTGGGTAAGCCGCTGCACATAGCGCACGCTGCCGCCCGCCACGGTGCGCCACAGCGGCCGTCCGCCGAGCCTGAGCAGATGGTGGTTCTCGCAAAAGCGCACGAAGGCCTCTGTGGGGTAGTCGCCGATCCGCGCGGCGGGGGTCGACCAGATGGCGGCCGCCATCGGGTACAGGTGGTCTTCCCTGAAGGCCTGGCCGTAGCCGCGCGCGTCGAGGTAGCAATCGAGAGGCAGCAGGCCGTAGTGCGCCGCATCGCCCGGCGCCTGCCGGTAAAACCGCACCAGGTCGTACAGCATCGACCAAAAGCGCGGCCTCGGTAGGTTGGCGCGCTGCGCGAACAGGCCGCCCAGGCCGCTGCCCGAATATTCCAGCGCACCGTTGTCCAGGCTCACGGCAAACGACATTTCCGCAGGCTGCGTTGCCACGCCCAGGTGCGCGAACAATGCCGTGAGGTTCGGGTAGGCCGATTCGTTGTAGACGATGAAGCCGGTGTCCACAGGGGTGACCCCCGCCACGCTCGCGACCTGCACGGTGTTGCTGTGGCCGCCGGGCCGGCTGTCGGCCTCGTACAGCGTGACCCGGTGCCGCTGAGACAGCAGCCAGGCGGCCGAAAGCCCTGAAATGCCGCTGCCGATCACTGCAATATCGAGCGCCGGCCCGCCAGGAGCCTCGATGAGCGACGCTGGCGTGTCGGGGGCTGCTGCAATCGTCATGGGGGCTCCGAAAGGAAGATGTGGCAACTTGTACGCAGCCACGGCGGATTTGGATTTGCCGCCATTACAGCGAACCGCTGTGATCTAATGCCGCCGGCGGTGCGTAAGAGCAGCATGAACACCGTCCGACAAACCACGGCACCGGTCTCCTCGCGCGTTCGACCGCGAGCACCTTGGCTGTCGATCGTGACACTGCATCAAGGCCGGGACGCGATGCCGACAAGCGAAGAACTCAACAACCTGGCCCAGGCCGTGGCACGCAACGGCGACCGGCAGGCCTTCGCCGCGCTGTTCAAGCATTTCGCGCCGCGCGTAAAGTCTTACCTGATACGGCTCGGCACCTCCGAAGGGCTGGCCGAGGAACTGGCGCAGGAAGCGATGGTGAGCGTCTGGCGCAAGGCGCCGAGCTTCGACCCCGGCCTTGCCAATGTTTCCACCTGGATCTTCACCATTGCGCGCAACCTGCGGGTGGACCATTTCAGGCGCATTGGCAATCGCACGGCCGATGCGGAGGAGCTCGACGGCGACGACATGCCCGACACGCTTCCCCAGCCGGACGAACTTTTGCTGACGCGGCAGCGCGAAGCCGGCGTGCGCGAGGCCATGGCGCAGTTGCCGCACGAACAGGCGCAGGTGCTGCGCCTGTCTTTCTACGAGGAGCAACCGCACTCGCAGATTGCAAAGGCGCTGGGCCTTCCGCTCGGCACCGTCAAGTCGCGCGTGCGCCTGGCCGTTCGCCATTTGCGGCGGCTGCTCGATGGACTCGAACCATGACGACGATTCAACATCACCCAGACGACGAGTTGCTGCTGGCCCATGCGGCAGGCAGCCTTGACCGCGGCCATTCGGTGGTCGTTGCCAGCCATGTCGAAAACTGCGCCCATTGCCGCGAACGCATGCGCGTCTTCGAGGCGGTGGGCGGCGCGCTGCTGGACGAACTGCCGGCCGCAACCATGGCACCCGATGCGCTCGCGCGCACGATGGCGGCCATCGACACCCCGCCCGCACCACGCGCCATGCCGGCGCCGGTACCGGCTCCGCACCCCGTGCTTCCGCCGGGCATGACCTGGCCGCGCTCGCTGGCCGGATGCCCCGCCACGCGCTGGCGCTGGCTGGGGCCGGGCATGCGCTGGAGCCGCGTGACCTTGCCCGACGATCCGGCGGCCAATGTTTTTCTGCTGCGCATTGGCGCGGGCAAGAACCTGCCGATGCACACGCACAGCGACTCCGAACTCACGCAGGTGCTCTACGGCACCTTCCACGACGGGCGCGCGCTGTTCGGCCCGGGCGATTTCGACGAGGCGGACGGCAGCTTTCACCACCAGCCAGTGGTGCAGGCGGGCGGTGAATGCATCTGCCTTGCCTCGGTGCGCGGCCGGGTGCTTTTCAATGGCTTGGTGGCGCGCACACTGGGCGCGCTGGTCGGGATGTAGCAACCGCGCGTCAGCGGCTCGCAGCCAGCACCACCTTGGCTGCCACGGCCGCTGAAACAGCGGTGACGAAAGTGCCCCAGCACAGGTCCGCGATGGTCACCGTCCATGACCAGTCTTTCAGCGTGGCCTGGTTGGTCAGGTCGTAGGTCGCGTAGGCCATGAGCCCGAGCAGCGCGCCAAGGCCCAGCGACGTGAGCCAGCGCCCGCTGGCGAGCGCGGGCGATACGGCAAACACCACCACGCCAGCCAGGTAAATCGCATAGAAAGCGGCGGCCGGAGCCAGCGCAAAACGCTCCAGCATCAAATGGCCGAGCGCCGGCCGATAGAGCCGGTCGGCCATCACGGTCAGCCAGATTCCATCGAGCACCAGGAAGACCACGGCCGATGCCGCATAGGCGATGGCGAATTGCCGGATGGACATGAATGTTCCCGTGTTAGTTCGAATGAAGGATCGAGATCGGAAAAGTCGGGCCGAGCCGTGCGGCCCTCATGGCGCTTTGCCGCGCGAAGGGCCGGGCACGAAGGCATTGGTCCGCGCAATGTAGTCGCGGTAGGCCGGGCGCCGTTCGGCAATATCTTTCTCGAGCAGGCTCACGCCGGACACCTTCAAGAGAAGCACCGTCATGAGCACCGGAGACACGGCGGCCCAGGCGCCGCCCCACCCGCCTCCGGCCGCGGCCATGAGCCACAAGCCCCACCAGACGCAGGCCTCTCCAAAGTAGTTGGGATGGCGCGTGTAGCGCCAGAGGCCGCGGTCCATCACCTGCCCCTTGTTCGCCGCGTTGACCTTGAATCGGGCCATCTGCGCGTCGCCGATGCTCTCGAACGCAATGCCGAACAGCGCCAGCGCAATGCCTGCTGCATCGAGCATGTTCAGCTCGCGCACTGCCGACATGCCGGCAAGGAAAGGCGCCGAAACAACCCACGCCAGCAAGGCCTGCAGGCCGAACACCAGGTAGAGGCTCTTGAACCCGAAGCTCGGCTGATTGCGTTCGCGGATCTGGCGGTAGCGCCGGTCCTCACCGTGGCCCCAGTTGCGCCAGCTGATGAAAACGCTGAGCCGCAATGCCCACACGGTGGCAATCAGCAGCATGCAAAGCCCTCGCGGCGCCGTTTGCGGCGGCAGCAGAAAGAAGTACATCGCCGCCGCGGCCAGGATGCAAAGCGACCAGACGCGATCGATCAGGCTGGCGTCGCGCCGTGCCAGGCTGGCGAGCCAGGTCGCGAATGCCAGGACCGCGGTTGCCGCAAGTCCGCCCAGGGCCACGGTCATGAAACTCATGCGCGCCGCTCGAAAAGATAGTGGCTCACCCACCACCGCTGCCCGCTCTCGTAGCCGAAGAGCTCGGCCACCGACATGAAGAAGAGCCGCCAGCGCATCCACCACAGTTCGGCATCGGCGCCGTAGGTTCGTCTGAAGAGCGGAAACAGCATCATGCGGCGCCCGTCCATGTTGGCGAGCCAGGCTTCGGCGGTGCGATGGTAGTGGGTGCCGTCCCAGCGCCATTGCTGAAGCACCCGCAAATCGTCTTGGCAACGCAGCGCCAGGCTGTCGCCCGGCATCATGCCGCCCGAGAAGAAGTGGCGGCTCATCCAGTCGCTCGCGTCGCGTTCCTCGAAGGCGTAGGGCGCGTCCCGGTGCGCAAACACATGCATGAAGAAGCGGCCCTCGGGCCGTAGCCACCGCGCCACGTTGGCAAAGGCGCGCGGCCAGTTGCGCAGGTGCTCGAACATCTCGACCGAGAGGATGCGGTCGAACCGGTCGGCCGTGTAAAACTCGTTGAAGTCGCGCGTGACGACGCGAACGTTGTGCAGGCCGCGGCGCGTGGCCTCCACCTCGATGTATTCGCGCTGCGACTGCGAGTTGGACAGCGCCGTGATGCGGCTCGCGGGGTAGCGCTCGGCCATCCACAGCGTGAGCGAACCCCAGCCGCAGCCGAGTTCGAGCACGTCCTGCCCGTCGCGCAGCTCCGCGCGCTCGCATGTGGCCTCGAGCGCGGCCGACTCGGCCTGCATCAAGGTGTTTGCGCCTTCGGGCCAGAAGCAGCTGCTGTACTTGCGGTGATGCCCCAGCACGGCGCCGAAGAAACCGGCCGGCACTTCGTAATGCTGTTCGTTGGCCTTCTCGGGCAGGGGTGCCAGCGGGGCGGCCCGCATCTCACGCAGAAAGATTTCGGTGAGCTCGGCGGTTTCTTCCGCGGCGCCGCCTTCGAGTTCGGCCAGCCTGGCCCTCAGCAGGCGCCGGATGCCCATTCGCACGAGGGTGTCGGGCACCAGGCCCCGCTCGACCGAGCGAATGGCGGCTTCAGTGGTTTGCGGCATGCGCGTGAAATCCTTGTTCGCGGCGCCGGAAGGAGCCGCCTGCCGTGATACGCGGGAATCCGCCGGTTGGATCTGCAGCCCTGCGGGGAAACTGAAACAATGCAGCCACCATGGACGGCCTCGATCTCATCAAAACATTCCGCGAAGTGGCGTTCCGGCGCAGCTTCTCCCGTGCAGCCATTTCGCTGGGCATGTCGAAAGCTACCGTCAGCCGCTATGTGGCCGAGCTCGAGGAGCGCAGCGGCGTTCGGCTGCTCAACCGCTCCACCCGTTCGCTGAGCCTGACGGATGCGGGGCAGGTGCTGCTCGACCGCAGCGCCGAGCTGGTGGCCATGGCCGAGAACACGCTGAACGACCTGCAGGCCCACGGCTCGCACCCGCGCGGGCGCCTGCGCATGAGCGCGCCGCACGGGCTGATTGCAGGCTGGCTGTCCGACGTGATTGCCGAATTCATCAAGCTCTATCCCGAGGTGTATGTGAGCCTGGTGTTCACCAACAGCGAGATCGACCTGATCGAGGAAGGCATCGACATTCACCTGACGGGCGGGCGCATCGACGACATGAACCTGATCGTGCGCCGGCTGGTGCCGTTCGACATGGTGGTGTGCGCAAGCCCCACCTATTGGGCGCAGCGCGGCATTCCCAAGGTGCCCGAAGACCTTGCCCGCCACGACGTGCTGAGCTATTCGGCAAAGCCCACGACCCACCTGCCCTTCGAGACCAAGGGCAAGCCGGTCGAGGTGCAGGTGCACAGCCGCATGGAAGCCAACGACGCCGTTGCGCTCATCGAGCTGGCGCTGCGCGGCGCGGGCGTGGCCTATGTGCCCGAGCCGCTGGCGCAGTCGCACCTGGAGCGCGGCGCGCTGGTGCCGGTGCTGCGCGAGCACATGCCGAAGGACCATTGGCTTTACGCGGCCTATTCGCAGCGCCGGCACAACAGCGCCGCCATGCGCGCGATGCTCGACTTTCTCGAGCAGTCGATGGGGCCGGCCGGCGAGCCGCCGGTGCTGCCGCCCATTCCGCCGCTGACGGCGGTGGTGCCGACCGCGTGCAGCCTTTCCGCACCGCGCAAGGCCGCACGCGCGCCCGCGCCTGCGTCCACGGCCCGGAAGGACAAGTCGCCGGCCGAAGAAGAATTGCTGAACCCCTTCTTCGGTCGCTGAAGCGTGCGCGGTCGTGTTGCAATCGCATGTTTTCAACGTGCAGGCAGCCGACGCATGACGACCTCTTCTTCCCCTTCGCCTTCTTCTTCCCTTCTGGTCCGCCCCCCGGTGCCGGAAGACTACGCCGGCTGGAAGCCGCTATGGGACGGCTACAACGCCTTCTACGAGCGCGAGGGCCCCACTGCGCTGCCGGAAGAAATCACGCGGGTGACCTGGCAGCGATTCTTCGACGCCTACGAACCGGTGCATGCGCTGGTGGCCGAGCGCGACGGCCGCCTGGTAGGGCTGACGCACTACCTGTTTCACCGCAGCACCACGCGCATCGAGCCGAACTGCTACCTGCAAGACCTGTTCACGCTGCCTTCGGAGCGCGGCCGCGGCGTGGGGCGCCAGCTGATCGAAGGCGTGTACGCGCACGTGAAGCGCGTGGGCGCGCACCGAGTGTATTGGCAGACGCACGTGACCAACACCGCGGGGCGCATGCTCTACGACAAGATGGCCTCGCACGACGGATTCATCGTGTACGGCACGCTCGTCTGATCGCCTGAAACTCAGTACTTGATGGTGACGCCGGCTTTCACGCCGTTGTTGTTCTTGCCGTCGCTCAGCACGCCGCCCGTGAGCGACACATTGCCGCCCGTGCTCGCACCCAGCGAGTAGGTCGGCCGCGGCGTTGAGGTGTCGGTGCCTATGTAGGTGCCGCTGCCGTCGGGCCGCTCCACGCCAATGGTCGCGCCCTTGGTGTAGGCCGAGGTTTCGGTGGAATTGACGTTCGGCGCCAGGTAGATGGTGCCCTTGTCGTCGCTGTCGACCGGCACCCTCACGGGCTCCGCCGATGCGGTAACGGCCGCGCACCAGGCGGCCACGCTCACGCTTGCAAAGATCCATTTGCTCATCACCCGATCCTGGGGGCTCGGCGGCGCCGTGCCTGTAGGACGAGAGGCAGGCCTGCCCGCATCGGCAGGCGATTTGTCATGGTTCGCAGCGGCACGCGCGGGGGCGTTTGTCTCCCCGGGAAAGGGGCGCACCGCTCATGTCCGGATGTGACGCAATTTCTACATTGGTTCCACGGCAAAGAACGCTTGCAGTCCGATCCGGGCGCCAGGCGATGCCTCCGTTGGCTGGTCAGCGGGGGGAACACGCCGCCAAAAGGTAGAGCCATGAACAGAATTTTTCGAACCCTGTGGAATCCTTCGCTCGGCGCATGCGTAGCGGCACCCGAAGTCTCTCGCGGCCATGCCCGGCCAGGGTGCGGCGGCGGCAGTGTCGAAGAACGCAGCCGCGCAGGCCCGGTGGCCGACCTCCGCCTGCACGCCATCGCCCTGTCCGTGCTGCTTCTGGGCGCAGCCCTGGCCCTGCCCGCAGGCGCCGCCGGCGGCAGCGGCGGCCAGCCCGTGGGCGAGACCGCCCTGCACGCCGGCGACGGCGGCAGCGACGGCCAAGGCGGCACCGGCGGGGTCAACGACACGACGGTCAACGCCCATGGCGGCGACGGCGGCGCCTCCACCGAGAGCGGCCCCAGCGCCGGCAGCGCCGCCGACATCGGCAGCTTCGGCGGCGCCACCCCCGGCGCAGGCGGTGCGGCCGGTGCCGCCACCACCGAGGTCTCGCCCGGCGTGTGGCAGGGCGACGCGGGCGCCGCCGGGCAATCGCAGACCGGCGACATCGCCAGCGGCAACGGCTACGGCGGCGGGGGCGGCGGCGGCCAGATCGGCAATGCCATGGGCCCGGCCACCACCGCGGCCGGCTTCTCCGCCACCGGCGGTGCGGGCGGCGCCGGCGGCAACGGCTACTGGGCCGCGGGCGGCGGCGGTGCGGGCGGCCATGGCGCCACGCTGCTCGACCCCCTGGCCGATGTGACCGCCAGCGGCGTCTTCACCGGCGGCGCCGGCGGTGCGGGCGGCGATGCCTTCTCCCAGGCCGGCGGCGGCGGCAGCGGCGGCAGCGGGCTGTGGCTGCGCAGCGCCACCCCGGGGCTCACATTGACCCACGACGGCACCTCGGCGGGCGGCGCCGGCGGCGCGGGCGGATCCGAATCGCTGCCGGCGCGCAGCAACGCCTCGGGCGGCGGCGGCGGCGCCGGCGGGGCCGGCCTCACGCTCGCGGGCAGCGCGGCAGTGACAGTGGTCAACACCGGCCAGCTCCTGGGCGGCGCCGGGGGCGCGGGCGGTGCCGGCGGCGGCGGGGGTGGGCGGCACCGGCACGCCGGGCAACGGCGGCGACGGCGGGGCCGGGCTGGCCTCGGTCGGCGCAGGGGGTGCAATCGTGATCAACAGCGGCACCATCGCCGGCGGGGCGGGGGTGCCGGTGGAGCCAGCAGCAACGGCGGGGCCGCAGGTCTTCCGGGGGCCGGCGGCGCCGGGGTGAGGGGCGCCGACCTGGACCTGCAGAACAGCGGCACCCTGGCCGGCGGGCTGGGCGGCGACGGGCTCACACGCGCGCCGGCGGTGGCCTTCACCGGCGGCAGCAGCAACCGCCTGGTGCTGAACGCGGGCGGCACGCTGCTGGGCGCGGTGGCGATCGACAGCGGCGCGAGCGCGCGCATCGTGGCCGGCGCGGACGGGCTGGACCTGGGCAATGCGCTGCTGCTGGGCGGCACGGGCACGATCGACAGCAACGGCCACGGGCTGGGCTGGTCGGGCCCGGTCTCGGGCGCGGGCGAGCTGGTGAAGGTGGGCGCGGGCACATTGACCCTGAGCGGGGCGAACACGTACACGGGCGCCACCCGGGTGGCGGCGGGCAGCCTGCGCGCGGGGGCGGCGGGCAGCTTCAGCAGCGCGAGCGCGTTCACGGTGGACGCGGGGGCGGTGCTGGACCTGGCGGGGCACAGCCAGACCATTGCGGGCATGGCCAGCGCGGGCACGGTGTCGCTGCTGAGCGGCTCGCCGGGGGCGACGCTGACGGTGCAGGGGCCCTGGGTGGGCAACGGCGGCACGCTGCGCCTGGGTACGGCGCTGGGGGGCAGCGGCAGCCTGAGCGACCGGCTGATTTTGAGCGGCTGCACGGCGATTGCCAGCGGCACGACGAACATCCAGGTGACGAACCTGGGCGGGCTGGGAGCGCTGACGGTGGGCAGCGGCATCGAGGTGGTGACGGCGATGAACGGGGCCACGACGACGGCGCAGACCACGCGCGATGCGTTCCGCCTGGCCGGCGGGCATGTGGATGCGGGGGCCTACGAGTACCGGCTGCATGCGGGCGATGCCTCGGGGGCGGGGGAGAATTGGTATTTGCGGTCCGGCATCATCATTGCGCCGCCACCGCCTCCCCCTCCTCCTCCACCGCCTCCTGGTCCTCCGGCACCTCCTGCGCCTCCGGCACCAGCGCCCGCGCCAGCACCGGACGACGGCGACCCGCTGAGCGGTGACGGCGGCTCTCCCAACGCGCCCGCAACCATCACCGTGCCCATCTACCGCGCCGAAGTGCCGCTGTACGCCGCGCTGCCCGAGCAGTTCCGCCAGTCCAACTTGGCCATGGTGGGCAACCTCCACCAGCGCGTGGGTGACGAGAACGCGGGCGGGGCCGGCATCGACGCGCCCAACCAGGGCTTCCGCCAAGGCTGGGCCCGCATCATCAGCATGGACCGCACCACCAGCCAGGGCGGCACCGTCAGCCCCGCCAGCGAAGGGCGCCTCACGGGCTTCCAGGCCGGCAACGACCTGTGGGCCGATCCGAACTGGCGCGTCGGCATCTACGTCGGCCAGCTCGAGGGCGACGTGCGCGTGAGCGGCTTTGCACGCGGCGTGCAGGGCTACGCGGCCGGCTCCAACGACCTGCGCAGCCAATACCTGGGCGCCTACGCCACCTGGAAGAACGACGGAGGCCTGTACGTTGACGGCGTGCTGCAGGCCGGCCGCCACCGCTACACCACGGCAACGGACCTGGGCGCCTCCGGCTCGGGCAAGGGCCGCAGCTTTCTCGCTTCCATCGAGGTGGGCCAGGCCTTCCGCATTTCGCCGGAGTGGATCGTCGAGCCGCAGCTGCAGCTGGTGCACCAGCGCGTGAGCCTGGACGACACCGGCATCGTCGGCGCCGTGGTGCAGCAGGACAGCCACAGCGGCTGGCTGGTGCGCGCGGGCGTGCGCATCAAGGGCGAGCTGACCACCGCCGCCGGGCCGCTGCAACCGTATGCGCGGCTCAACCTTTACCGCAGCAGCAGCGGCACGGACGTGACCCGCTTCACAGGGCCCGCGGGCTACACCGACATTGCCACCCGCACCGGCGGCACGAGCACCGAACTGGCGGCCGGCGCCACGCTGCGGCTGACGCAGAACATGAGCCTGTACGGAGAGCTGGGCAAGTACTGGGCGTCGGGCGGCGGGGCGCGCACGAAGAGTGGCCTGAACGGCAGCGTGGGCGTGAAGATCCGCTGGTAGTGCTTGCCGACGCTATCTTGGCGAGACCACCACCGCAGCAGGCGCGTCGGGCATGGCCAGCGGGTTGAGCCCCGGCTCCGCAACCCGCGTGAGCGTGTTGCGGTCGGTGTGATGGAAAGGCTCGGCCCGCCCCTGGATCTGCATCACCGTGTCCTGATCGTAGGACCATGTGCCGTCGGCATTGATAGTGACCGTGATGTTCCACGCCAGCGTGGTGAAGGCCTCTTCGATGAACGGGTTGGACACGATGCCGTTCACCAGGCTGCCGCGCTCGGCGCTGAGCGTGAAGCGCGTGTCGCCGGCCTTGGCATGGCCGCTTGCCATGGCCACCTGGCCGCGCGGAATGGCCAGCGTGTGCATCACCGTGCCGGTGGCCGGTTCCCAGAGCCAGTAGCCCACCTGGTCGTGGTACATCTTGGTGAGGCCGGGCTTGTGGATGTAGGTGTGATAGCGCAGGCCGTACAGCAGTTGCGGGCCGTTGGTCTGCGGATCGATGGGCTGCAGCTCGTAGCGCTCGACGTAGATCTGCGTCTTGGGGCCTTCGCGCTTGGGCTTCACGTCCACGCCGCGGCTGCCCTCCCAGATGCCGGCCATGGCGCGCAGCGGCCCCAGGTTGGCAAGGGTGTCGGGGTCGGCATTCGGCTCGGTGTAGATGTCTTCGGTCATGGTGGGGCTGCGATCATGCGATCGCTCGGTGGGGTCTTCTTGAAATTCTGATGAAGCGGGCAGGCGCTAGTCGCCGTGCGCGGCAGACTTGTCGGGCGCGGCCAGCACGCGGTCGATGCGGCGGCCCTCGAGCGCGGCGATTTCGAAATGCCAGCCCGCGCATTCGATCACCTCGCCCGCCTTGGGCAGATGGCCCGAAACGGCCATCAGCAAACCTGCGACGGTGTTGTAGCGCCCGCGCTCTTCGTCGGGCAGTTCGCGAATGCCGAGCCGCGCGCGCAGTTCCGAAACGGGCATCAGCCCGTCGAGCTCCCACACGCCGTCGGGCCGCTCGCGCGCCCAGGCGTCGGTCAGGGTGCCGGGCTGCAGCTCGCCGGTAATGGCTTCGAGCATGTCGCGCGGCGTCATGAGACCCTGCACCACGCCGTATTCGTCGACCACGAACACCAGGCGCCCGCCGCGTTCGCGGAACTGCTCGAGCAGTTCCATGCCGGTGAGGGTTTCGGGCACGAACACCGCCGGAGCGGCCTCTTGCCCGAGCACGCCCGCGTGCTCAGTGCCCAGCCGCAGCAGATGCGCCACGCTGATCACGCCGACCACGTCGTCGAGCGAATTGCGGCACACCGGGTACCACGAATGCACGATGTTGAGCGCCCCCGCGTCGGCCACCTTCTTCAGCGCCTGCGCCACGGTGTCCGACGCGTCGAGCCATTCGATGTCGGCGCGCGGGATCATCAGCGACGACAGCCGCCGGTCGTCCAGGTGGAACACGTTGCGCACCATCTGGTGCTCGTGCTGCTCGATCACGCCGGCGTCCACACCCTCTTCCAGGCTGGCCGAAATTTCTTCCTCGGTCATGGAGCGGGCGGCGTTGGCGTCGATGCGCAGCAGCTTCAGCACGGTGGCCGTGGCGCCCGCCAGCAGCCACACGAAGGGCTTGGCGCCCTTCGCCAGCCCGCGCATGGGGCGCGACACCCAGCGCGCCACGGGCTCGGGGTAGAGCTGGCCGATGCGCTTGGGCACCAGCTCGCCGAAGATGATGGTGAAGAAAGTGATGCCGGTCACCACCACCGCGGTGGAAACCACACTGGCCGTGCCGCGGCCCATGCCGAGGCTTTCCATCCAGACTGCGAGCGGCGCGGCAAAGGCGGCCTCGCCCACGATACCGCTGAGCATGCCGATCGATGTGATGCCGATCTGCACGGTCGAGAGGAAGTGGGTGGGTTCCTCCATCAGCCGGAGCGCGGCTTCCGCGCCGGTATCTCCCGTCTCGGCCAGCGCGGCAAGGCGCGCGCGCCGGCTGGTTGAAAGGGCCATTTCGGACATTGCGAACAACGCATTCAGCGAAGTCAGCAAGGCCAGCAGGAGAACATCCATGAACATGGGGTGAAAATAAGGAAATGGCACTTTACTTGATCGGCGACATCCAGGGATGCGACGCGGCCCTCCAGAAACTGCTCGACAAGATCGGTTTTTCTCCCAGCCGCGACACCGTTGTGCTGCTCGGCGACCTGGTCAACCGCGGCCCCGATTCAGCCGCGGTACTGCGCCGCGTGCAGGGCTACGGCGCCTCGGCGCTGAGCCTGCTCGGCAACCACGACCTGCACTTGCTGGGCGTGGCGCACGGCGCACGCAAGCCCAGCCGCAAGGACACGCTGGCCGGCCTGCTCGAAGCGCCCGACAGCGAAGCCATGCTCGAATGGGTGCGCCAGCAGCACATGGCGCTGCACATGCAAATCGACGGCGGCGACCTGCTCATGGTGCATGCGGGCGTGTTGCCGCAATGGACGGTGGGCGACACGCTGGTGCTGGCGGCCGAGGTCGAATCGGTGCTGCGCGGCCCGGCGCTGGGCGAGTTCCTGCTCACCATGTACGGCAACGAGGCGGCGCAGTGGAACGACAAGCTCAGCGGCAGCGCGCGGCTGCGCGCCATCGTGAACGCACTCACGCGCATGCGCTTCTGCTCGGCCGAAGGCGTGATGGAGTTCGAGAGCAAGGACGGCGCCGCCACCGCGCCCGAAGGCTTCATGCCCTGGTTCGACGTGCCCGGCCGCAAGACCGCCAATGCCACGGTCGCGTTCGGCCACTGGTCCACGCTGGGCTGGCTTTCGCGGCCCGACCTGCTTTCGACCGACACGGGCTGCGTCTGGGGCGGCTGCCTGAGCGCCGTGCGCATCGGCACTACGCTGGACGAGCGCGAGCTGATCCAGGTGACGTGCGAGCAGGCGCAGAAGCCGGGCTGACCGGCCGCGCGGCTAGGCGCCCGCGGCCACGCCAAAGCCGGCGTCGAAGGTGCCCTTCACATCGAGCGGCTGCTTGATGAGCCCCACCTGCCGGTAGAAATCCGCGGTGCCTTGCTGGTCGGCAATCACCTGCGCATCGATCGGTATCCACTTCTGCCGGCGGCGTTCGAACTGCAGCTTGGCCGCCTCGGGCGGAATACCGATGATGCGGGCCAGCGCAGCCGAGTAGGCATCGACATTGCGGTACGACCAGAGCTGCGCTTTCACCACGCGCTGTAAGAAGTCTTGCAGCACAGGCCGCTTGGCGGCAATGGCCGCATCGGTGGCCGCCAGGTAGCTGAGCCCCGGCAGCAGCCCGCGCCCGCTGACGAGCACGCGCGCATGCTGGCTGACCTCTGCCATCGCGGTGTAGGGCTCCCAGGTGGCCCATGCATCGACCGAGCCTTGCGTGAGCGCGAGCTTGGCATCGGCGGGCGCAAGAAAACGGATGCTCACCTCCTCCGGCTTGAGGCCGGCCGCGGTGATGGCCTTCAGCGTGACGTAGTGGCCGATGGACCCGCGATTGGTCGCAATGCTCTTGCCCTTGAGATCGGCCGCGGTCTTGAGCGCCGAATCGGGCCGCACCAGCACTGCGGTGCCATACGAATCGGAGCGATTCGCGCCAATGGCCTTGACGCGCGTGCCCGCGGCCAGCGCGAAGATGAGCGGCGCATCGCCGATGGGGCCGGAATCGACTGCGGCAGCGTTGAGCGCCTCGGCCAGCGGCGCGGCGGCGGGAAATTCGGACCACTGGATGTCGTAGCCGAGGCCTTCGAGGCCGTTGGCCGCTTCGAGCAGTGCACGCAGGCCGCCCTTCTGGTCGCCTGCCTTGAGCACCTGGCGGCTTTGTGCATTGGCCTGGAACGAGACGGCGGGCAAGCTGATGGTGGCGGCCGCAGCGAGGCTGCGCGTAAGCAGCCGCCGGCGTGATCTGTCGGGCTGGGATGTGTTCATGGGTTCTCCGTGTTCGTTGCAGATAAAAAATCGGTCAGTGAATGAAGCCGCCTTTGACGAAGCGCACCGGCTCCGCGTCCATGCGGGCGATCAGCGCGCCCAATCCATCGGCGGGCAAGGCGGCGCCCTGCCCTGCCGCCGTGGTGCGTTCGCTGCGGCAGACCAGGTCGTCGTCGGACCAGCCCGTGTTGCCGGGCTCGCCGCGCACGCGCAGCCAACCGTCGCGGTCGGCGATGAGCTGCGTGCCGGCGAGGCGGTCGGTTCCGGCTATCAAGGCCAACGCCTCCCATGCGGCAGCGGACTGCGCCACGCAATCGGCAGCGGCGCTAGATGCCGTTGGCGACGGCGGCACGAGCAGCACCGTCACGAGCCGCGGATCTTCGGCCGGCGCTGCGTTGCCGGCGACGATGCGCACGCGCTGCCCACGCCAGCTTGCGAGCGTGCGCGGCGGCTGCGAGCCACAACGCACCGCCATGTCGGGCAGGCCGATGGGCTGCGGCCAGCTGCCGAGCGCGCGCAGGCTCTGGCCCGCGCCAAGCGCCTTCATGTAGTCGATCAACGCCCAGGCATCGGGCTCGTCGATCTTTCCGCCGAAGCCCGGCATCGTGGCCCGGCCATGCTGCGCATCGCGCGTGCCGTGAAGAATGCGCCAGAGCAGATCGCCGTCAGCGCGCCGCCACAGCAAGGGGCCGCTCAGATTCGGCGGCCACACAGCCAGAGAGGCCGCAAGCGGTCCTTCGCCCCTGCCGTCCACTCCATGGCACGCAACGCAGTTCTGTTCGTAGAGCACGCGTCCCTTTGCGATGGAAGCAGCCGTGAAGCCGGTCGGCGATGCCTGGAAACTCGTGGGCGTTGCCGGCACCAGCACCACATGCGCCTCTGGCCATGGCGCTGCAATCAGCAGCATCGGCACCATTGCCAGAAAGTAGAAGCGCGGGCGCCGCCACAGCAGCGCGAGCAGCAGTGCAAGCAGCGCTACGGCAACAAAGACCAGCGTCCACGCAAGGCTGCGCGCCTGGCCCAGGTCGATCAGCAGGTTCTCGCCAGAGAGGCGCTGCGACCACGGCCAGGCCGGCTGGCCGTGCACCTGCCCTGCGAGCCCGAGCGCATCGAGCACGCGCAGCAGCTGCAGTTGCGCACCTTGCAGCAGGCCGATCAGCAGGTTGAGCCAATCGGCCTCCGGCGTGCTGTTCATCTCACCAAGTCGCGTCGAGCCCCAGGTGCCTGAGTGCTTCGTGACGCAACTCGGCGAGCCACGCATGGCCGCGATGCCGCGGGTACGGCAGGTCGACCACGATCTCTGCCGCAACGCGCGCCGGCCGGTCGCTCAGCACGATCACGCGGTTGGCAAGGAACAGCGCCTCTTCCACGTCGTGCGTCACCAGCAGTGCCGAGAATCCCGCGCGCTGCCACAGGTTGACGAGCTCGCTCTGCATCGCGATGCGCGTGAGCGAATCGAGCTTGCCGAGCGGTTCGTCGAGCACCAGCAGTTGCGGATCGTTGACCAGCGCGCGCGCCAATGCCACGCGCTGCGCCATGCCGCCCGAAAGCTGATGCGGAAAGACCTTTGCAAAGTCGCTCAGGCCCACGAGCTTGAGGGCTTCATCGACACGCCCGCGCTGCGCCTTGAGCACGCCCCGCGCCTGCAGGCCCAGCGCCACGTTGTCCCACACGCTACGCCACGGGTAGAGCGTCGGGTCCTGGAACACGACGATGCGCGACGGATCGGGCCGCGTGATCGGCGCATCGTCTTGCGTGATGCGTCCCGCCGTGGCGGGTTCAAGCCCCGCCACCAGCCGCAGCAAGGTCGACTTGCCGCAGCCGCTCGGCCCGAGCAGCGCGACAAATTCGCCGGGCTTGACCGTGAGGTCGATGTCGTCGAGCACCTGCAGCGGCCCCGCAGGCACATCGAACCAGTGGCTTACGCCGCGAATGTCGATGTGCGCGCCGGCCTGGCGCACACCGGCTTCTGCAACAGCGGCGGCTACCATTTGACGGTTCCTTTCTGCCACGACAGCACGCGGTCGCGCACCTTGAACAGCAGCGTGATCAGGCCCGAGCAGAGCACGGCCATCACGATCAGCGCGGCGTACATGTTCGAGTACGAGGCCCAGCCCTGCGCCCACGAAAGATAGAAGCCGAGCCCGGCCTTCACACCCATCATCTCGGCCGTGACGAGCACCGAGAACGCTGCGCCAAGCCCCATGAAGAGGCCCACGAACACCTGCGGCAGCGCAGCCGGAATGGCCACGCGCAGCACCAGGAAGCGCTCGCTCGCGCCCATGGTGCGCGCCACGTCGTAGTAGTTGCGGTTGACGCCCGCCACCCCGGACCAAGTGAGCACCGCCACCGGAAAGCCCGTGGCCAGCGCAATCAGGAACACCGCGGCCGCATAGCTCGACGGAAAGAAGAAGAACGCGAGCGGCAGCAGCGCCGAAGCCGGCACCGGCCCCAGGAAGCGCAGCACCGGATGCACCCAGTAGCCCGCAATGCGCGACCAGCCGATGGTCACGCCCGTGAGAAAGCCCGCGAGCGCACCCAGCACAAAGCCGTGCGCCAGCAACCTTGCCGAGTGCAGCAGGCTTTCGCCGAGCCGGCGCCAATCGTCGATGTAGGTTTCGACCAGGCTCTGCGGCGGCGCGAAGAACGGCGTGGGAAGCAGCGCGAGCTTGGCCGTCGCAATCTCCCAGATGGCGAAGAGCACGGGCAGCGCAACCAGCCAGGGGCCGGCGGGCCGGAGCAGGCGCGAGGCACGGCCGGCGCGCGGGCCGAGCAATGCGACGGCAAGGAGCAGCGCACCGACGGCAATGGCTGCAATGCCGAACTCATCGGTGTAGGCCCAGTCGCTGAAACCCACGGCCTGGTTCGGCCAGTAGATGGTGAGCAGGCCGAGCGCAAGCCATGTCGCAGCGGCGGCGAAGCCGATGCGCCACATGGGCAGGGCCGTTTGGATACGGGGCGATGTCGATGCGGGAGCAGGTGCGCGTTCTGGCGCCGCGGCTCCCACCCTGGCCCTCCCCCGGAAGGGGAGGGAATCGAAGCCCAATGCGGGGTCTGGGGTGCTCATGCCAGCGGATCGAAAGAAACGTGTTCGGCAAAGCGCACCGGGTCGGTGGTCTTCTTGAGCACGCCGACACCGCGGAAATCACGCGCATAGAACTCGACCTCGTTGCGCAGGTTCTTGCCCAGCGGATGATGGTTGTGCGTGAGCGTGCCCAGCAGCGCGCGCAGGTCTTCCACCGGCACCTTGGGCGAATATTTGGCGAAGAGCTTGGCCGATTCGTTCGGGTTCTCGGCCACGTAGTCCGACGCCTGCGCAATGGCGCGCACGAGCGCAGCGACGGTCGGCTTGTCCTTGCGCACCAGTTCGCCGCGGGCGCCCACGATGCAGCAGACCTTGTCCTTGTATTCGCCGGAGAGGTTGCTCGCAATCTCGACGAAGGCGCCCTTGTTGCGCTTCTCGATCAGGTAGACGTTCGGGTCGCCGTCGGCGATGGCGTGGATCTCGCCCTTCTGCACCGCAATGTCGAGCAGGTCGGCCGGGTACTGGCGCCAGGTCACGTCCCTGTCGGCATCGATGCCGTTCTTCGCAAGCAGGATCGAGAAGAAGTTCTTGCCGGGGCTCGCGATGTCCGACACCCCGATGATCTTGCCCTTGAGGCTTGCAAGGCTGGTCGCGCCGGCGCTCTTCGCGCCCACCAGCCGCACGCAGCCGCCATGCGAGCTGCCGACGATCTTCACGTCGAAACCCGACTCCAGCGGCTTGAGCCAGCGGTGGATCATGCCCACCGCCGCATCGGACTTGGCCGTTGCAAGCGACTCCAGCAGCTGGTCGGTGGAGCCGGTGTAGTTGATCAGGTCCACCTGCAGGCCGTTGCGTTCGAAGTAGCCGCGCTCTTGCGCCACCACCACGGGCGACAGGCAGAACGCGGCGGCGTTCCATGCAAAGGTGAGCTTGCGCGCTTGCTGCGAGAAGGCCTGCGAGGCGATCAGCCCGCCGGAGGCGACCACGGCGGCGGCGCCGCCGGCGCGCAGGACACCCCGGCGCGATACGGGGCGTGAAAGGGATGAGGTCATCGAGAACTCCGTTGGTTTTTTGTCGTCAGTCCAGCAGTTCGGGTTCCGCCTCGACCAGGCCTTGGTAGAGGCTGTCGAAAGAGTGGATGGCCCCCTCCGGGCCCCCGATCTGGCTGTGGGTGTGGCGCGCGGTGGCTTCGTCGATGGGCTGCGGCTTGCCGGCCGCCTCGGCCAGCAGTTGCGTGTGGCAGGCGTTGTCGAGCGCGATGTACCACCACGCGGCAGCCTCCACCGTGGGGCCCGCCGTCAGGATGCCGTGGTTCTTGAGAATGGCGCCCTTCTTGTCGCCCAGCGCCTGGGCAATGCGATCGCCCTCGCTGGTGTCGACCACCATGCCGGTGAAGTCATCGAACAGCGCCACGTCTTCATGGAACACGCAGCTGTCCTGCGTGATGGTGTCGAGCTTGCGGCCCAGCGTGGACCATGCCTTGCCGTAGGTCGAGTGCGTGTGGGCGGCCGCAACGATCTTCGGGTTGTGCTCGTGGATGGCGGCGTGAATGGCAAAGGCCGCCTTGTTGAGCGGCTTGTCGCCGATCACGGTCTCGCCCTTCGAGTTGACGAGTAGCAGGTCGGACACCTTGATGCGCGAGAAGTGAATGCCCAGCGGGTTGACCCAGAAGTGGTCGGTGAGCTCCGGATCGCGCGCGGTGATGTGGCCCGCCAGGCCCTGCGCAAAGCCGAAGCGCGCAAACAGGCGGAAGGCGCCCGCCAGGCGCTCCTGCCTGTGGCGGCGCTCGGCCTGCACGCTGGTGCGCGGCGGGATGGGGTCGAACCAGTATTTTTGCTGCGGGTTCGGGTTGCGCTGGAGGGCGAAGCCGGCATCCCAGTCGATCGACAGAACTGCACTCATGAAAGATGTCCTCGTGTTGGGTGTTGCTCCTTCCCCCGCTGGGGGAAGGCTGGGATGGAGGCAAGCGGCACTCGCAAGGCTGCTGTGTCGTGAAGGCCGTCAGCCCCCACCCCTGCCCTCCCCCAGAGGGGGAGGGAGAAAGTCAGGTCATGCGGCTTTGCGTTGAGACTGCAGGCGCTGCGCCACCAGTTCGCGCGTGCGCGGAATCAGCTCGCGTCCGTAGTCCGTCGCGTCCTCCAGCGGATCGAAGCCTCGGATCAGGAAGGTGGTCACACCCAAGTCGTAGTAGTCGAGCAATGCGTCGGCCACCTGCTCGGGCGTGCCGACGAGCGCCGTGCTGTTCGAGCGGCCGCCGATCTCCTGCGCCACCGCGGTCCACAGCCGCTTGTCGAGCCGCGTGCCCTTCTCGGCCGCGGCCAGCAGGCGCTTGGCGCCTTCGCTCTGCTGCGGGCCGCCGCGGTTGTAGCCCTGCACCACGCGCAGGCGTTTTGTCTCGGCCAGGATGTTGTCAGCACGCGCCCATGCGACCTCTTCGGTCTCCGCCAGGATCGGCCGGAACGACACCGAGAAGCCCACGCTGCGCCCATGCTTCGCAGCTTCGGCGCGCACGCGCGTCGTGAGTTCGCGCGCCTGGTCGAGCGATTCGCCCCACAGCGCATACACGTCGGCGTACTTGCCGGCCACGGGAATCGCAGCTTCCGACGCACCGCCAAAATACACCGGCACATGCGGCTTTCCATTGCGCGTCTGCACCGGCTTCACTTCCGAGAACGCGTTCTGGAAGCGGTAGTGCGCACCCTCGTGGTCGAAGGGCTTCTCGCTGGTCCACACCTTGTGCAGCACCTCCAGGTATTCGTCGGTGCGGGCATAGCGCTGGTCGTGGTCGAGCCAGTCGCCGTCGCGTCGCTGCTCCTCGTCGGAGCCGCCCGAGATGTAGTGCACGCCAAGCCGGCCGGCGCTGAACTGGTCAAGGGATGCAAACTGCCGCGCAGCCAGCGTCGGCGTCACGAAGCCGGGGCGATGCGCCAGCATGAAGTGGATGCGCTCGGTGACCGAGGCGGCGTAGGCCACCGTCAGCGTGGCGTCGGGGCTGGTGGAATGGTGCGGCACCAGCACGCGGTCGAAGCCCGCGTTCTCGTGCGCCTGCGCAAAGGCGCGCACGTAGTCGCGGTCGATGGCGGGGCCTTTGGCGGCATGGATCTCCGAGACCTTCTGGCCTTGGATCATGCCGATGAATTCAACTTCGTTCTGGCTCATGGTGTCCTCGTGTTTTCAGGTTGGGTGCGTGGTTGTTCAGGCGGCGGACTGGCGCAGTACGCTCTCGAAGCTGCGGTCCCACAAAGGCTTCACATCGGCGGGGCCGTCGAGGACGCCGATCTTCAGGAAGGTGTCGGCCACCTCCTGGTGGCTGCGCACCACCGCGTCGGTGACGGGGCCCAGGCTGTAGTTGCCGCTGCGCCCGTTGAAGAGCTCGACCAGGTCACCGATGGGCACGCGCGTCTCGGCCGACTGCGCGCGCGCATAGGCCAGGAAGTTGCCGTTGATCCATGCGAACGAGCGCTGCAGGCGCTGCAGCAGGTCGCTCAGTGCCGCGCGGCGCGGCGCGTCGTCCAGCGCGCGCGGATTGGCGTAGATGGGAAAGTTGCCCGAGAGATAGCCAACGCCGGTCTTGATGGTGCGCGCGCCGTACTGCGTGCGTGCCAGCTGGCCGTTGTAGCCGTAGATGGCCCATGCATCGAGATCGCCGCGCGCAAAGGCTGACAGGCCATCCGCTGGCGTCAGGCTCACGGCCTGGATGTCGCTGAACGAAAGCCCCGCCTCGGCAAGTTGCCTGGCCAGGTAGTAGTGCGAAGTGGTGGCGCGCACATAGCCCACGCGCTTGCCCTTGAAGTCGGCAATGCTGCGGATCGGCGAATCCTTGCGCGCGAGCGTGGCCTGGTTGTTCAGGTCTTCATGCGTCACGGCCACCAGCTTCACGCTGGATTTCTGGCGCGCCGCGAACACCGGCGGAATCTCGCTGCCCGAACCCAGGTCGAGCGCGTCGCCGTTGATGGCCTCGATGTGCAGCACGCCGTTGTTGAGCTCCCGCCAGTCGATCTTGTAGGGTGTGTCGGCCTGGCCCGAGGCCGTGAGCAGCGGCCTCCACAGGCCCTTGTAGGTGCCCACGCGCAAGGTGACGCCGGAAAGGTCGCGTGCCGGTGCCGCAGCCCGCGCAGCGCCGGCTGCAGCAGCCATGGCGCTCCAGGCGGCGGCCTGCAGCAGGCGGCGCCGATCGAATGGGAATTCAGGTTTCATGCACCGGACCGTACCGGCGCACACAACAAAAGCGAACGCAGAAAAACGAGTTTGCATATGCGGGATGCGTCGTTTCCGCCGCAGCGCGGGGCCGGTACTGTGCGCAACCATGAGTGCACTCCCCTTGCGCCGCCCGCCGGCCACCAACGAATTCCCAACGGCAAACGCCGCTCCGGCCCGGGTCGACGGCGCCCTTCTCGCGCGCCTGTCGGCCCAGTTCGCGGCCACGGCAGCCGACCACGATCGCAGCGGCGCCTTTCCGCGCCAGAACTTCGACGCGCTGCAATCGCATGGCCTCGTCGGCCTGCTAGCGCCCACGGCGCACGGCGGCGGCGGTGCCACGCTGGCAACGGCGCGGCGCGTGATTGCCGCAGTGGCACGCGGCGAACCCGCCACTGCGTTGATCTTGACGATGACCTATCTGCAGCACCACGCACTTGCGCGCAGCGACAGCCGCTGGCCGCCGCACCTGCGCGAGCGCGTACTGCGCGACGCGGTGGAGCACGGCGCGCTCATCAATGCGCTGCGCGTGGAGCCCGCGCTCGGCTCTCCGGCGCGTGGCGGGCTGCCCGCGACCGTTGCGCGCCGCGAAGGCAACGGTTGGAAGATCGACGGCCACAAGCTCTACACGACCGGCATCGAGGGGCTCTCCTGGCTTGCCGTATGGGCACGCACCGACGAAGCCGCGCCGCGCACCGGCGTTTTCCTGGTGCCGCGCCATGCGCCCGGCGTGCGCGTGATCGCAAGCTGGGATCACCTGGGCCTGCGTGCCTCGGGCAGCCATGAAGTGGTGTTCGAGAACGTCGCGATCGACCTCGACCACGCGGTCGACCTGCGCGCCCCGGCCGATTGGGCCCCCGACGCGGGCAGCCAGACCGACATCGACGCGCACGCCACGCAGCAGGCCTGGATGACCGTGCTGCTCGGCAGCCTGTACGACGCGGTGGCGCAGGCCGCCAATGATTGGTTGACCGGCTTCCTGAACCGGCGCGCGCCAGGCAGCCTGGGCGCGCCGCTTGCGAGCCTGCCGCGCGTGCAGGAGCACGTGGGAGAAATTGCCGCGCTGCTGCGCACCAACCGCGTGCTGCTCGACGATGCGGCCCGCGCCGTTGACGAAGGCCACGCCCAGCCGGCCACCGAGAGCGGCCTGCTCAAGTACACCGTGACGGACAACGCGGTGCGCGTAGTCGAAATCGCGCTGCAGCTGAGTGGCAACCACGGCCTCGCACGGCAGAACCCGCTGGAGCGGCACCACCGCGACGTGCTGTGCAGCCGCATTCACACGCCGCAGAACGACGCCATACTGATTGCGGCCGGCGCCCGCGCATTGCAGTCTTCGGGAGCTGCCGCATGACCGATCTCCTTTTCTCCAAAGCCTCGCGCCGCAGCTGGCTCAAGCAAGGCGCAGCACTTGCCCTGGCAACTGCCGGCCCCATGCGCGCCGGGGCGCAGCAACCGCAGACCACGCTGGTGCTCGGCGACCAGGCCGGAGGCCTGCGTGCCCTCTTCGAGGCATCGAAAGCGCTCGAGGGCGTGCCCTTCGCGTATCGCTGGGCCAACTTCCAGGGCGCGGCGCCGCTGTTCGAAGCGCAGCGCAGTGCGGCGGTCGATACCGCGGTGGCCGGTGACCTGCCGGTGCTTGCCGCGGCCGTCGGCCGCACACCGTTGAAGATCGTTGCCACGCGCGTGGGCAAGGCCGATGCGCTGGGCATTGTGGTGCAGCCCGATTCGCCGCTGCGAACCGTGGCCGACCTGCGCGGCAAGACAGTCATCGTTTCGTCCGCGCGCGGCAGCATTTCGCAGTACCAGCTGTATGGCGCGCTCGAAGAAGCCGGCGTGCTGCGCAGCGAGGTCAGGGTGAAGTTCGTGCTGCCGACGGATGCGGCCGCGGCCTTTGCGTCGAAGCAGATCGATGCCTGGGCCGTTTTCGACCCCTACTACACCATTGCGCTGCAGCAGGGCGGGCGCATCTTGCGTGACGGACGCGGCATCAACACGGCCCTGGGCTTCATCACCGCCAGCGAGCCTTCGCTGGCGGACCCCGCCAAGCGCATTGCCATCGTGCAGTTTCTGGACCGGCTGGCGCGCGCGGGAGAATGGGCGCTTGCCAACCCAGAGGCCTATGCGCAGGCCTACAGCCAACTCACGCGGCTGCCGATCGAGTCGGCCCGCATCATCACGGCGCGAGCCTCGGTCACGGGCCGGCCGGTGGCCGAAGCCGACATCGTTGCACTGCAGGCGGTGGCCGACCGCTCCGCGCGCGACGGCATCTTGCCCTTGCGCGTGGACGTGCGTGCCATCACCGATGCGCAGCTCTGGAAACGGCCGGCATGACCGCACCCGAGGTTGCCGCCATTGCGCCGCTGCGTGAATTCGTCGGCGCGTTCGGCCGGCTGCTCGACAGCGCACCCGACGAACCGCGCATTCTTTCCGAAGGCCGAGCGCTGCTTCGCACGCTGGTCGCGCGAGACGACTGGCTGCCCGATGCCTTCGCGCAGCCCGACCCTGTGCACTACCGGCAGTTTCTGCTGCATGCCGACAGCACCGAGCGCTTCTCGGTCGTGAGCTTTGTGTGGGGGCCGGGCCAGGCCACGCCGGTGCACGACCACACGGTGTGGGGCCTGATCGGCATGCTGCGAGGAGCCGAATACAGCCAGGGCTACGCAATTGGCGACGACGGCCGGGCCCGGCCGCAAGGCGAGGCCGTGCGGCTCGAAGCCGGCGAAGTGGAGGCTGTGTCGCCCACCGTCGGTGACCTGCACCGCGTGCACAACGCGCATGACGACCGCGTTTCCATCAGCATCCACGTCTACGGCGCCAACATCGGCGCCGTGCGGCGGCATACTTACCCCGCAGAGGGCGGACGCAAGCCCTTTGTTTCGGGCTACTCCAACACGCTTCTTCCCAACCTGTGGGACCGCTCCGCCGAACTCCGATCGACATCCGCATGACGACAACCACCGCCTTTCCCCTGCTGCCCTCTGCCGCCGTGCGCGCGCGCCTGCTCGCCCGCGAAGAAACCGCGCTGCTCGACGTGCGCGAGGAAGATCCCTTCG
Source organism: Variovorax paradoxus (assembly GCF_009755665.1). NCBI lineage: Bacteria > Pseudomonadati > Pseudomonadota > Betaproteobacteria > Burkholderiales > Comamonadaceae > Variovorax > Variovorax paradoxus. The sequence goes on from NZ_CP046622.1 coordinate 4,197,924, forward strand.
CGCAGGAGCATCCGCTGTGGGCCGCGAACCTGCCGCTCTCGCGCATCGAGATCGAAGCCTGGCGGCGCATTCCGCGGCGCAGCACCTTCATCGTGCTCTACGGCACGCACGACGGCATCGACCTGGCGCCGCTCGCCGCGCAAACGCTGGCTGCGCTGGGCTACACCAACGTGCACCTGCTCGAAAGCGGCCTCGAAGGCTGGCGCGCGGCCGGCGGCGAGCTGTTCCGCGACGTGAACGTGCCGAGCAAGTCCTTCGGCGAACTGGTCGAGCACGAGCGGCATACGCCCTCGCTCTCCGCGCCCGAGGTGAAGGCGCTGGTCGACGGCAAGGCGAACGTGGTGGTGGTCGATGCGCGCCGCTTCGACGAATACCAGACCATGAGCATTCCCTCGGCCACCAGCGTGCCCGGCGCGGAGCTGGTGCTGCGCGTGCGGGAGCTCGCACCCGACCCGGCCACGCAAGTCATCGTCAATTGCGCGGGCCGCACGCGCAGCATCATCGGCACGCAATCGCTGGTGAATGCGGGCATTCCGAACCCGGTGGCTGCCCTGCGCAACGGCACCATCGGCTGGAAGCTCGCGGGGCAGGTGCTCGACCATGGCGCCAGCCGCCGAGCGCCCAACGCGGTGGCCGGTGCGCACCGCGCACAGGCTGATGCCGATGCACGCCGCGTGGCCGACAAGGCCGGAGTGCGGCGCATCGCGCTCGACGCGCTGCACACACTCGAAGCCCCGGAGCGCACGCTGTACCGCTTCGACGTGCGCACGCCCGAGGAATACGAGGCCGGGCACCTGCCCGGCTTTGCGAGTGCACCCGGCGGGCAGCTGGTGCAAGAAACCGACCACCAGGTGCCGGTGCGCGGCGCGCGCATCGTGCTGGCGGACGATGACGGCGTGCGCGCATCGATGAGCGCGTCGTGGCTCGCGCAGATGGGCTGGGAAGTGTATGTGCCCGATGCGGTGCCCGCGGCTTCGTCATTCACCGAAACCTCGGCGCCCTCCCCTGTTTATCCCCCCGTTGCAGCGGCCGTCGCCGAGATCGAACCGAAGGCGCTGGCAGCATTTCTGGCGCAGCCCGGCACCGCGGTGATCGACGTGACCACCAGCGCCAACTACGTGAAGCGGCACATCCCCGGCGCTTGGTATGCCATTCGCGCACAGTTGCCGCAGGCCACAAGCACGGCCATTCCGCCGTCGCAGCGCTATGTGCTCACCTGCGGCAGCAGCCTGCTCGCGCGCTATGCCGCGGCCGACCTGCGCGCGTTGCTCGACGCGCGCGGCCAGCGCGATGTAGAAGTGCTGGTGCTGGCCGGCGGCAATGCGGCATGGTTTGCCGCGGGCCTGGAGGCTGAATCGGGCGAGACGCGGCTGGCCGTGCCGCGCACCGACCGTTATCGCCGGCCCTACGAAGGCACGGATGCGCCCGCCGAAGCGATGCAGGCGTATCTGGATTGGGAGTTCGGGCTGGTGGCACAACTGGCGCGCGATGGGACGCATCACTTTCACGTGATCTGAGTGTTTCGCACGGCCGGTGGGCCTGTCGTGTTTCACCGGGAATGGAACTTTTTTCACTGAGTTTGGAACCGCCGCGGGCTCACCAACATTCGTTCGAAGGCTTTGTCCACCGCTAGGCCACCGCCCTACTTTGCGAATCGACGGCGATATTCGCCCGGGCTCACGCCGAGCCGCCGGCTGAAGGCACGCCTGAACGCATCGACATTCGCGTATCCGACTTCGTCGGCAAGGCGCTTTGCAGGCAAATCCGATTCCTCGACGAGGCGGCGCGCAGCGTCAATGCGCGCGTTCTCGACGAACTCCGCAGGCGTAGTGCCTGTCTCACTTCTGAAAATTCGAGCGAAGTTGCGTTCGCTCATGCCGGCGCGGGCTGCCAACGTCGGAACGGAGAGGTCGTCTTTCAATTGCGAAAGCACATGGTCCTGGACCTGCCGAACGCTCGAACGTTCCGACGTTTGTGCTGCCAGATGTGCACTGAACTGGCTCTGTCCGCCTGGCCGCTTCAGAAACATCACTAGCTCACGCGCAACGCGCAAAGCTAGCTCGCGTCCATGGTCCTCTTCCACCATTGCGAGAGCGAGATCCATCCCGGCTGTGACGCCTGCGGAGGTGAAGAGCTTGCCATCCTTCACGTAGATGGCGTCCGGCTCGACATTGGCTTTCGGGTACTGGGCGGCCAAGCGTTCTACGGCGTTCCAGTGGGTGACCACACGTTTACCGTCCAGAAGGCCCGCGGCCGCGAGGACAAACGCGCCGCTGCAGACCGAACCGAACCGGCGGACCGTGTGTGCTTGACGTCGGAGCCATTCGTGCAATTCGGTGTCCGTCGCGACCTCCGCAACATCAGGGCTGCCGGCAACGAGCAAAGTATCGATGGGGCCGCGATGCTCTGCGACGGTTGCGTCCACCGCAAGCCGCAGCCCGCTGCTGCTTTTAAGCATTCCTGGCACTGTGCCGATCACCTGGATTTGGTACGCGCGTGGCTGGCCAAGCTGACGTGAAGCTTCGGCAAATACGTCGGCAGGCCCCACAACATCGAGGAGTTGCACACGGGGGAAAGCAAGGATGGCGATACGCATGGCTGTGAAGGCTGACTCATTGGCAGAAAACGCCGGCTAAAGAGAAAACGATGCAGAAAGTATGGCTGAAAATTCCCATATCAACATATTCAGCCAAGGAGCTATTCATGCAAGCCGTTCCCTCAAACACAACGTTTCCGGTTTACTCACCGCCAACTGAGGCTTTTGTGAACAGCCTCCCCGGAGGTGAGACCGTCCCCCCAGACACAACGTTTCCGGTTTATTCACCGCCAACCGGGGTCTCTGTGAGAAACCTCCCCGTAAGTCTTTTCGCCTCGGTGATGGGCCTCTCCGGTCTGGCACTGGCATGGCGCCTTGCGCACAGTAGCCTGGGTGTGCCGGCTTTCATCGGTGAAGCCATCGGCGCATTTGCGCTCGGCATTTTTGTGTTGATCGTGCTGGGCTATCTGGTCAAGCTCACCCGGTATCGAGCCGCCGTGCAAGCGGAATTCAATCACCCGGTGGCCGGTAACTTCTTCGGGACGATCGCGATCTCGATCCTTCTGCTATCTGCTGTGGTGGGACCGTACAGCGAGATGGCAGCGCGCGCGATATGGACGGTCGGCGTGCTCGCGACCTTTTGGCTCAGTTTCGTTGTGGCCTCCCGCCTTCTCAAGGGCAGTGTGGACGACACGCACGCGGTCCCGGCTTGGTTGATTCCCGGCGTTGCCACCCTTGACATCGCTGTGACGGGTGCGCACATGCCCATGGCTTGGGCGCCCGAGATCAACCTGCTCGCGGGCGCGGTTGGTGGGGTCTTGGCGCTGGTCCTCTTCGTGCTGATCGTGCGACGGCTTGTGCATCGGGAACCGCTGGCGCAAGGTATGACACCCTCGTTGATGATCCTGGTGGCCCCTTTTGCCGTCGGCTTCCTCGCGTATACGAACATCGTGGGTGGCGTTGACCGCTTTGCCTCCGTGCTCTTCTACTTTGCGCTGTTCCTGTTCGTGGTGATCGCACCGAAGGTGTTCCGACGCAGCATCAAATTCTCGCCGGCCTGGTGGGCCATAAGCTTCCCCATGGCTGCCTTGGCCAATGCCGCCCTGAAGTACGCTGACGCTCGGGGCACTGGCCAACTTTGGATGGTTGCCGTGCTGCTTCTAGCGGTGCTGAGCGTGGCCCTCGCGGTGCTCACCGTGCGTACGGTACGCATAGCCCTGAACGGCAATCTGCTCCATGCGTAAGCACGACGCACGGAGTCGATGACATGAGCCTTGGAATGTCCTGGGTCTTAGTGGTTGCGGCGGGCCTGCTCGAGATCGTCTTCGCAGTAGGGCTGAAGCATTCAAACGGCTTGGAGCGGCCTTGGGTTGCTATGGGAACAGGCACCGCGCTGCTCGGCAGCCTGGTCCTGCTTTCCACTGCGCTGCGGCAACTCCCGGTCGGAAGCGCCTATGCGGTTTGGACGGGGATCGGTGCGGCTGGCACTGCGCTCGCTGGCATCGTCCTGCTCGGAGATCCTATTACGGCGACACGTTTGGCATGCATCGCGGTGATCGTCGGCGGCGTGATCGGTTTGCAGATGGCTGGCTAGGATTTCTTCGATAGGTAGCTCGGCTTCGGAACGAATTCAGCCGCTAAATTCCAAAGTTAGTGGGACAAAACCCTAGGAATTCCAGCTTTAGTGAAACAGCGGTTCCATCCTCAATGATTGCTCCGCGCGTAAGTGGTCGACTCGAAAGGCATGAGAGTTCCGCGAGCCGTGAATCTCGACAGGGCCCAAAGAGAAAGCCGGCATTCGCCGGCTTTCTCTTTGTGTGAACGGGAGGCCTCGCCGAAGCAGGCCGCCCCCCCGAGCCTCGTCAGTTCGTCTCGGCGCTCTTGAACAGCGCCGCAACCTTGCGCTTGGTCTTGATGTTGCTCGAGATGCCGCGCGCGGGCGCAGCCTTGGCGGCGGCTTCCCAGTCGGGAGCGGCTTCGCGCTCGCCTGGCTCATAGGGCTTGTCGAAGAACGGATCGCGCGGTGCGGAAGGCGCGCGATGCGGGCGTCCGCCGCCGCGGCGCGCATCGGCGCCGATGCTGCTGCGTTCGCGCGGCTGGTCGAGCACATCGCGTGCGTCGCCGGCCTCGCCCTCTTCGCGCCAGTGGCGGCGTCCGTCGTTGATGCGGCCGCGCGGCTTGTCTTCTTCGAACTCGACGGGTTCGAGCTCGATCTTCTTCTTGATCAGCTTCTCGATGTCGGCCACCAGGCGCGCATCGTTGCCGCCGCTGGCAAAGCTCACGGCCAGGCCCGAGGCGCCGGCACGGCCCGTGCGGCCGATACGGTGCACGTAGTCTTCGGCGTTGAACGGAATGTCGAAGTTGAAGACCGCCGGCACGTCCTTGATGTCGAGCCCGCGGGCCGCGACGTCGGTGCACACCAGAAGGTCGACCTCGCCCGCCTTGAACGAGGCGAGCGCCTTCAGGCGTTCGTCCTGGCTCTTGTCGCCGTGCAGGGCCGTGGTGCGAAGACCGTCGCGCTCGAGCGAGCGCGCCAGGCGTGCGCAGCCGAGCTTGCTGTTGACGAAGACAAAGGCCTGCGTGATGCCGCGCTGCTTGACGATCTGCTTGAGCGCACGGCGCTTGTCGTCGTCGCTCACGCTGTAGAAGTGCTGCTCGACGGTGGAAGCCGTTTCGTTCGGCCGCGCCACTTCGATGGTGACGGGGTTCTGCAGGTAGCTGCTGGCCAGCCGCTTGATCTCGGGCGAAAACGTGGCCGAGAACAAGAGCGTGGTGCGCTGCTTGGGCAGGTAGCTCAGGATGCGCTGCAGGTCGGGCAGAAAGCCGATGTCCAGCATGCGGTCGGCCTCGTCGAGCACCACGTACTCCACCTGGTTGAGCACCGCGTTCTTGGCTTCGATGTGGTCGAGCAGCCGGCCCGGCGTGGCCACCAGCACTTCGACGCCCTTCTTGAGCTCGAGTGTCTGCGGCTTCATGTCGATGCCGCCGAACACCACCGTGCTGCGCAGGTTGGTGTACTTGGCGTACAGCTTGACCTGCTGGGCCACCTGGTCGGCCAGTTCGCGCGTGGGCAGCAGCACCAGCGCACGCACCGGGTGCCGCGCGGGCGAGGTGGAGGCGTTCTCGTGCTTGAGCATGCGCTGCAGCAGCGGCAGCGAAAACGCCGCGGTCTTGCCGGTGCCGGTCTGCGCGGCCCCCATCACGTCCTGCCCCGAAAGCACGACCGGAATGGCCTGCTCCTGGATGGGAGTCATGGTCTCGTAGCCCATTTCGGCTACGGCGCGCGCCAGCGGTTCCGCCAGCGATAGATTGGAGAAGGAGCTTGTCATTAAGCCTTCTATTGTCGCATTGCCGCAAAAAATGGCAGTGACGGCGCCGTGACAACGTCCGCGCCAGTCGTATTGCTATTTATTTTATAGCTGCAACCCCAACGATCATGCGCCCTGCAGAGCGCCAAGGCTCAAAGCGTGCGCGCGTTGAAGGTGTCGCAGGACTTGATGTCGCCGCTCTGATACCCCGCGCCGAACCAGCGTTGGCGCTGCGCGCTGGAGCCGTGGGTGAAGCTGTCGGGCACCACCGCGCGGCCCGCGGAGCGCTGCAAGGCGTCGTCGCCGATCTTCTGCGCGGCGTTCATGGCCGCCTCGATGTCGCCCGGCTCGAGCCACTTCTTCGACTCTTGCGAATGGTGCGCCCAGATGCCGGCAAAGCAGTCGGCCTGCAACTCGACGCGAACGCTCAGCGCGTTGTTCTGCGACTGGCTCAACCGGCCGCGCATGCCGTCCACCTTGGCGGTCACGCCGAGTTCGTCCTGCACATGGTGGCCCACCTCGTGCGCAATGACATAGGCCTGCGCAAACTCGCCGGGTGCGCCGAGCTGATTCTTGAGCGTGTCGTAGAAGCCGAGGTCGATGTACACCTTCTTGTCGCCCGGGCAGTAGAACGGCCCCATGGCCGATTGCCCCGTGCCGCAGGCCGTGGGCGTGGCTCCGCGAAACAGCACGAGCCGGGGCGGCTGGTAGCTGCCGCCGTTCTGCCGGAAGATGTTGGTCCAGACCACTTCGGTGTTCTTGAGCACCGTCGAGACGAAGGCCGCCTCGCGGTCGCCAGACGGTGGCTTGGGTGCGGGCCCTTGCTGTTGCTGCTGCACCTGGGCGGGGTCTCCGCCACCGCTCAGCAGGCTGAGCACCGTGAGCGGGTTGATGCCGAAGATCCAGCCGGCAATCAGCGCAACCGCAATGGTGCCGATGCCGATGCTGCGGCCCCCGATGAAGCCGCCGCCTCCGCCGTCTTGGCCGCGGCGGTCTTCGACGTTGTCCGATTGTTCGTTGCCTTCCCATCTCATCGCAGTCTCCTTGCCGGGCAGTTTTGCCGGGCGTCTGCAGGATGGTACTTGGCCCGGCCGCCGGTTGCGTAACCAGCGGTCAGATCACGTGAATCAGGTCTTGGGGAGCGTGACGCCGCGCTGGCCCTGGTACTTGCCGCCGCGGTCCTTGTAGCTGGTTTCGCAGACCTCGTCGCTCTCGAAGAACAGCACCTGCGCACAACCCTCGCCCGCGTAGATCTTGGCGGGCAGCGGCGTGGTGTTGCTGAATTCGAGCGTCACGTAGCCTTCCCATTCGGGCTCGAAAGGGGTCACGTTGACGATGATGCCGCAGCGCGCATAAGTGCTCTTGCCCAGGCAGATGGTGAGCACGTTGCGCGGGATGCGAAAGTATTCGACCGTGCGCGCCAGCGCAAAGCTGTTGGGCGGAATGATGCAGTAGTCGCCGTGCATGTCGACGAAGCTCTTCTCGTCGAAGTTCTTCGGGTCGACCACGGTGCTGTGGATGTTGGTGAAAACCTTGAATTCAGGCGCGCACCGGATGTCGTAGCCGTAGCTCGAGGTGCCGTAGCTGATGATCTTGTGGCCGGCGGCCTCGCGCACCTGGCCGGGCTCGAAAGGCTCGATCATGCCGTTCTGCTCGGCCATGCGCCGGATCCATTTGTCGCTCTTGATGCTCATATGCGGTCGCTGATGCTGCTGCGGGGAGGAATGGCACGAATTGTGGCATGTGCCACCGAGCTATCCCTATTTCGCCTGCGAGATCACCGTCCGCTCGATCAGCCGGTCGTCGCCCAGCACGATCATCGAGAACAGCAGCTCCTCCAGGTTGTTCGCGCGGGCGGCCTTGCGCGCCATCAAAGGCGTGGCCTGGGGGTTGAGCACCAGGAAGTCGGCTTCGCAGCCGGGCTGCAGGTTGCCGATCACGCCTTCGAGCCCCAGCGCGCGCGCCGCGCCGCCGGTATGGCGCCACCACAGCTGCGAAGGCGCAATGCTCAGGCCGGTCTTGGTCTGGCCCTCGCGGCCCACGTAGTAGGCCGCCATCATGGTGTGGAAGGGGCTGAAGCTGGTGCCGCCGCCCACGTCGCTGGCCAGCCCGTACGGGTAGCCGACGCGGTCCGCCGCGCCGAAGTCGAAGAAGCCGCTGCCCAGGAACAGGTTGCTGGTGGGGCTTACCGCGGCGGCCGTTCGGGTGTCGCGCAGCAGCTCGCGGTCGGTGTCGTCCAGGTAGATGCAGTGCGCATACACGGCGCGTTCGCGCATCAGCCCGAAGCCGGCATACACATCGAGGTACGAACGCGCCTGCGGATACAGCTCGCGCACCCACGCCACCTCGTCGCGGTTTTCGGCCACGTGCGACTGGATCCACGTGTCCGCGTATTTGGCGGCCAACTCGCCGGCGCCGCGCATCTGCGCGTCGGTGCTCGCGGGTGCAAAGCGCGGGGTGATGGCGTAGCCCAGGCGGCCGGTGTTGTGCCACTTGCGGATCAGCGCTTCGGAGTCGATGAGGCTCTGCTCGGTCTCGTCGCGCACGCCGTCCGGCGAATGCCGGTCCTGCAGCACCTTGCCGCTGATCATGCGCAGGCCCCGGCGCTGGGCGCCCTCGAAGAAGGCATCGACCGACGCCACATGCGACGTGGCAAAGGTCAGCGCCGTGGTGACGCCGTTGCGCAGCAGTTCGTCGAAGAACACGTCGGCCACTTCGTTCGAGTGCGCCGGGTCGATGAACTTGGCTTCCGCCGGAAAGGTGTAGTTCTCGAGCCAGGGCAGGAGCCCCGGCGAGGGCGAACCGATGATGTCCGTTTGCGGAAAGTGGATGTGCATGTCCACGAAGCCCGGCGCGAGAATGCGGCCCGGCAGGTGGGTCAGCTCCGCATCGGGGTGGCGCGGCGACACGGCGGCGTGGCTGCCGGCGTCGAGCACACGCTGGCGGCCGGCGCTGTCGGCGGCGACGACCAGCAGGCCGTCTTCATCGAAAACGGGCAGTCCGGCGTCGTCGAATCGAAGGAGGGAGGCGCGGTAGGCTTTTTTCATCGTTGCTGCGGAGGGTAAACCAGCCCCGCAGCGCCGCAATTTCCATGCGCGTATGAGTGCTATATGCCGTCCCCACTTCAATCCGGCGGCAGGGCACGCGACTGGATGTCGAAAGGAACGCCGAGCGGAACGGCCGCCTCGCCGTCCTTGCGCCGGGTCAGCAGCGGGTACTTCGATTCGATGAAGTAGACCCGGTCGCGCAGCACCGCGCCCGAAGACGGGTCGTTGAGCCCCGCCACCACTGTTTGCAGCGCCAGTTTCGCGCCGTCGATGCGCGCCACCGTGACCTGCCCACCGTAGGGGCCGTCGCCGAAGGCATTGCTCTCGAACAGCACCAGCCGCCCGGGCTTCCAGGCCCGGATCGCGTCGACGTTCTTCATCATGCGCGGCGCCTCGATGCGGGTGACTTCGCCGGGCCCGCCATCGGCGTTCAAACCAATGCGCAGCAGATGCGATGCGGCGGCTACGAGGCTTACATAGATGTCGCGCCCGCCATCGATCGCAATGCCGTTCAAACCCTTGTACGGCCCTTCGCCGGCCAGTGCCGGGTTTTCCTTCCAGACCGTGAGCGCGGTCGCATTGGGCGCGAGCCGCAACACGCGCGGGTGGAAGGAATCGGTCACGTAGATGTTGCCGCGCGCGTCCTGGGCAAGATCGTTGCAGTAGCCCGCATCGGGCATTGCGTAGCTTGCGCGCGGCGCGCCCGTGGCGAGGTCGTAGCGCTTGAGGGCGCTCGGCGTCTGCGGCACGGTGGTGAAGCCGCTGTTGCCCGAGCAGACCCACAGGGCCTGGCGTTTCGCATCGACCAGCACGCCCTGCCCGTTCGCCAGGCCGTTGGCGCCGGGCTTCACGAGCACCTCGGCCTTCGGCGCGACGCCCGGCTTCAACCGGGCGACGGCACCTTGGCGCCAACTGCCGACATAGAACGCGCCGTCAGGCCCGATGGCGACACTTTCCGGATACCAGTCTTCGGGCAGCGCCTGTACGGCGGGCGGTGCGGCGGTGGCGGCCGCCGTGGCGAGCGCGAGCAGTGCGCCGGCCCATCGCGTGCGCCTGCTCATTGCCACACGCGAAACACGCGCCCAGTCAGTGGGCCTTCGACGCTGCGCACATAAGCAAGCGCCGCTCGCGCAGCCGGTACGGTTTCGACGCCCGGAAAGAGCGCGCCATACGCCGCCAACGATTCGGTCAGCAGCGTCGGGCTGACCGCATTGATGCGCAGGCCGCGCGCCAGTTCGATGGCTGCGCCTTTCACGAAACCCTCGACCGCCGCATTCACGGCAGCCGCATTGGCTCCGCCGCGAACCGGATCGTCGGCCGCCACGCCCGTGGTCAGCGTGATCGAGCCGCCATCTGCCAGAACGTGCTGGCCCAGCAGCGCGAGGCGCACCTGGCCGAGCAGCTTGTCCTGCAGGCCGATGTTGAAATCGGCCGGCCGCATTTCGGCAAGCGGCCCGAAGAACAGCCCGCCAGCCGCCGAAACGATCGCGTCGACGCGCCCTACAGCGGCATACAGCGCCTCGACGCTCGCGTCGCTCGTGATGTCGACCTGCCGGTCGCCGCGCGTGCGGCCTGCACGCACTACCTCGTGCCCGCGCCCGGTCAACGCCTGCGCTACTGCGCTGCCCACGGCGCCCGTCGCGCCCACAACAAGAACCTTCATGAAAACCTCGCCAAGTGAATCAAGAAGGTCCCATTGTTTTGCGAATGGATAGTTCGATAAATTGCCATCCGGTTCGGCAATTCGAAACTCATAGTTCTTAATATGGACAAGCTGCGCGCCATGGAAGTCTTCGTCGCTACGGTTGACGCGGGCAGCTTTGCCGCGGCCGCCGAAGCGCTCGATCTCTCGGCCGTGATGGTCGGCAAGCACATCCGCGCGCTCGAGGATCAGCTCGGCGCCCGCCTGCTGGAGCGCACCACGCGGCGCCACGCCCTTACCGAAATCGGTGCCGCTTACCTGGAGCGTTGCCGCGACGTGCTCGCGAGCGTGCACACGGCCGACGGCGTGGCCGAGTCGCTGCGCGCCATGCCGCAGGGCGTGCTGCGCGTGACAGCGCCCGTCGCCTATGGCGCGCACCGCCTCACACCCGTCATTGCCGAGTACATCGCGGCCTACCCGCAGGTGAAGGTGGACTTGAACCTCAACGATCGGGTGGTCGATCTGGCCGAAGAGGGCTTCGACTGCGGCATCCGCTCGGGGGCCGCGGTCGATGAACGGCTCATTGCGCGGCCGCTCGCATTGGCCCGCATGTTCGCGGTGGCAAGCCCCGCCTGGGTTGCGCGCCACGGGCTTCCAAAGCACCCGTCCGAACTGGAAGCTTTTCCGCTGCTGGGCTTCGCGGCGTGGGGGCCGAACCATTCATGGCGCTTCACGCGCAACGGCCAGACGGTGCATGTGCCGGTGCGCGGCCCGCTCAGCACCAACAACGGCCAGGCGCTGCTGGCCGCGGCGATTGCGGGCGTGGGGGTGATCGTGCAGGCCGATGCATTGCTCGGCCCTGCCTTGGCCTCGGGTCAGGTGGTTCGATTGCTGCCCAAGTGGGAGCTGCCGACACGGCAGGTTCACATCATGCGGCTGCCCGAAGCCCGGCCCAGCGCCAAGCTTCGGACCTTCGTCGACTTTGTGGTCGAGCGGCTGGGCTAGCGCGACTGACCTAACGCGCGACGCGCCCCTGCACGCCTTCGGCAAGCCAGTTCATCTTCAGGATCTGCTCGTCGTTCAGTTGCGCACCTTTCGCAATGACGACACGGCCCTCGTTGTCGCGCACATCGCCGTCCACCGCGCGAAACGGCTGCAGCTTGCCCGCGGCAATGTCCTGTTGGCGTGCCAGCACCTCCTGCTGCACGGCCTTGGGCACCTTGGTGCCGAAGTCGCCGACGCGGATCATTCCTTCCTTCACGCCGCCCCAGAGGTTGCCGCTCTTCCAGCTGCCGTCGAGCACCGCCTGCGCGCGCTGCGTGTAGTAGCCGCCCCACTGGTGGGTGACCGCGACGATCTGCGCATCGGGTGCAATCTTGCGCATGTCGGAGTGGTAGGCCACGGCCATCTTGCCGCGCTCTTGCGCCGCGGCCATCACCGCCGTGGAGCCGGTGTGAAAGGCGACGACGTCGGCGTTCTGGTTGAACAGCGCCATGGCCGCATCGCGCTCCTTCGGCGGATCGAACCACTCGTTGAGCCACACCACCGCCACCTTCGCATTCGGGTTGACCGAACGCATGCCGAGCGTGAAGGCATTGATGCCCTGCAGCACCTCAGGAATCGGAAAGCCCGCCACGTAGCCGGCCACGTTCGTCCTGGTCATGCGCCCGGCCGCAATGCCTGCGAGATAGCGGCCTTCGTAGTAGCGCGCGTTGGCCGTTGCCACGTTGGGCGCGGCCTTGTAGCCGGTGACCGATTCGAACTTCACATCGGGAAAGTCGCGCGCCACCTTGAGCGTCGGCTCCATGTAGCCGAAGCTGGGCGTGAAGATCAGCCGGTTGCCCTGCTGCGCAAGGTCGCGGATCACGCGCTCGGCATCGGCCCCCTCGGGCACGTTCTCGACGAAGGTGGTCTTGACCTTGCCGCCGAGCGCCGCGTCGACAGTCTTGCGGCCCTCTTCATGCTGGCGCACCCAGCCGGCATCGGTAACCGGCGTCACGTAGACGAAGCCGATCTTCAGCGGCTCCTTGGGAGCCTGCGGTTGCGAAAAAGCGGGAGATAAAAAACAGGCGGCTGCCCACGCCAGAACGGCGCGGCCCGCGAGGTTTTTGTACATGGTGGTCCTCTACATGGCCCCGGAAAAGCAAAAACCCGCAGCCGGCCGGGACGCCCTGCTGCGGGGAGAGGATTTTAGCGGGGGCCGCTCAGTGAAGCTGCGCCGGCTCCAGCTGCACATGCTGGCGCACGGCCTCCATCAGCAGCGTGGCGAGCCGCTCCACCGGCGTCTCGGCCGCGGCCTGCGCGCGGTAGAGCATGAGCGACATCTGCGGCAACGCCGGAAGACCCACGGCCGTGCGGTCGATGGGGCGCACATGCGCCGGCAGGCCGAAGGGCGTGCGCACCGAAAGCCCGAGCCCGGCCGACGTCGCCGCCCACAAGGCCGCAAGGCTGGCGCTGGTGAACGCATGCCGCCACGGCGTGCCCGCGCGGTCGAGCGCGGCGGTGACGATTTCGCGCAGCGGGCACGGCGCATCGAGCAGCACCAGCGGCAGCGGCTCCCTGGTCTTGCGGGCGCCGCTGCGGCGCTCGCGCTCTTTCCACCAGGGCGCGTCGAGCGCATCGGGCGCCCTGGGGCCGATCCACTGCAGCGGCAGCCGTGCCACGCGCTCGCCGTGCGGCGTCATCTGCTCGCCGGTGTCCCACACCAGCGCCAGGTCGAGCTGCCGAAGCTCGAGCCGCTCGCGCAGCTCGGCACTGCGCGCCACGCAGGCCTCGATGCGCACCTTGGGATGCGCGCGTGAAAAGCGCCCGAGCACGGCGGGCAGCAGCGTTTCGCCAAAGTCTTCCTGCAGGCCGAGCCGCACCCAGCCTTGCAAGTCCGCCCCGCGCATGGCGGCACCGGCTTCTTCGTTGAGTTCGAGCATGCGGTGCGCATAGGCAAGCAGCGTTTCGCCCGCATCGGTGAGCTCCAGGCCGCGGCCTGCCTTGCGAAAAAGCGCCGTGCCGGCCTGCGCCTCGAGCTTCTTGAGTTGCGCGCTCACCGCCGACGTGGAGCGGCCCAGCCGATCGGCCGCGCGCGCATAGCTGCCGAGCGCAATGCCGGTGGAAAAACTGCGCAGCACGTCGAGATCGAACATCACCTGTGACATGGATTCACCTTTCAGCACTCGTCCTGTTTTTTCGAACGGTTGGCTCATTATTTTCTGATTTTCAAAACCTTTGCAACGGCGGACACTGCACCGCCATGACTGCTTCGACCTCTTCCTCTTCGTTCCCGCCCACGCACCGCTGGAAGGTGCTGGCCGCGGGCGTTGCCGCCAACGCGGCCTTCTCCGTGGCTTTCAGCGGCATTCCGATGACCGCGGTGCTCATGCGCACGGGCTACCAGCTCGACAACGCCACGCTGGGCCTGGTGCTCGGCCTCATGGGGCTGGGCATTGCGGTGAGCGAACTGCCCTGGGGCCTGTTGACCGACCGATGGGGCGACAGGCCGGTGCTGCTGACGGGCCTGGGCAGCACCGCCGTTGCACTCGCGGCAATGGCGCTCTGGGCCGCCCCCAGCGCGCAGCACATCCCCGGCCTGGGCTGGCTGGGCGCGGGGCTGCTGCTGGTGGGCCTGCTCGGCGGGAGCGTCAACGGCGCGAGCGGCCGGGCGGTGATGACGTGGTTCGAGGCCGGCGAACGCGGGCTCGCCATGAGCATCCGCCAGACCGCCGTGCCGCTGGGCGGCGGCATCGGCGCGCTGGTGTTGCCCTTTGTGGCGCTGCACTTCGGCTTTGCCGCGCTCTACGGGCTGCTGGCGGTGCTGTGCCTGCTGAGCGCCGCGATGAGCTGGACCTGGGTGCACGAGCCGCCGATTGCGCCGCGCAGCCAGTCCGGGGCTGCACAAGCGTCGGCTTCACCGCAGAGCGGCCCGCTGCGCGACGCGCGCGTCTGGCGCATCGTGGCCGGCATCGGCATTCTGTGCGCGCCGCAGTTCGCGGTGCTGTCTTTCGGCACCGTGTTCCTGCACGACTTCGGCCATGCCGGGCTTGCAACCATCACCGCCACGATGGTGCTCATACAGATCGGCGCCATGGTCATGCGCGTTTGGAGCGGCCGCTGGACCGACCGCCGCCGCAACCGCCCCGCCTATCTGCGCGCCTGCAGTGCACTGAGCGTTCTGCTGTTCGCGGCCCTTGCGGGGCTGGTGATGGCGGCTGGCACGCACACGGCCGATTCAGCGGCGCTGCGCATTGCGCTCGTGGTGCTGCTGGCGGCTAGCGGGGTCTGCGTATCGGCCTGGCACGGCGTGGCCTACACAGAGCTGGCCACGCTGGCCGGTGCGGCCCGCGCCGGCACCGCACTGGGCATGGCGAACACCAGCGTGTTCCTGGTGTGCTTTGTCACGCCCTTTTCCATTCCGCACCTGCTCGCGCTGCAGGGCTGGGCGCTGGTGTGGCTTGCGGCCAGCGCCTGCGCGCTGGTGGCAATGCCGCTGCTGGTTCCGCGGCAACGTGCCGCCGCGGATGCCGGTCAGAAAGTTGCGAAGACGGCGTTGAGCCGGTCGACGTAGGCGCGCTTGGCGCTGGCGTCGATGAAGCTGCCTTCGAAACTGTTGGCCGCAAGCTGCCAGGCCTGCTGCACATTCAGTCCGGTGGCCGCAAAGGTCTGCGTGAAGTTCTGGTTCATGTAGCCGCCAAAGTAAGCCGGGTCGTCCGAGTTGACGGTAGCAACCAGCCCCGCATCGAGCAGCGCGCCGAGGTTGTGCTGCGCCAGGTCGGGGAACACGCAGAGCTTGAGGTTCGACAGCGGGCACACGGTCAGCGGAATGCGGTCTTGCGCAAGCCGCTTCATCAGCGCCGGGTCTTTCGCGCTCTGCACGCCGTGGTCGACGCGCTCTACCTTCAGCACGTCGAGCGCGCTCCACACGTACTCTGGCGGGCCCTCCTCGCCCGCATGCGCGACGAGGCGCAAGCCCAGCTCGCGGCAGCGCGCGAACACGCGCGCAAACTTTTCGGGCGGATGACCCACTTCGCTCGAATCGAGCCCCACGCCAATGAACTTGTCGCGGTAAGGCAGGGCCTGCTCCAGCGTTTCGAAGGCTTCTTCTTCGCTCAGGTGGCGCAGAAAGCACAGGATGAGCGCCGCGCTCACGCCCAGCTTGGGCAGCGCGTCGACGCAGGCCCGGTGCAGGCCATTGACTACCACTTCCATCGGCACGCCGCGCGCCGTGTGCGTCTGCGGATCGAAGAACATCTCGGTGTGCACCACGTTGTCGGCCGCGGCGCGCTCCAGGTAGGCCCAAGCCATGTCGTAGAAGTCTTGCTCCTTCAGCAGCACGCTGGCGCCGGCGTAATAGATGTCGAGAAAACTCTGCAGGTTGGTGAAGGCGTAGGCGCGGCGCAGGTCCTCCACGCTCGCATAGGGAATGCTCACGCCGTTGCGCTGCGCGAGCGCAAAGATCAGCTCGGGCTCGAGCGAACCTTCGATGTGCATGTGCAGCTCGGCCTTGGGCATGGCGCGCAGCAGTTCGGGCAGGCGGTCGGCGGCAATGCTGCCGAAGCTCTTGTCGAAGACGGGACGGAAATCGGTCATGGTGGGCAAATCGGGCGTTGTGATCTGCGCACAGCATAAGCCCAGCCGAGCCCGTGTGCGAGGCCGCCGCGGCCCGGATAATCGGGCCTCCACCCGCATGAGGATTCCATGAGAGCCATTGCGCCTATTGCAGCCTTGCTTCTGGCCGCCTGCTCGGCGGCTGCCGTGCCTTTCGCCTTTGCGCAGACACCCTACGCAGGCCCGCTTTTCGACACGCACCTGCACTACAACCAGGAAGCCTGGGACGGCAATGCCGGGCCGTATCCGCCAGCCGAGGCGCTCGCGCGCATGCAGCGCAACAACGTGAAGGCGATCATCGCCAACTCCCGGCCCAACGCAGGCACGCAAACCCTGGCGGCGGCGCGCGAGACCCGCGAGGCGGGCGTTACCGTGGTGCCCTTCGTGCGCCTGTACCGCAACCGCGACGACTACAGCAACTGGTTCCGCGACGAGACCATCCACGAGATGGTGCAGACCGAACTGGCGCGCGGCACCGCAAGCGGGCCCTACCGCGGCATCGGCGAATTCCACCTGTATGAGAGCGCCAATGCCAACGGCCCCGTCGCCAGGAAGCTCATCGCTCTGGCGGAGCGGCAGAAGCTCGCGGTGCTTGCGCACGTGGACGACGTGGCAATCGACCTGCTGATGGCCAATGCGCCTTCGAAGGGCCAATCGCTGCGCCTCATCTGGGCGCACACCGGCATCGGCGGCGCGCCGATCGAGCGGGTGCAGGCGCTGCTGGAGCGCTATCCGCTGCTGATGGGCGAACTCTCTTACCGGCCCGGGCTCACCTGCGAAGGCGGCAGGCTGTGCCCCGAATGGCGCGCGCTTCTGCTCAAGTACCCCGACCGCTTCGTCGTCGGCTCCGACACCTGGGTCAACCAGCGCTGGAGCGCCTACGACGAGATCATGCGTGGCTACCGCACGTGGCTTGGCGACCTGCCGCCCGACGTGGCACAACGCATTGCCTGGGGCAACGCGGCCGCGCTGTTCAGCCTGCGCTGAGCGGGGCGGCTCCCTTGGTTTCGACCGGCAGCTCGAGCGTGAACGCCGCGCCGGTGCCGGGCCCTTCGCTGTGCGCAGTGAGCGTGCCGCCCATTTCATGCGCGGCAATCACCGCGCTGTGCAGGCCGAACCCATGGCCGGTCTTCTTGGTGGTGAAGCCGTGCACGAACACCTGGGTCAGCGTCTGCGTCTCGATGCCCACCCCGTTGTCCGCCACGCAGATGCGAAGCCGCTGCGCCGGGGTAAGGTCCACCCGCACCGTGAGCCTTGGCTCGCGGTCGGTCACACCGTCCATGGCCTGCTCGGCGTTGCTGATGAGGTTCACCAGAATCTGAAGTATTCGCCCGTGATCGAGCAGCAACTCGGGAACGGAAGCGATCTCTTTATCGATCGCCATCTGGCGCCGCTTCAGTGCCTCTTCGTTGATGCGCAGTGCATCTTCGATCAGATCGCGGATCTGCACCTTCTCCAGCAGCCTGGACGCGCCGGCATGGGCCTGCTGCGCGGCGATGATCTCCTTGATGTGTTCCACGTTCTTGCTGAGCGCCGCAAGTTCCCTGATGGCGTCGTCCTGCTCGGCCACCAGCGCCGAAGCCAGCTGGCGCAAATAGCCGGGAAGCATCTTGCCCTTGGGGTCGGATGCCAGGAAAGCGCCCAGGTCATCCGCATGCTCATCCAGCAGCTGCACCGCCCGCGCGAGCCCGGCCACCTTGGAGGCACGAACGCGCGAAAGAATGAGCGCGGCGGAGACGTTCACGCTGTTGAGCACATTGCCGACGTTGTGCAGCACATTGGTGGCAATCCGGGCCATGCCCGCCAGGTGCGAGGCCTCGACCAGCTGCTTGTGCACCTCGGCAATCTGGCGCTCGGCCTCCTTCAGGTCCGAAATGTTCTTGGTGATGCCGAAGGTTCCGATGATCTCGCCCGCGCGGTTGCGCAGCGGCATCTTCGTGGTCAACGCCCAGGTGTCGGGCCGCCCGTCGATCCAGGTTTCTTTTTCCACCTTGCCGATCATCGGCAGGCCCGTGCGGATGATCTCCTGCTCGTCCTCGAAGGCCGGCCGTGCATGGTCTTCGGAGAAGACGTCGAAATCGGACTTTCCCACCAGCCCCTCGGGCGTGGACATTCCAAACTCGAGGGCCTGGGCCGTGCTGGTCTTGATGAAGCGGGACTGCCCGTCCTTGAAGTAGATGTGGTCCGGAGAGTTGTCCAGGAGCGCGCGAAGAAGATCGCGCTCGTTGGCCAGCATCTCGTCTTCCCGGTGGCGCCGGGTCACGTCGAGCATGACCCCCTGGCTGCCGATGACCGCCCCGCCCGGGCCCAGCACCGCGGATTCGACCACCTGCCAGGTCTGCGGCGGCTGTCCGCCCGCGCCAGAAAGAACCTCATCGCGCTCGAGCTGCTGCCCCGTCTGGATGATCTGCGCGTGCTGCCGGTCTTCACGCTCGGCGAGCTCCAGCCGCCACGGCGAATCCGGCTCTTGTGCCGCTTCGGAAGAGGCGATCTCGGTGGCAGTGCGGCCCAGGATCCGGTCCGCCGAAGTGCGCTTGAGCTGGCTGAACCGTTCATTCACGAAGACGAACCGTCCCGCGGTGTCCTTGCAAAAAATTGCGGCGGGCAACTGCTCGACGATCGGCGCCGTGTCCTGCAAAAGGGTTGCGCTTGAGACCGAGGCGGTTTGGCTTGGCATGGCGATGCGGTTCCCAGAAAAAATGTCTTATATCCCGTGCCGCGGGCGGACACCAGCCTCGGATCTCCCGCATCCGGCCGGCTCTGGTCGCAAAATATGAACATCGTATAAACTTGAACGACGTTCATATTTCAGTGGCTAACCTTTGGCAGACGCAGAACCTACAGGCAGGCGCGAGCGGCGCCGCGCCCAAACGCTCGACAGCGTGGCAACCGCTGCCATGCGGCTCTTCGAAACCGACGGCTACAACGCCACCACGATGGAACAGATTGCGCTGCAGGCCGACGTGGCCAAGGGCACGCTGTACAACCACTTTCCAACCAAGGAGGCGATCCTCGCGCACTGGGTGCACAAGGAACTGGCGGCGGACACGCAGCGGCTGAGCCGGCTGGCCGAGAAGCCCGGCAGTTTCGAGTCGCGGCTGATGCAGCTGCTCGACGCGTCGGCCGAATGGTCGGAGCGCTACCGGGCCTACCTGCTCGACTACTTCCGGTTTCGCTTTCTCAACATCGAGGACGAGCTCGACGCCGGCGATGCCCAAGGGCGCCCGCGCGACCTCGCGGGGCTCTTTGCGCTGCTGATCGCACAGGCGCAGCAAGACGGCACACTGCGCGCCGACCTGCCCGCCGAGCACCTGGCTTCGCTGCTGCACCACCTGTACTTCGGCGCGCTGATGCGATGGCTCACACAACCGGGCCTGGCGCTCGGCGACGAGTTTGCGGTCATTGTCGAAATCTTTGTCGGCGGCGCCCGTGCCGCCGGCAAGCCACTGCGGAGAAAGCGCGCATGAAGATCGCCGTCGTTACCTATGGCACCGAGGGCGATACCCGCCCGCTCGCGGCGCTGTGCCATGCGCTCGACAACGCGGGCCACGCCTCGGTGCTGCTGGCGGACGCATCCACGCTGAGCACCGCGCAGCGGCTCGGCGTGCGCTCGCATGCATTGGCAGGCGACATCCGCGGCGCGTTGGGCACCGGCGGGGCCATTGCCAACGTCGTGGCGCCGAGCGACCGGCCCGGCGCGGCCGCCAAGGCGCTCGCGAACATCGCCAACGTGCAAGCCGCAGCCTGGCTGCGGCAAACGGTCGAGACCGCGCGCGGTTGCGACGCCATCGTGTGTGCAGGGCTCGCCGCTTTCGTGGGGCTGTCGGCAGCGGAAGCCCTCGATGTGCCGGCCATCGGTGCCGGCATGTTCCCGCTCACGCCGACCCGCGAGTTCGCATCACCCTTCCTGCCGCCTTCGCGCGTGCCGCGCTTTCTGAATCGCGCCAGCCATCATCTTGTCACTGCGATGCTGTGGCGTGCATTCCGGCCCGCGCTGAATGTGGCTCGCGCCGAAGTGTGCGGCCTGCCATCGCGCCGGCGAATGTGGACCGCGCACCCGGCGCTCTACGGCTTTTCGCCCAGCCTTGTGCCGCGGCCGGCCGATTGGCCCGCGAACGCAGCCGTGTGCGGCCAGTGGATGCCGCCGGCACCCGATTGGCAGCCGCCGCAGTCGCTAAGCACCTTCCTCGCCGCGGGCGAGGCACCGGTCTACATCGGCTTCGGCAGCATGACCGGTTTCGATGCGAGCCGCCTGCGCCAGGTGGTGGTCGATGCCGTCGCGGGCCGGCGCGCCGTACTCAACCCGGGCTGGAGCGGCATCGACGTGCAGTCGCTGCCCGCCAACTTCCATGTGGTGGGCGACACGCCGCACGACTGGCTGTTTCCCCGAATGTCGGTCGTGGTGCATCACGGCGGTTCGGGCACCACGCATTCGGCCGCGCGCGCGGGAGTGCCATCGGTGGTGGTGCCCTTTGCGGGCGATCAGCCCTTTTGGGCGCACCGGCTGGCGCTGGCGGGCGTTGCACCCGAGGCCGTCGCGGGCAACCGCCTGGGTGCGGACCGACTTGCGCGGGCCATTGCATTTGCAGATCGCCCGGAGGTGCGTGCCAAGGCGCACGCTCTGGGAGGGCAGATGCGAGCGGAAGACGGCCTGGGGCGGGCCGTGGAGGCCATCGAGAAGATCGTGGCGGCTGCCAACTGATCCGATGGTTGCCACTAGTCCGCGGCCCGTCCTTGCACCTGGGTCTTGAAACCCCGGTTGTTTTCGAACGCAACGTTCAGCTTGGCGCCATCAAAGCGCAGCAGGTACATCGACACATCGCCATCGCTGAGCGAGCGCGAAAAAATGCGAAAGACCTGCGGTTCGACCCAGTCGCCTCTCACCGCAACCGGCGCATCGGCAACCTTCTCGTTGATGCGGTAGTAGCCATCGAGCCCCAGCGGCCCGGTCACCGGCTCGGCAGGCGCGTCGGCGCGTGCGTTGTCGAAAAGTATCTCGTAGTTTGGATTGGCCGCCGTGAGATCGAGCATCAGCCGCCGCACACCCAACACATTGCGATCGAATTGCCACACCTTGCGCGAGACCGCCGCAGCAAGCTCGGGCGCGGGCGCCGCGGAGCTCTGCCTTTCTACGGAAGCGGCGCGAATGCGATCGGCCAGCAGGGCCTGCGCGGCGCCGTCTTCAGGCAGCGGCCCGGCTGAACGGGCAGCAGCCGCGATCATGTCGATGAACGGGGGCAACCGGTAGTTGCGCCTTCCTGTGACCACGGCAACCACGTCGCTCTCTGGCAGCACGATGATCAGCTGCCGGTTCATGCCCGCGGCAATGTAGGCGCGCTTTTCCGGAATGGTCCACCAGCCATTTGCATACCGGAACACGGGGCCATCGCGAAACTCCATGTTCACCGAGGCGTTGAACACCTGGTCCACCCACGCGGCGGGCAGCAGCTGGCGCCCCTCCCATTGGCCCTTGCGCAGGTAGAGATAGCCGATCTTCGCCATGTCGCGCGGATGCAGGTAAAGGCCGAAGCCGCCGGTCTCGATGCCTTGCGGGTCCTTGCGCCAGCGAACGTCGCCGATGCCCAGCGGCTGGAACAGCCTGCGCTGTGCATAGGCCAGCGTGCTGCCGCCTGTCTTCTTCGCAAGAATGGCCGAGAGCAGATGCGTGTTGCCGCTGTTGTAGTTGAAGCCGCCGCCGGGCGGTTGCGCCATCGGGCGGTCGAGCACAAAGCCTTGCCAGTCGCGGCTGCGCCCGAACTGCAGTGCTGTCTCGGGTACCGAATCGTCGAGCTTTTCCTTCCAGTCGATGCCCGAGGTCATGTCGAGCAGGTGCCCGAGGGTCATTGCCTTCTTCGACGCATCCAGATTTGCGATGCTGCGCTCGGGAAAGAAGTCGATCACGCTCTGGTCGCGCGAAGCCAGCAGCCCGTCCTGGATCGCCATGCCGGTGAGCGTTCCGACGACGGCCTTGGTGGTGGAGTTCACCGCATGCTTGAGATTGGCGCGATAAGGTGCGTAGTAGGCCTCGGCAACCAGCCTTCCGTGGCGCGTGACGAGCAGGCTGTCCATCGCGTTCTCGGCGCCAAAGTCGACCAGCCTGGCGACGGCGGCGGAATCCATGCCTTGCGTCTCGGGTGTGCTTGCCAGCCATCCGGCGGTCGGCCAGACGGCCGGCTCGTCCGCCGGTGCGGCCCTGAGCGGCAGGGCCGCAAAGAGCAGCCCGGCCATCAGGCTGGCCAGAAAACCTGTCTTGCCGTGCACTCGCATACCGGTCTCCCATTGAGTCTGGCGCAGATCATATCGGCGCTGCTTCAATCGCCAAAGGCGCGCAGCATCGCCTTGCGCAGCCAGGCCTCCGCCGGGTCCTTGTCGGTCACGGCGCGCCACGCCAGCCTGATCTGGTAGCTCGGGCTTTCGAAAGGCAAGGCCTCGTAGCGAAGACCGCCTTGCGCCGACAGCGCCTGCGCCACGTGCTCGGGCACCGTGGCCAGCAACTCGGTGCCGGCCAGCACCGCGGGCAGGCTGCCGAACTGCGGCACCGAGAAAGCCACGTCGCGCTGCCTGCCGAGTTCGCTCAACGTCTCGTCGACCGTGCCGCAGAGGTCGCCCGCATAGGTCACGAGCACATGCCGCCGGCGGCAGTAGTCATCGAGCGCGAGCTTTCCGGCGGCGGTGTCGGCGCGCAGCACTGCGAAACGCGCCGTGCGAACCTTGCGGACCTTCGCGCCCGCAGGCAGGTCCTTCAGGAAGCTCATCACCGCGCTGACCTGCCCGTCGTCCAGGTGCTGCGCAGCGTTGCGGTAGCAGACGGTGAGCGTGACCAGCCTGGCGCTCGGCGCCTCGGCACCGAGCGCGCGAAGCAGCCGCGGCAGCATGGCGATCTGCAGGTCGTCGGTCAGGCCGATGCGAAACACCGGCGCGGCGCGCCCGGGCTCGAACTCCGCCTGCGCGCGCAGCGTCGCCTCGATCTGGTCGAGTGCCGGCCCAAGCCCCTGCATCAGCGCCAGCGCGCGCTCGGTCGGCTCCATCACCCGTCCCTGGCGCACCAGCAGTGGATCGCCCGTGAGCTCGCGCAGCCGCGCCAGCGCGTGGCTTACCGCGGGCTGCCCCAGGTTCAGCCGCTCGGCGGCGCGGCTGACGTGCCGCTCGCGCATGAGCGCCGCCAGCACGGTGAGCAGGTTCAGGTCGATTCGGCTGAGTTCGATCGGTTTCATCAGGCACTTTGGAGCTATCGATTGTGTGCATACCGAATATCGGATCAATCGATTTCCTTGATTGCAGCAGGGCCACTAGATTGGCCTGGTCGGCTGCTCCATTCCTGCAGCCTTCGTTCAATCAAGGAGTGTTTTTGTATGAGCAAGATGGTTCGCTTTCACGAGTTCGGCGGTGCCGAGGTGCTGAAAATCGAGCAGGTGGCAACGCCCTCGCCCGGCGCCGGCGAGGTGCGCATTGCGGTGCAGGCCATCGGCCTGAACTGGGCCGATGCGCTGTGGCGACAGAACTTGTACATCGAAGATGCAATCTTGCCCGCCGGCTTGGGCAACGAGGCTGCCGGTGTCATCGACGCAGTGGGCACAGGCGTCAGCGGCTTCTCGGTGGGTGACCGCGTTGCAGTGCTGCCTGGTGCCAACCAGGGCCGCTACCCTACCTATGGCGACAGCATCCTGTTCCCCGCGACCCAGGTGGTCCGCTACCCGGAAACCCTTTCACCCGCGCAAGCCGCCGGCGCCTACATGGCCTACCTGACGGGCTACTTTCCGATGTTCGAGATGGCGCGGCTGCAGCGTGGGCAAACGATGCTCGTCACAGGCGCCTCATCGGGCACGGGCATCGCGGCGCTGCAGATGGCGCGTGCGGCCGGCATCATCGCCATTGCAACCACCCGCACGGCGGCCAAGCGCCAGGCGCTCTTCGATGCGGGCGCGTCGCATGTGGTGGTAACCCAGGACGAAGACGTGGTCGAACGCGTGATGGCAGTCACCGAGGGCCGCGGCGTCGACCTCGTGTATGACGGCGTGGGCGGTGCGCAGCTGGAGCGACTGGGCGGCGTTGTCGCGCAGCGCGGCTGGTATGTGCTGTACGGGCTCTCCGGCGGCGCGGAACTCAGGTACCCGGCTCTTGCGCAGTTTCGCAAGAGCTGGCGCTTCCACGTCTACACGGTTCTCGAGTTCATCGGCTCGCCCACCATGGGCCTGCCGCGCGACGAGGACGCGTTCGGCCGCGGGCTGGGCTTCGTCAACGAGGGCCTGGCCAGCGGCGCCTTGCAGATGCGCATCGACCGCAGCTTTGCGCTGGGCGACGTGGTGCAGGCGCATCAGTACCTCGAACGCGCGGGCCACATCGGCAAGGTCGTTCTCACGGTTTGAGCTACCAGGCCGCCTCGCCGTCCTGCAGGGCACGCTGCGCAAGCAGGAAGGTGGCGGCGTTCCAGCTCTGGCCCGCCATTCCCATCGGCACCAGCGTGCGGCCGTGGAACCACTCGGTGAAGCGCCAGTTGCCGAGCTCGTTCACGTGCGCAAGGCGCGCGAGCTCAGGCCAGGCCAGATCGTGCAGGCCCGTGCGCGCGAGCGCCATCACCCAGAAGCCGCCGACGAAGGGCCATATGCCGCCGTTGTGATACTGGTGCACCACGTTCTGCTGATGGCGCGCCATGTACGGCCGCCACAGCGCATGCTCGCGCGTGAGCGGATGCAGCACCACTCGCACGGGGTAAGGTTCTGCCGCGCGTGCGGCCACGATGGTCTTGACGATGCGGCGCGCCATGGGAGCGTCGGCCAGCCCGCTCTGTATGGCCAGCACGTTGCCGAACACATCGCCCTCGTTGCCCACGAACGAAAGATTGACGAAGCTGAGATACAGGCCCGGGTCGTCCCGGCCGCGTCGCGCGTAGTGCCGCAGCAACCGGGCGCGATGGTATTCGGGCAGGTCTTGCTGGAACGGATTGAACAGGTGATTGAAGTGGTGCTCGGTGGCCGCGGCGTGGTCCAGCGCGAAGCGGCGCTTCACGTCGTACCAGAGCGCGTTGGTGTACAGCACATAGCCCGAGCGGGGCATGATGTCGGCCCAGTCGCTGGCCTCGTTCTGCTGCAGCAGCCTGAAGTGCTGGTGCTCCTGCGCCAGCAGCCAGCCGATGGCGCGTTCCACCTCGCCGCTCCAGTGCGAGGCACCCACCTCGCCATGGCGGCGCACATGGTCCACCGCAATCAGCCACCACAGCGTGGCATCGATGCAGCCCAGGTACCAGAAGTCGGCGTCCAGTCCTTCGGGGTCGACGTACTTCGGAATCTGCCCGTTGGCGGCCTGCTGCGCCGCGAGCGCATCGAGGCTGGCAACGGCGCCCTTCTCCAGCGCTGGCACGCCGCTGCCGCACATCGCCATCACGCAAATAGCGGCGTCGCGTCCGAAGATGCGCGTGTAGCGCCGCGCCACGGCCGCCTCGGTGGGACTGGCGGCCAAGATCCCATGCGGCGTCAGGTTGCGTTCCAGGAGCTGGATCGAAGCCCGGGCGCAGTTGTCGATCAGTGCAAGGGCGGTAGCGTCAAGTTTGGTCATGGGTTCGATAGGCTTGCGGCGTCAGGCCGTGCTGCCGCGCGAAGGCACGCTGCAATGCATCCACCGATCCGAAGCCGCTGAGGCTCGCGATCCGGTCTTGCGGCCACTGCGTCTGACGCAGCAGTTGCGCGGCGGCTGCCACGCGAATCTGTTCAACAAAGCGCGCCGGCGTGCGGCCGGTCTCGGCCACGAAGGCGCGCGCGAAATTTCTCGGGCTCATCTGCACGCGCCCGGCCAGCGCCTCCACCGAGAGATCGTCCTGCGGATGCGTGCCGATCCACGCCACCAGTTCGCGCAGCCGATGGCTCGCCGAGGCCTGCGCCTCGAGCGCCTGGCTCAACTGCGGCTGCTCGGCACCGCGCAGCATGGGCAATGCCAGCGTGCGGGCGATCTCCATCGACACGGCATGGCCGAGATCGTCTTCGACCAGCGCGAGCGCCAGCTCGATGCCGGTGGTGACGCCGGCCGATGTCCACACCGGCCCGTCATGCACGTAGATGCGTTCGCGCTGCACCCGCACCTGCGGCCACAGCGCCTGCAGCTGGTCGCAGGCGCGCCAGTGCGTGGTGGCCTCGCGGCCGTCGAGCAGGCCGGCTGCGGCAAGCGCGAATGCACCGCTGCACACGCTGGCAATGCGGCGTACGCCGGGCGCAATTTCCGCGATCCATCCGCTGATGCCTTGGTCGACGATGGCCGCGCGCACGCCCGGCTCGTCGCCGCCCGCAATGACGAGCGTGTCGATGGCGGCGGGCAGTTGCCGCAGGTTGCACGTTCCGGCAAAGCTCAGGCCGCCGTTCGTCAGCACATTGCCGCCCGATGGCGACGCGATGTGCAGGCGGTAGCTGCCGGGGCGCAGCAGTTCGGCCTTGCTGAACACGCTCGCCGGGCCGGCGACGTCGATGGCCTCGACACCGTCGAACGCGACAAGCACCACATCGCTGGCAGAAACCGCGGCTTCTTCGTCCTTGTGGGTGGGGGTGGGTATTCGTAGGCTCAAGACATCACGGTCATCGAGGGACAGCATGTTTAGGTTACTACGAGTGCTGGCAGAGGCAAGTATTACAACGCTGGCCGTGCTGGCGGTAACAGCTTGCGGAAGCACCACCCCGCTGCTGCCGCCGCCACCGGCCGATGCGGCCATGTTCGCGCGCGCACAGCAGGCCTTTGTCGATGCGCTGAAGCCGGTTCGTGCCGGCAGGCCCGTGATTGCCGTGCTCGCGCTGAACGAAGGCACAGAGATGACCGACCTGCTGCTGCCGCATGCGGTACTCCGGCGTGCCGATATGGCCGAGGTGCGCATCGTGGCGCCGCGCAGCGGACGGGTGAGCCTGTATCCAGCGCTGGAGATCGACGGCGCACAGGACTTTGCCGGCTTCGACCGGCTTCATCCCTCGGGCGCCGACTACGTGCTCGTGCCCGCGATGATCACCGACGACAACCCCGCCGTTGCCGCCTGGCTGAAGCAGCAGGCGGCGCGGGGTGCACGCGTGATTGGTGTGTGTTCGGGCGCGCGGGTGGTCGGCCAGGCCGGGTTGCTCGACGGGCGGCGCTTTGCGGGCCACTGGTACGACCGCGGCACGCTGCTGAAGCGCCACCCGGGCGCCACCTACGTGCCGCACCAGCGCTACGTGATGGACCGCGGCATAGCCACGACCACAGGCATCACCGCCTCGGTGCCGACGATGCTTGCGCTGGTCGAAGCCATCGGCGGGCCCGGGAAGGCAAAGGCACTCGCCGCCGAACTGGGCGTGGCCTCCTGGAGCCCTGAGCACGACAGCAGGCCGTTCTATCTCGACACAGGCCGCAGAGCCGACTTTCTGCTGAACAAGGCGGCGTTCTGGCGCCAGCAGCGGCGCAGCATCGAGGTGCACAACGGCAGCGACGACATTGCCCTGGCGCTCGTGGCCGATGCCTGGTCGCGCAGCGGGCGCGCCAGCGTGGAGGCGGTGTCGGTTTCGGGCCCGGTGACGCTGCGCAGCGGGCTGGTGCTCATGGCCCGACCTGCCGCCGACAGCCCACCGCCCCTGCCGCTCTCGGCAACGCTCAAGCCCGTGCAGCAACTGGACCGCACGCTGTGCGAGATCGGCGAGCGCTACGGCGCATCGCGGCGAAGCTGGGTCATGCTCGAGATGGAATACCCGGGACCTGTGAGCGGCTGCCCGAGCTGATCTCGAGCCGTGCAAAAACAAAAAGGGCCGCCCGCAGGCGACCCTTCTTTTGATGCAAGGCTCGAAGTGATTACTTCTTGTCGCCGCCCGGCACCTTGCCTTCGACGCCCTTGACGTAGAAGTTCACGCCAGAGAGAAACTTGTCGTCGGCCACGGCGTCCTTGGCAACCACTTCCTTGCCGTCCTGGCCGAGGATCGGGCCCTTCCAGATCACGAAGCTGCCGTCCTTCAGGCCCTTCTTGACTTCTTCGACCTTGGCCTTGGTTTCGGCCGGCACGTCTTCAGCGATGGAGACGATGTCGATGGCGCCTTCCTTCACGCCCCACCAGCTTTGGCCGGTGGCCCACTTGCCGTCGAGCGCGTCTTGCGTAGCCTTGATGTAGTAAGGCGCCCAGTTGATGGTGGCGGACGCGAGGTGGGCCTTGGGGCCGTAGGCGGTCATGTCCGAATCCCAGCCGAAGGCGCGCTTGCCTTTTTCCTGTGCGGTCTTGAGCACGGCGGGCGAGTCGGTGTTCTGGAACAGCACGTCGGCACCGCCGTTGATGAGGGCGGTCGCGGCTTCGGTTTCCTTGGGCGGACTGAACCATTCGTTCACCCACACCACCTTGGTGGTGATCTTCGGGTTGACCGACTGCGCGCCCAGCGTAAAGCTGTTGATGTTGCGCAGCACCTCCGGAATGGGCACCGAGCCCACCACGCCGAGCGTGTTGGTCTTGGTCATGGCACCGGCAATCACGCCGGCCATGTAGGCGCCTTCGTAGGTGCGGCTGTCGTAGGTGCGCATGTTCTCGGCCGTCTTGTAGCCGGTGGCGTGCTCGAACTTCACCTCTTTGCTGTCGGCGGCCACCTTGAGCATGGGCTCCATGTAGCCGAAGGTGGTGCCGAAGATCAGCTTGTTGCCCTGGCCGACCATGTCGCGGAACACACGTTCGGCGTCGGCGCCTTCGGGCACGCTCTCGACAAAGGTGGTCTTGATCTTGTCGCCGAATTCCTTCTCGAGCGCCTTGCGGCCGTTGTCGTGCGCGAAGGTCCAGCCGCCGTCTCCCACCGGGCCGATGTATGCGAATGCGATGTTGAGCGGCGCGGCCGGTGCCGGTGCGGCGGCAGCAGGCGCCGGGGCGGGCGCGGGGGCCGCGGCCGGAGGCGCCGCCTCTTCTTTCTTGCCGCAGCCGATCAGGGCTGCCGAAGCCACCGCGGTCAGGGCGGCGAGCTTGAGCAGGGAAGAGCGCTTGTTCAGATCATTCATTGTCGGAAATCCTCAAAAAGGACAGGTTGGCGGAAATCGAAATGCGAGATTATGAGCCGGGGTAGAACGGCTTTCCGATGGATGCCGGCATGTTGATGCGAATGAACGCCGGGTTGCGCGAAATGAGCGCCAGCACGACGATGGGCGCGATGTACTGCAGCATGCTGAGAAACTGCGGCGGCACGTCGACGCCGCTGCTCTGCAGGTGAAAGCCCAGCATAGAGACGCCGCCGAAGAGGTAGGCGCCCAGAAGCACGCGAATCGGCCGCCAGGTGGCAAAGGTGGTGAGCGCGAGCGCGATCCAGCCGCGGCCCGCGACCATGCCCTCGACCCAGAGCGGCGTGTAGACGGTCGAGAGGTACGCGCCCGCCAGCCCGCACAGCGCGCCGCCCGCAATCACGGCCATGAAGCGGATGCGCCGCACCGGGTAGCCGAGCGCATGCGCCGATTCCGGCGACTCCCCCACCGAGCGCAACACCAGGCCGGCGCGGGTGCGGTACAAGAACCAAATCAGGCCGAAAGTCAGCACCACGGCAAAGTACACCATGGGGTGATGCCGGAACAGCGCGGGTCCGACGAGCAGAATGTCGCTGAGCACCGGCACGGCATACGACACGCTCTCAGGCAGCTTGGCCTGCACGAAGTTGATGCCCACGAATGCGGAGAAGCCGACGCCGAACAGGCTGAGCGCAAGGCCGGTGGCGTATTGGTTGGTGTTGAGCCAGATCACCAGCACGCCGAAGAAGGCCGCAAGCAATGCGCCGGCCGCCATGCCGGCCAGGAAACCGAGCCAAGGGTTGTGCGTAGTGACCACCGTCGCAAAGCCCGCGATGGCGGCGCAGAGCATCATGCCTTCGGCGCCGAGGTTGACGATGCCGGCTTTCTCGTTGATCAACAGGCCCAGCGCCGCGATGGCGAGTACGGTGCCGGCGCTGAGGGTGGAACCCAGCAGGAGTGCGTAGCTGTCCATGTCAGAGGGCTCCTTCGGTCGACCGCGCGGCCGGGGCCGTGAGCGGCGTGCTGGCTTGCAGCGAGCTCGTCGTGTGGGTGGCGGCCTTGGCGGCTGCCTTGCGGCGGATGCGGTAGGCGATGAGCGTGTCGCAGGCCAGGAGCGTGAAGAGCAGCAGGCCCTGGAACACGCCGGTGAGCGACTTGGGCAGGCCGAGACGCGATTGCGCCAACTCACCGCCGATGTAGAACATGCTCATGAGGATGGCCGAGAACACCATGCCGACCGGATGCAGCCGGCCGACGAAGGCCACGATGATGGCCGCGAAGCCGTAGCCCGCCGGCACGTACGGCGTGAGCTGGCCAAGCGGGCCGGCCACTTCGAGCGCGCCTGCCAGGCCTGCCGCCCCGCCCGAGGTGAGCAGTGCGATCCAGATGGCGCGCCGTGCAGAGAAGCCAGCGTAGCGTGCGGCCGCCGGCGCAAGCCCGCCGACCTGCTGCGCAAAACCCGCCCGGGTGCGGAACAGGAACACCCACAGCGCGCCCACGCCCAGCAGCGCGATGATCAAACCGATGCTCACGCGCGACCCCTTGAAGAGCCGCGGAATCTGCGTCACGGCCTCGAAGGTCTTCGATTGCGGAAAGTTGTAGCCCTGCGGATCTTTCCACGGGCCGAACACCATGTAGCCGAGCAGCAGCGTGGCCACGTACACCAGCATCAGGCTCACAAGGATTTCGTTCGCGTTGAACTTGTCGCGCAAGAACGCCACGATGCCGGCCCACACCATGCCGCCGAGGGTGCCCGCAACAAGAATGGCCACCACGATCCATGAACCGGTGGTCTTGTCGGCCATCAGCGCGACGCCGCCCGCGGCAATGGCGCCGAACACGAACTGGCCCTCCGCGCCGATGTTCCACACATTGGAGCGAAAGCACACCGCCAGGCCGAGTGCGATGATGAGCAGCGGCGTGGCCTTGATCGTGAGCTCGCCAATGGCGTACCCGCTCTTGATGGGTTCGTAGAAGAACACCAGCAGGCCCTTGACGGGGTCTTTGCCCAGCGCGGCGAACAAGGCCACGCCGATGAGCACGGTGATCAGCAGCGCCAGGATCGGCGAGGCGAAGGTCCAGAACCGCGAAAGCTCCGGACGAGGCTCGAGCTTAAGCATGGGCCGCCTCCTTATTGTTGTTCTTCTGCTCCCAAAGGCCGCTCATCCACTCGCCGATCTGCGGCAGCGTGGCGGCCGCGCGGTCGATGGATGGCGAGAGGCGGCCCTTGGCAATCACATGCAGCCGGTCGCTGATGTCGAACAGCTCGTCCAACTCTTCGCTCACCACCAGCACAGCGCAGCCCGCATCGCGCAGCGCGAGAATTTCGCTGCGAATGAGCGCGGCGGCGCCCACGTCGACGCCCCAGGTCGGCTGCGCGACGATGAAGAGCTTGGGGTTGGCGTCGATCTCGCGGCCGACGATGAACTTCTGCAGGTTGCCGCCCGAGAGCGACCGCGCCGCGGCATTCGGTCCGCCGGCCTTGACATTGAAGCGTTCGATGATGCCGCGGGCATGTTTTTCGAGCGCCCCGGTGCGAATCCAGCCGCCCTTGCCCACCGCATTGCCGCGCGTGAGCAAGAGGTTGTGCGCAAGGCCGAGCGTAGGCACCGCACCGCGGCCCAGCCGTTCTTCGGGCACAAAGTGCAGGCCGAGCGCGCGCCGCGCGCGGGGCCTGAACCGGCCGGCCGGCTTGTCGAACACCCGCACCATCGCGGGCTCGGCGCGCACGTCTTCGCCCGAGAGCGCGTAGAGCAGCTCCTTCTGGCCGTTGCCGGACACGCCCGCAATGCCGACCACCTCGCCGGCGCGCACCTCGAACGAAATGCCGTCGAGGTCGACGCCGAACTGGTCTTCGCGAGTGAGGGACAGCTTGTCGACGCGCAGCGCCACCGCGCCCGCATGCACCGGCCGGTGCTTGAGCGGCGGCGGCTCGGCGCCGATCATCAGCCGCGAGAGCGACTCGTTGCTTTCGTTCTGCGGATTGCACACGCCCGTGACCTTGCCGCCGCGCAGCACCGTGCAGGCCGTGCACAGTTCTCGGATCTCGTGCAGCTTGTGGCTGATGTAGAGGATGCTGCAGCCCTCGGAGGCCAGCTTGTTGAGCACCGTGAAGAGCTTGATGACCGCCTGCGGCGTGAGCACCGAGGTCGGTTCGTCCAAGATCAGCAGCTTGGGGCTGGTGAGCAGCGCGCGGATGATTTCCACCCGCTGCATCTCGCCCACGGAGAGCGTGTGCACCGGGCGAGAGGGGTCGATGTCGAGCCCGTATTCGCTCGCCTTGGCCGTGATGCTGCGGGCCACTTCGGCCAGCTGCAGCGACTTGTCCAGGCCCAGCCACACGTTTTCGGCCACGGTGAGCGTGTCGAACAGGCTGAAGTGCTGGAACACCATGCTGATGCCCAGCGCCCTGGCCTGCTGCGGGTTGCGCAGGTTGACGGCCTGGCCGTCGAAGACGACCGTGCCTTCGTCGGGCTTGACCGAGCCGTAGATGATCTTCATCAACGTCGACTTGCCGGCGCCGTTCTCGCCGAGCACTGCATGGATTTCGCCGGGCGCCACGGCCAGCGAGATGTCGCTGTTCGCCACCACCGCGGGGTAGCGCTTGGTGATGTTCGCGAGCTGGAGTCTGGGGGTTGTCATGCCGGGTTTCGTGGGTTTGTCTCGTTCAACAGCAACAAGCGGAAAACATAGCTACAAGTTTAATAGCGTCCCCGCAACCATCGGCGCCCGACGGCGCTTTGCTCAGTGTCCGCCGATGTAGGCGAACTTGAACAGGAAAATTGCTGCGATCACCCAGACCATCGCATGCACTTCCCGTGCCCGGCCGGTGAACAGCTTGAGCACGGCGTAGGTGATGAAGCCGAAGGCCAAGCCGTTGGCAATCGAATAAGTGAAGGGCATGGCCAGCGCCGTCACCGCCGCGGGAATCACCTCGGTGGTGTCTTCCCAATCGAGCTCGACCAGGTCGCGCAGCATCAGGCAGCCCACGAACAGCAGCGCCGGCGCCGTGGCGTAGGCCGGCACCGAGCCCGCGAGCGGCGAGATCATCAGGCAGGCAAGAAAGAGCGCCGCCACCACCACGGCGGTGAGGCCGGTGCGGCCGCCGGCCTGCACCCCGGCGGCGCTTTCCACGTAGGCCGTGGTGCTCGAGGTGCCCAGCAGCGAGCCCGCGAAGATGGCGCCGCTGTCGGCCAGGAGCGCCTTGTTCATGCGCTCCATCTTGCCGGGCACCAGGAGACCCGCGCGCTTGGCCACGCCCATCAGCGTGCCGGTGGCGTCGAACATCTCGACCAGGAAGAACACCAGCACCACATTCAAAATGCCGCCCTTCAGCGCGCCCAGGATGTCCAGCTGCATGAAGGTGGGCGCAATGGACGGCGGCGCATCGAACACGCCATGGAACTTGTTGCCGCCGAAGAAGAACGACAGCACCGTCACCAGCATGATGCCGATCAATATGGCACCGCGCACCTTGAGCCGGTCGAGCGCCACGATCACCAGGAAGCCCACCGTGGCCAGCACCACCGGCGCCGAATGCAGGTCGCCCAGCGTGACGAAGGTGACCGGCGAGGCAGCCACCACGCCGGCGCTCTTGAGCGCGATGAGCGCGAGGAACATGCCGATGCCCACGGTGATTGCCGTTCGGAGCGACTGCGGTATGCCCTGTATGAACAGCTCCCGCAACCCGGTGACCGTGACGATGAGGAACAGGCAGCCCGAGATGAACACCGCGCCCAGCGCCACCTGCCACGTGTAGCCCATGCCCAGCACCACCACATAGGCGAAGTAGGCGTTCAGGCCCATGCCCGGCGCCATGGCAATCGGGTAGTTGGCATACAGGCCCATGATCAGCGTGCCCAGCGCCGCGATCAGGCACGTGGCCACGAACACCGCGCCCTTCGGCATGCCCGCGTCGCCGAGGATCGACGGGTTCACGAAGATGATGTAGGCCATCGTCAGGAAGGTGGTGAGCCCTGCGATGACCTCAGTGCGCACCGTGGTGTTGTGCTCGGTGAGCTTGAACATGCGTTCAAGCAAGCCCGCATTCCGC
Organism: Variovorax paradoxus; assembly: GCF_009755665.1. Classification (NCBI taxonomy): domain Bacteria; kingdom Pseudomonadati; phylum Pseudomonadota; class Betaproteobacteria; order Burkholderiales; family Comamonadaceae; genus Variovorax; species Variovorax paradoxus. The sequence continues at coordinate 4,232,068 of NZ_CP046622.1, forward strand.
GGCGCGGTGCGCGCGGCTGTCCCCGAGGCGTGGGGATCGGTGACCTTGGGCACCTCTTCAAACCTGTTCATGTCGCTTGTCTCCAGCTGTTGTATTTGGCGGTTCGTTCATCGTCGCCCCGGCCGCGACGCCGGCGCGGCCGAAGGATTCGTCAGGGCGGGTCGGGAGCCTCCGCTGCGAGGGCCCGCTGGGCCGGCGTGGTGAAGGCGGGCCGAAGCGAGGCCGCCACGTCCTTGATGCATTCGCGCAGCCAGCGCGCGGAGCTCGACGAATGGGTGCGCTCGTGCCAGAGCTGGTAGTACATGAGGCGCGGCAGCGCCACCGGGCAATCGAGAATCTTCACCGGCAGGCGCGCGGCAAAGCGCTCGCAATACTGGCGGCCGGTGGTGAGCACCAGGAGGCTCGAAGCCACCATGTCCGGAATGAGGCTGAAGTGCGCGCAGCGCGCCGTGATGTTGCGCTGGCGCCCGAGTTCGTCGAGCATCTGGTCGATGATGCCGCGCCCGCCCGGGTGCATGGGCGTGGGCGCAATGTGCTCGGCCGCGAGCCAGGTTTCCAGGTCCCAGCCGCGGCGCACGGCCGGGTGGTCCTGGTTGACCAGCGACACCACCTCGTCGCCGAAGAGCCGCGCCATGTGCAGGTCTTCCGGCGGCTTGAGCCAGTTGCCGATCACCAGGTCGACCTGGCCGAGGGCGAGGTGGCCGTGGTAGTCGGAATCGGGCGTGAGCGCATGGATCTCGATCTGGCATAGCGGCGCCTCGCGCTTCACGTGCGCCACCAGCATCGGCAGGAAGAGCGGGTCCATGTAGTCGCTGGCCGCAATGCGGAAGGTGGTGGCCGCCGATTGCGGCTCGAAGCCGCGCGCATCGGAGAACAGCATTTCGGCTGCGCGCAGGATGCTCGCGGCCGGCTCGATCATCCGCAGCCCCGCATCGGTCGGCACCATGCCCGAGCCCGAGCGCACCAGGAGCGGATCGCCCGAGAGTTCGCGCAGGCGCTTCAGCGCGGCCGACACGGCCGGCTGGTACATGCCCAGGCGAATGGCGGCGCGCGAAACGCTGCGGTCGGTCAGCACGGTGTGCAGCACCCGGATGAGGTGCAGGTCGATCTTGTCGAAAAGCGCCTGGTCACGCATGGCGTTCTCCCACGACGGCGAGCCGCAACCATGGCCCGGCAAGGCCGGTTCCGCGGTGTTTCGCGAAGAGGACGAGGGCGTGGGGCATGGGAAGGACTTTGGACATGCGCCAAAGTCTACGAGTGGACTATGCGGACTGGACGGCCGTGATGGCGCGAAGAATCGATTCGCTCGTGGCCGGTGCCTTCAGCGGCGGATCGACCCTGTGGCCGCCCGCGGCGGACACCGCATCGCGGATGGCAAAGAACACCGAGAACGGCAGCAGCAGCGGCGGTTCGCCAACGGCCTTGCTGCGGTGAATGGAGTCCTCGACGTTCTGGCCTTCGAACAGGCGCACGTTGAAGATGGGCGGGCAGTCGTTGGCCGTCGGAATCTTGTAGGTGCTGGGCGCGTGCGTGGTGAGCTTGCCGCTTTGCGGATGCCACACCAGCTCTTCGGTAGTGAGCCAGCCCATGCCCTGGATGAAGGCGCCTTCGACCTGGCCGATGTCCACGGCCGGGTTCAGCGACTTGCCCGCGTCGTGCAGGATGTCGGCGCGCAAGAGCTTCCATTCGCCGGTGAGCGTGTCGACCACCACCTCGCTCACCGCCGCGCCATAGGCGTAGTAGTAGAACGGGCGGCCCTGCATCTTTTCCTTGTCCCAGCTGAGGCCGGGGGTGGCGTAGAAGCCGTCGGACCAAAGCTGCTTGCGGTCGAGGTACGCCTCGCCGACCACCGTGCTGAAGGCCAGCGTGCGGCCGTTGACTTCGACCTTGTCGTTGGCAAAGCGCACTTCGCCCGGCTTGCCGCCATGGCGTTCGGCGGCGCTTTGCGCAAGCCGCTCGCGGATCTGCCGCGCCGCGTCTTGGGCGGCCTTGCCGTTCAGGTCGGCACCCGTCGATGCGGCGGTGGCCGAGGTGTTGGCCACCTTGGTGGTGTCGGTGGCGGTCACGCGCACGCGCTCGAAGCTCACGCCCAGTTCGTGCGCCACCACCTGCGCCACCTTGGTGTTGAGGCCCTGCCCCATCTCGGTTCCGCCGTGGTTCACGAGAATGGAGCCGTCGGTGTACACATGCACCAGTGCGCCGGCCTGGTTGAAGTGCTTCACGTTGAACGAAATGCCGAACTTGAGCGGCGCCAGCGCCAGGCCGCGCTTGAGCACCACGCTTTTCTGGTTGAACGCGGCAATCTCCTCGCGCCGGGCGCGGTAGTCGCTGCTCGTTTCGAGCTCGGCCACCAGCTCGTGCACGATGTTGTCGGTCACCGTCTGCCGGTAGGGCGTGACGTTGTTCTCCGCCTTGCCGTAGAAGTTGACGCGCCGCACATCGAGCGGGTCTTTCTTCAGCTCGCGCGCGACCGAATCGAGGATGTTCTCGACAGCGATGGCGCCCTGCGGACCGCCGAACCCGCGAAAGGCCGTGTTGCTCTGCGTGTTGGTCTTGCCCGAATAGCCATGCATCGCCACGTTGGGCAGCCAGTAGGCGTTGTCGAAGTGGCACAGCGCGCGCGTCATCACGGGGCCCGAAAGGTCGGCCGAGTGGCCTGCCCGCGAGACCATGGTGATCTCCGCGCCGAGGATGCGGCCCTCGTCGTCGTAGCCCACGTCGTACTCGTACCAGAAGCAGTGGCGGCGGCCGGTGATCATGAAGTCGTCATCGCGGTCGAGCCTGAGCTTGACCGGGCGGCGCAGCTTGCTGGCCGCCACCGCGGCCACGCAGGCGAAGAGAGCCGATTGCGATTCCTTGCCGCCGAAGCCGCCGCCCATGCGCCGGCATTCGACGTGCACTTCGTTCGACTGCAGGTGCAGCGCGTGCGCCACCAGGTGCTGCATCTCGCTCGGGTGCTGCGTGGAGCAATGAATGTGCAGCGCGCCGCCCTCTTTCGGAATGGCGTAGCTGATCTGGCCTTCGAGGTAGAACTGCTCCTGCCCGCCCACGTCGAGCGTGGCCTTGTGGCGGTGCGGCGCCGCGGCAATGGCCGCGCGCACCGCCGCCTCGTCGCCTTCGTTGGCCGCGCCGCCGCTGCGCACGATGTGCATTGGCGGCACCACGTATTGGCCGCGGGCGTGGGCGTCTTGCGGCGTGAGCACGGGTGGCTCGGCCTCGACCGCGATGGCGTCCTTCGCCTTTGCGGCGGCACGGCGCGCGGCATCGCGGCTTTCTGCAATCACCGCGAACACCGGCTGGCCCAGGTAGCGGATCTGGCCGCCGTCCTTTAGCGAAAGCAGTATCGGGTCGTCGTGCACGATCGAGCCGCAGTCGTTGGTGCCCGGAATGTCGTCGGCCGTCAGCACCGACACCACGCCCGGCATCGCGCGGATCGCATCGAGCGACAGCGCCGTCACCCGGCCGTTGGCTGCGGGCGAGAGGCCCAGCGCGCAATGCAGCGTGCCCGCAATCTCGGGGATGTCGTCGATGTAGGTGGCCTCGCCGGCCACGTGCAGGTGCGCCGATTCGTGCGGGCGGCTGATGCCGACGCGCGCGCCGAGTTCGTGCGCCACGGCCTCGGCCGCGGGGTCGATGCGTGCGGCGGTGTTCTTCAGGTAGTCGGCAAAGGGCTCGGCGGGCTGCAGCAGGCGGGCGTCGATGGGCTTGTTCATGGTCAGACTCCTTCCGCCACGGTGTTGGCCGAGGCATGGGGCATCACGCTCCAGACGCTGGTCTCGTCGAGCGAGAGTGCGTCGTCGGCGCGGGTTTCGAGCCAGAGGCGCTGGATGAGGTTTTGCGCCACCTGCAGCCGGTAGTCGGCCGATGCGCGCATGTCCGACAGCGGCTTGAAGTCTTGCGCAAGCGCAAGCTTGGCGGCGTTCACGCTGGCTTGCGTCCAGGGCTTGCCCACGAGCGCGGCTTCGGCCTGGGCGGCGCGCTTCACCGTGGCGGCCATGCCGCCGAAAGCCAGGCGCACGGCCTTCACCGTGTCGCCGCCCTCTTCCAGCTCCACCGCAAAACCGGCGCACAGCGCGGAAATGTCGCAGTCGAAGCGCTTGCTGATCTTGTAGGCGCGAACCTGGCGGCGCATGGCTGCAAGCGGAACCGCGAGGCCCTGCACGAACTCGCCCGGCTGCAGCTGGTTCTTCATGTAGTCGATATAGAAATCGGGCAACGGCATGCGGCGCACCGCATCGCCGCGGCGCAGCTCGATCTCAGCGTCGAGCGACATCAGGACCGGCGGCGAATCGCCGATGGGCGAGCCGTTGGCCACGTTGCCGCCCATGGTGCCGGCATGGCGGATGGGCGGCGACGCAAAGCGCAGCCACACATCCTGCAGGCCAGGCACGCGCTGCACCAGGGCTTCGAAGGCGGATTCGAGCGATGCGCCGGCGCCGATGTAGAGCTCCTCCGCACGAGTCTCGATGATCTTCATTTCAGCCACGTCGCCCACGTAGATGATGTCGCCCAGGTCGCGGAACTGCTTGTTGACCCACAGGCCGACGTCGGTGGAGCCCGAGAGCAGCTGCGCCCCCGGCTTCTGCACGCGCAGTGCCGCCAGCTGCGCAAGCGTTCTGGGTGCATGAAAGTGGTCGATGCGGGCGCCGAGCGGCGCGGCGTAGTCGAGGCTCTCTCCCTGCAAATTCCCTTGCAGGGCTGCGAGCGCGGCCACCACCGGCTGCGCATCGAGCCGTACCTGCGGCAGGTCGAACATGCGCTGGCCGGCATCGAGAATCGGCCGGTAGCCGGTGCAGCGGCACAGGTTGCCCGAAAGCTCATCGGCCAGCTGCTGGCGGGTGGGCTGGGTGCCCTCGGCCTGGTGGTGCTCGTAGGCGGACCACAGCGACATCACGAACCCGGGAGTGCAAAAACCGCACTGCGAGCCGTGGCAATCGACCATGGCCTGCTGCACCGGGTGCAGCCGGTGCACGGGATGCGGGCGCTTGTCCTGCGCCTGTACTTCGGTCTCGCCTGCCGCATGGGCCTGGCACTGGTCCTTGAGGTCTTCGACCGTGAAAAGCGCCTTGCCGTGCAAGGTGGGCAAGAACTGGATGCAGGCATTGACCGTTTGCAGCTTCAGGCCACCGGCCTCGGCCAGCTCGCCGACGACCACGGTGCAGGCGCCGCAGTCGCCCTCGTTGCAGCCTTCCTTGGTGCCGGTGCAGTGCGCGTCCTCGCGCAGCCAGTCGAGCACGGAGCGCGTGGGGTGGACGCCGCTGACGTCGACGATTTTTCCGCGGTGGAAAAACCGGATGGGTTGGATCTTGTTGCTGCTCTCGGTGCTCATGCTCTTCGTGCTCGTGGGTGGCTCGTTTCGGCCAAGCGTTGACGTTAGCGGCTTGCGCCGCCGGATACATACCGCAGCGCCCATATTGCGTATGTGGGGGGCGGTATGCAAGCTACGGGGAAACCCTTGAGCCAGCGAGCAATTCCCAGGCCATACCGGGCCATTCCTGGGCGGCCGCCGCCGTTTTTGCGTCAGGCACCGTCCGAAAACAGCTCCGCGATCACCTGCCGCAGCCACCGGTTGGCCGGATCGGCTTCGAAGCGCTTGCTCCAATGCAGGGACACCGTGAAGTCGCGCAGCGGAAAGGCCGGCTCCACGATGGCGTAGCCGCCTTCTTCTGCAAACCCGCGCGCGATGTTGCGCGGCATCACCACGGCCAGATCGGTGGCGCGCACGATCGCCGGCAGCACCATGAAGTGCTCGGTGGTCAGGCGCACCCGCTCTTCCAGGTTGAGCAGTTGCAAGATGCGCAGCGTTTCGGCATGCGTGCGCACCGCCACGTATTCAAGCGTTTGAAGCGCCTCGATGAGCGCCTGGCTGTTGCGCCGCCCGCGTGCAAACGGATGGCCCTTGCGCAGCAGCACGATGTAGCGGTCTTTCAGCAGGTGCTTGCGCTGCGTGTCGCGCACTTTGGGCAAGAAGCCGAAGGCAAAGTCGATGCGGCCGCTGTCGAGCGCTGGCGCTATCTCGGTGGGCGCCAGCGGCAGGGTCTCCACGCGCACGCCGGGCGACAGTTCGCCAAGGCGCGCCATGAGAGAAGGCAGAAAGCGGCCCTCGCCGATGTCGCTCATGTGAATGCGAAAAGTCTTGCGCGATGCCTGCGGCTCGAATCGGCCGGGCTCCTGCAGCGCTTCTTCCAGCGTGTTGAGCGCGGCCTGCACCGCAACGGCCAGCCGATCGGCGCGCGGCGTAGGCGCCACACCGCCGGGGGCGCGCGTGAAGAGCGCGTCTTTCAGCAGCAGGCGCAGGCGGCCGAGGCCGTGGCTTGCGGCGGGCTGCGTGAGGCCCAGCTCTTCGGCGGCGCGGCTCACGCTGCGCGCGCGATAGACCGCATCGAACAGGCGCAGCAGGTTGAGGTCTATCGTTTGTATATGCATGGCATGCATATTACTTAGCTCGATTATTTTATTGAAGACCCGGCGCAGGGCTCGCACACTGGCCGCCGTTGCCGGCAGAGACATTCGGCAAACAACGAAGAGCCCACCCACGAGAAGGAGACAAGACATGGCCAGACTGCGTCCGCATGCGGCAATTGCCGCCCTGCTTTGCGTTGCCACCACCGCCGCGTGGGCCCAACAGCCTCCGGCCGAAGAGCCGGGCTGGGCCAAGGGGCGCCCCAAGACCGAGGCGGCCACGCGCATGGCGCCGGTTCCTTCCTTCCCCATTCCCACCGCGGCCGACCAGTTGCCCACAGCCAAGTTCAAGCTGCCGCCGGGCTTCAAGGTGGAGACCTGGGCCTCGGGCGTGCTCGATGCACGGTCGCTCCGGCAGGGCGACAAGGGCACGGTGTTCGTGAGCACGCTCTTCGTGGGCAACAAGGTGTATGCCATTGCCGAGAAGGGCGACCGCAAGCCCAAGACCATTGTCGACAAGACCGAGTTCGCCACCGGCGTCGAATACCACAAGGGTGCGCTGTACCTTGCCACGCACAAGCAGATCGTTCGCTACGACGGCATCGAGGACAAGCTCGACAACCCCGGCACGCCGGCGGTGCTGAACGACAAATTGCCCGGCGGTCAGGACCACAGCTGGCGCTACCTGCGCGTGCGCGACAACAAGCTTTACTACGCGGTAGGTGCGCCCTGCAACATCTGCGACCCGGACGAGGCGCATGCACGCATCTTTCGCATGAACCTGGACGGCAGCGGCATCGAGACCGTGGCGCGCGGCGTGCGCAACACGGTGGGCTTCGACTTCGATCCGAAGACGGGCAATCTCTGGTTTACCGACAACGGGCGGGATTGGCTCAGCGAAGACCTGCCGAATGACGAGCTGAACGTGGTGACCAAGCCCGACCAGCACTTCGGTTACCCGTATTGCCACCAGGGCAACATTGCCGACCCCGAGTTCGGCTGGGGCAAGAACTGCGGCGAGTTCACCAAGCCGGCCGCGCTGCTCGGCCCGCATGCGGCCGGGCTGGGCCTTGCCTTCTACAAGGGCAAGATGTTCCCGACCAAGTACCGCGGCGCCATGTTCATCGCACGCCATGGGCCATGGAACCGCACGGTCAAGTACGCAGACATTGCCGTGGCATGGCCCGATGGCAAGGGCGGCGCGAAGGTCGAGCCGTTCATGACGGGCTTTGTCGAGAACAACAACTATCTCGGCCGGCCGGTGGACTTTCTGGTGCTGAAGGACGGTTCCATGCTCGTGAGCGACGACCACGCGGGCGCGATCTACCGCATCAGCTACAGCGGCCGATGAGCAGGGGTTTCGTTCTTTCGGCTTTCATGCAGGCAGGCGCAGCCATGGCCATGACGCTCCTCGCTTCAGCGGCGCCTTCCGCCAGTGCGCAAGGCACGCAGGCCGCGCAGGGCAGCTATGCGCAGCGCTATGCGGCAGTGTGCGCCTCGTGCCACGGTGCCAACGGGCGCAGCGACATGGCGGGAACACCGGTGCTCGCGGGCCAGCATTCGTTCTATGCCATTACGCAGCTGTTCTTGTTTCGTGAAGGCCGGCGCGACAACCCCGCCATGACGGCCGTAGCCAAGACAATGAAGGACGAGGACCTGCGCGGCTTCTCCGAGTTCATAGCCACGCTGCCGGCCGTGCCCGCACCGTCCGCGGCCGCACCGCCCGATGCAGCCCGCATGGCGCGCGGGCAGGCGCTGGCGCAAACGCACCGCTGCGTCATCTGCCACGGCGCCGACCTGAGCGGCGGGCAGCAGGTGCCGCGCATCGCACAGCAGCGCGAGGACTACCTGCAGATGACGCTGCACGGCTTTCGCACCGGCAAGCGGCCGGGCTACACGCAGGCAATGACCGAGGCCGTGAGCGGCATCCCGCCGGAGGACCTGGACACCCTTGCCCACTACGTGGCGCGCTTTCCCGGCACCGCCGCCAGGCCGCCCGGCAAGTAGCCACCGATACCGCAGCGCAACGCCGGCGCAGGCGCGGTGCGGGGAACGCACGCCTTTGCCCGCCAGCCATTCAACCACCACATCAACCCATTGGAGCCGAATCTCTTGGAAGTTTCATTCAGCAAGGAAGTGCAATCGCTGCGCCTGGGCGCCGGCGACACATTCCACGGCGAGGGCATTCTCGCGATCACCAAAGGCCTGCTGCAGTCGGGCGTGGCCTACGTCGGCGGCTACCAGGGCGCGCCGGTTTCGCACCTGCTCGACGTGATGGTGCAGGCCAAGACATACATGGACGAACTGGGCGTGCACGTGGAGGCCTGCTCGAACGAAGCCTCCGCGGCCGCGATGCTCGGCGCTTCCATTCACTACCCGCTGCGCGGCGCCGTCACGTGGAAGTCCATCGTCGGCACCAACGTGGCGGCCGATGCGCTCTCCAACCTCTCGTCGCCCGGCGTGACGGGCGGCGTGCTGGTGGTGGTGGGCGAGGACTACGGCGAGGGCGCGAGCGTGATCCAGGAGCGCACGCATGCCTACGCGCTCAAGTCGAGCATGTGCCTGCTCGATCCGCGGCCCGACCTCGGCCAGATGGTGCGCATGGTCGAGCACGGCTTCCGCCTCTCGGAGGCATCGAACATGCCCTGCCTCATGGAGCTGCGCATCCGCACCTGCCATGTGCGCGGCAGCTTCGAGTGCAAGGACAACATTGCGCCCGCCGTCTCGACCCGGGCGCTGATGACGGAACCCGCGGGCTTCGACTACATGCGCCTCGCGCATCCGCCCGTCACCTTTCGCCACGAGAAGCTCAAGGGCGATGAGCGCATTCCGGCGGCGCGGCGCTACATCGTGGAGCATGGGCTCAACGAGCTCGTTCCAGGTGGTCGCCATGCCGATCTTGGCATCGTGGTGCAAGGCGGGCTGTACAACGCATTGATCCGCAGCCTGCAGCAGCAGGGCCTGGCCGATGCATTCGGCGAGACGGACATTCCGATCCTGGTGCTGAACGTGACCTACCCGCTGGTGCCTGAGCAGGTGGCCGATTTTTGCGTGGGCAAGCGCGCAGTGCTGGTAGTGGAAGAAGGCCAGCCCGAATACATCGAGCAAGACATCGCCACCCTGCTGCGCCGGCGCGACATCCAAACGCCGCTGCACGGCAAGGACATGCTGCCGTCGGCGGGTGAATACGGGGTGGAAGTGCTCGCGGGCGGCATCGGCGTGTTCGCGGCCAAATACATCGGGACGGGCGAAGCCTCTTCGTCCGCCGCGGCCTGGCTGGCCGGCAACCGCGAGCGGCGCGAAGCCGTGGCGCGCCAGCTCTCCGCGCCGCTGCCCAACCGGCCGCCGAGCTTTTGCGTCGGCTGCCCGGAGCGTCCGGTGTTCTCGGCCCTGAAGCTTGCGCAGCAGCAGACGGGCCCTGTGCACATTGCGGCCGACATCGGTTGCCATGCCTTCGGCACCTTCGAACCGTTCTCGATGGGGCATTCGATCCTCGGCTACGGCATGAGCCTGGCAAGCCGCGCAGGCGTGGCGCCGATGATGAACCGCCGCACGCTGTCGATCATGGGCGACGGCGGGTTCTGGCACAACGGCCTGCTCACCGGGGTGCAGAGCGCGCTCTTCAACGGCGACGATGCGGTGCTGCTGATCTTCAAGAACGGCTACACCTCGGCCACGGGCACGCAGGACATCATCTCCACGCCCGACGAAGAGATGAAGGAACGCGCGGTCGACAAGCAGCAGAGCCTGGTCGACAAGAACCAGACCATCGAGTCCACGCTGACGGGCCTGGGCGTGAAGTGGATGCGCACCGTGACCACCTACGACGTGGAGCGCATGCGCAAGACGCTGACGGAGGCGCTCACCAGCGACTTCAACGGCCTGAAGGTGGTGATTGCCGAGGGCGAGTGCCAGCTGGAGCGCCAGCGCCGCATCAAGCCCTGGATTGCAAGCCTGCTCAAGAAGGGCGAGCGCGTGGTGCGCGTGAAATACGGCGTCGATGAAGACGTATGCAACGGCGACCACGCCTGCATCCGCCTTTCGGGCTGCCCTACGCTCACGCTCAAGGACAACCCCGATCCGCTGAAGGTCGACCCGGTGGCCACCGTGATCGACGGCTGCGTGGGCTGCGGGTTGTGCGGCGAGAACGCGCACGCGGCCACGCTGTGCCCCAGCTTCTACCGCGCCGAGGTGGTGCAGAACCCGAAGTGGCATGAACGCCTTCTGCACGGCCTGCGCGGTGCGGTCGTGCGCGCATTGCAACCCGCATGAGATACGCCATGGAACAGAACCGGCCCATCACCCTTCTCGTCTGCGCCCTGGGCGGCGAAGGCGGCGGCGTACTCACCGAATGGCTGGTCGACATTGCCCGCCACGCCGGCTATGCCGCGCAGAGCACGTCGATTCCCGGCGTGGCGCAGCGCACCGGCGCCACCACCTACTACATCGAAGTGTTTCCGCTGCCGCTCGCGCAGCTCGCCGGCAGGCGGCCGGTGTTCAGCCTGAGCCCGGTGCCGGGTGCGCTCGACGCCATCGTGTCGTCGGAACTGCTCGAGACCGCGCGCCAGATCGGCAACGGCATGAGCGCGCCGCTGCGCACGCTGGTCATCAGCTCTTCGGCCCGCATCTTCACCACGGCCGAAGGCATGCAGCCCGGCGACGGCCGCGCAGACGCGCAGCACCTGCTCGACATCGTCAAGGCCTTCAGCCGCGAGCACCATGTGTTCGACATGAACGCCGTGGCGCGCGAGGCCGGCACGGTGGTCAGCGCCGTGATGCTCGGTGCCATTGCGGGCAGCGGCCTGCTCCCTTTCCCGCGCGAAGCGTATGAGCACGTGGTGCGCGGCGGCGACACCAGCGCGCCCGACAAACTGAACAAGATGGCCGCGGCCAGCCTGCGCGGCTTTGCAGCCGCCTTCAAGGCGGTGAGCGCGCCGCGCGCGCAGGCCGCCTTTGTCAGCAGCGTGATGGCCGGCGACACGGCCGACGCACCGCCACTGGCCCGCGCGTTGCCCGACGACGTGGCGCGGCGCTTTCCGCCGGCGGTGCACGACATGCTCGCGCTCGGCCATGCGCGCGTGCTCGACTACCAGGACGCCGCCTACGCCGGGCTCTACGCAGCACGGCTGGCCAGGGTGCTCGATGCCGAGCGCGCTGCCGACCCTTCCGGCGCGCAGGGCTTTGCCATTACTCGCGAGGCCGCGCGCTGGCTCGCGCTGTGGATGGCCTTCGACGACATCGTTCGCGTGGCCGCGCTCAAGGGCCGGGCGAGCCGTGCGCAGCGCGTGCGGCAGGAAGTGCGCGCCTCGGATGAAGACATCGTGAAGGTCTACGACCACTTCAAGCCTGGCGCGCCCGAGTTCGCCGCGCTGCTGCCGCCTGGCCTTGCGCGCCGCGTGACCGCATGGGACCGCGCCCGCCAGTCGCGTGGCCGCGAGCCTTGGGCGCTGCCGCTGAAGGTGGGCAGTCACTCGGTGTTCGGCATGGCGTCGCTGCGGCTCCTGTCTTCGCTCAAGTGGCTGCGCCGGCGCGGACAGCGCTTCGGCGAGGAGCAGGCGCTGATCGAACGCTGGCTTGCGGCCGTGGAAACCGGCATGCGCGAAGCCTGGGCACTGGGCCGGGAAGTGGCCCTCTGCGGACGGCTCATCAAAGGCTACGGCAGCACCAACGAGCGAGGCAAGCACAACCTGCTGCACGTGATCGACGAACTCGCGAGCCGTGCGACCTTGCCCGCAATGAAGCGCGCCGAGGCGATTGCCGCGGCGCGCGAGGCGGCCCTGGCAGACGAAGGCGGCAAGGCGCTCGACGCCGCCCTCGTGCGCCATGGCGCCGCACCGCGGCCGGTGCAGGCCCAGCCCATCCGCTGGATGAAGCGTCCACCTTCCACCACCGCCTGATTTTCCAATTTCATAACAACCAAGGAGACACGACACCATGACCCATACAACCCTTCGCTGGCGCCGCCGCCTTCTGTTCACCGCCGCATGCGCGCTCCTGGCCTGCACGCATGCCCAGGCGCAACCCGGCGCATGGCCCGCCAAGCCGATCAAGGTGGTCGTCAACTTTCCGCCGGGCGGCGCGGCGGACCAGATCGCGCGCGCAATTTCACAGCCGCTGCAGGAATCGCTGAAGCAGCCCGTGGTCATCGAAAACCGCGCGGGGGCCAACGGCAACGTCGGTGGCGAGTCGGTGGCGCGCGCGCCGGCCGACGGCTACACGCTGCTCATGAGTTCGGGGGGCATGGTGTCCGTCAACCCGCACCTGTATTCGCGCATGAGTTTCGACCCCGCGAAGGACCTGGTGCCGGTGGCCGCAGCCGCGCGCGTGCTTGTCTTTTTGGTGGTCAAGCCTTCGTTGCCGCCCACCAATGTGCGCGAGTTCATTTCGTACCTCAAGGCCAACCCGGGCAAGCTCTCGTTCGGCTCGCCGGGCAATGGCAGCTCGCCGCACTTGGCGGGCGAAATGTTCAAGAGCCAGGCCGGCGTCTTTGCGCTCCATGTGCCCTACCGCGGTGCGGCGCCCGCGCTGCAGGACCTGCTTGCGGGCCAGATCGACTATGCGTTCGATCCAGGCATCGGCCTGCAGCAGGTGCGCGCCGGCAAGCTCCGGCTGCTGGCGGTGGGCAGCCCGCACCGCTCGCCGCAGTTTCCTGATGTGCCCACGCTGGACGAGGCAGGATTGCGCGGCTTCGATGCCGACACGGTGTTCGGCTTTTATGCGCCGGCGGGCACGCCGCCGGAAGTGGTGGCGCAGCTCAACACGCAGATCAACCGCGCGCTCGCGCTGCCGGCCGTGAAGGAGCGCATTGCCGCGCTGGGCGGCGAAGCGCTGCCGGGGTCGCCGGCCGATTTCCAGCAGCGCGCCGCGGCCGATTCGCAGCGCTTCGGCGCGCTGATCCGCGACCGGAAGATCGTTGCCGACTGAGCACCGCGACAATGAACAGATGAGCAGCAGCAAAGAAATCACCTACACCGCGCGCGTCGAGTTCGGCGACTGCGATCCGGCCGGCATTGTCTGGTTTCCCAACTTCTTCCGCTGGATCGATGCGGCCTCGCGCCACTTCTTTGCGGAATGCGGCGTGCCGCGCTGGGAAGAAACCACCAAGACGCTGGGCGTGATCGGCACGCCGCTGGTCGACACGCACACGCGCTTCGTCAAGGCGGCGAGCTACGGCGACACGCTGCACATTGCGGTGCGCGTTGGCGAGTGGCGCGACAAGAGCTTTGTGCAGACCTACCGCGTCACGCGCGGCGACGATCTGATTCTCGAGTGCGAGGAGGTGCGCATCTTTGCGGCCAGGCGCGAGGGCGGCGGCATCCGCGCCGTGCCAATTCCGCCGGTAATTCGTGCGTTGTGCGAATAGGTGCGCCGCGCCGCCGGGCGGTGAAGCGCCTGCTCTTACTCTCTCTTACTTAGAATGGCCGGATGAACCGGCACCTCCTTTTTCCGCTCGCCTTGCTTGTTATTACCGGCTGCTCCTCGCCTCCCAACGAGGTGACGCCGTTTCGCGACGGCGCGCTGCGTGCCCCTACCTACGTGCAGGCCTCCGACTACTGCAGCGCGCGGAATGCAACGCCCAAGTGGCTCGGCAGGGCACCCGCCGAGTCGGGCGTGCTGTTCCAGTGCATCGCGAACTGAAGCCAGCAGGCCGCTCCCGCACGTTCGGAGCCACCGCGCTGGCAGCGCGGAATATGCCGCCAAGGGTTGACGCACCTCATGACGCAGTGCAACAATCGAGAGATCTTCACTTCGGAGCCTCGTGCGTGGACAGTGCCAGTTGGATCAGTGACAAGACGCGTGCCTCGGCAGGCGTGACACATCCGGCCCTCTAGCGCAGGCTCCCTTGCGCTGCGGCCGCCGTGCATGCAGCGTGACCCGTTCGCCAATCAGGCCAGCGGTTCTCCCCTTCCGAATCCCGCCGTTCTGCGTCACTGACTTTTTCAGTCAGCTTGCGTGCGTCCGTGCGCGGGGCCCTTCATCGCGAAGGAGCCTTGCCATGCGTCAATTCCAATCTCGTCAGCAGCACCAGCGGCCGGTGCAGGACACCGTTCGCCCATCGGCGCACGTGCCTGCGCGCGAAGCAGCCACCAAACAGGACCTCGACAACGAGATGCTGGACCGCGCCGCCGCGCTCTGGACCACGCGGCGCATCCGCAGCTTCTTCCTGCTGCTGGAGCACCCCTCCCGCACCACGCAACGCTGAAGCGCTGCACCGCACGGCTCGGCACGCACGAAACAAGGAGGCCTTCCATGGACCCCGCTTCTCATTGGCGCCCCTGCGCGCCACCCCTGTTCCGACCCATCGATAACAACAGTTTGCAGCGCATCGCGCCGCAGGGGATTCCCACGCCTGATTGACGCGGGAGGTTCTTCCCTTCGCGGCCGGCGCCGCGAAGGAAAAAAGAATGAAGAACGTCCTGAAGTCCGTTTTCGAGAGCTTCCTGCGCAGCCGCCGCATGCTGCATCACTTCGAGCGCTGGCAAACCATGCTGGGCTCGAAACCCGTCGGCATCGCCTCCGCCGCCATGCCGCCGGACATTGCGAAGGCGCTGGCCGCCGCATCGCACGCCGATGCTGGCGAATTGCTCGCAACGCTCGGCAGTTCGCCCCAGGGCCTGGGCGAAGACCAGGCACAGGCGCTGCGCAAGCGCCTTGGCGGCAACGAGGTGCGCCACGAGCAGCCGCTTTCGTGGTGGACGCACCTGTGGCAGTGCTACCGCAATCCGTTCAACCTGCTGCTCACGGTGCTGGCGCTCGTTTCGTACGTGACCGAGGACATGAAGGCCGCGCTCGTGATCGGCAGCATGGTGGGGCTGTCGACGGTGCTGCGCTTTCTGCAGGAGTCGCGCTCCAACAAGGCGGCCGAGCGGCTCAAGGCGATGGTGAGCAACACCGCCACGGTGCTGCGGCCGGCCCCCGGCGCCGCGAGCGCGCCGCGCGTCGAAGTGCCGATGCGCGACCTTGTGCCCGGCGACGTGATCGCGCTTTCGGCCGGCGACATGATTCCGGCCGACTGCCGCCTGCTGGGCGCCAAGGACCTGTTCATCAGCCAGTCCGCACTGACGGGCGAAGCCATGCCGGTCGAGAAATTCCCCACCATCGACCGAGGCGGCCGCGAAGCCGGCGTGCTCGAACGCGAAAATCTTCTGTTCATGGGGACCAGCGTGATCAGCGGCACCGCCATCGCGCTGATCGTGCACACCGGCAACCGCACCTTCTTCGGTGCACTCGCACAGCGCGTGGCCGCCGCCGACCAAGGCACGAGCGCGTTCCAGGCCGGCATCAACCGCGTGAGCTGGGTGCTGATCCGCTTCATGCTGGTGATGGCGCCGCTGGTGCTGGTGATCAACGGCGTGTCCAAAGGCGACTGGTGGGAGGCGGCGCTGTTCGCGCTGTCGATTGCCGTCGGCCTCACGCCCGAGATGCTGCCCATGATCGTGACCGCCACGCTCGCCAAGGGCGCGGTGGTGATGTCGCGCCAGAAGGTGATCGTGAAGCGGCTGGAAGCCATTCACAACTTTGGCGCAATGGACGTGCTGTGCACCGACAAGACCGGCACGCTGACGCAGGACCGCATCGTGCTGGAGCGCCACACCAACGCTTGGGGCGAGGCGTCGAACCATGTGCTTCAGCTGGCCTACCTGAACAGTTTTCACCAGACGGGGCTCAAGAACCTGCTCGACAAGGCCGTGCTGAACCACGCCGAGATGCAGCCCGAAACGCGGCTGCAGACGGCCTGGCGCAAGATCGACGAAGTGCCGTTCGACTTCTCGCGCCGCCGCATGTCGGTGGTGGTGGAGAACGGCGGCAGCGAGCACCTGCTGATCTGCAAGGGTGCGCTGGAAGAGATTCTTTCGGTGTGCACCGCGGTCGAGCGCGGCGCGGAAGTGCTGGCGCTCGACGGTGATTTGCTGGCGAGCATCCACCGTGTGGCGTCTGAGCTGAACGCGCAAGGCCTGCGCGTGGTGGCCGTTGCCAGCCGCGCGCTGAAAGCCGACGCCCGGAAGCCCGCCTACGGCGTGGCCGATGAATCAGGGCTGACGCTGCTGGGGTACGTCGCTTTCCTGGATCCGCCGAAGGAATCGACCGCGCCCGCGCTGCGGGCCTTGGCCGAGCATGGCGTGGCGGTGAAGGTGCTCACGGGCGACAACGAGCTGGTGGCGCGCAAGGTTTGCGGCGACGTGGGCATCGAGGCCGGCCATGTGGTGCTCGGCCGCGAGATCGAGGCGCTGGACGACGCGGGGTTGCGCACGCTGGTCGAGCAGCACCAGGTGTTCGCCAAGCTCACGCCGGCGCACAAGGAGCGCATCGTGCACGCGCTGCACGCCAACGGACACGTGGTCGGCTTCATGGGGGACGGCATCAACGATGCGCCGGCACTGCGTGCGGCGGACATCGGCATTTCGGTGGACGGCGCGGTGGACGTGGCCAAGGAGTCGGCGGACATCATCCTGCTGGAGAAGAGCCTGATGGTGCTGGAGCAGGGCGTGATCGAGGGGCGCCGCACGTTCGCCAACATGCTCAAGTACATCAAGCTCACGGCAAGCTCGAATTTCGGCAACGTGTTCTCGGTGCTGGTGGCAAGCGCGTTCCTGCCGTTCTTGCCGATGCTGCCGCTGCACCTTTTGGTGCAGAACCTGCTGTACGACGTGTCGCAGATTGCGATTCCGTTCGACAACGTCGACCCCGAGTTCCTGCGCAAGCCGCAAAGCTGGAACCCGGCCGACCTGGGCCGGTTCATGGTGTTCTTCGGGCCGCTGAGTTCGGTGTTCGACATCCTGACTTACGCAGTGATGTGGTTCGTGTTCTCGGCCAACACGGCGGGGCACCAGACGTTGTTCCAGTCGGGTTGGTTCGTCGAAGGCCTGTTGTCGCAGACGCTGATCGTGCACTTGATCCGCACGCGGAAGATCCCGTTCCTGCAGAGCCGCGCCGCCTGGCCGCTGCTGGCTATGGGGGCCGCCATTGCCGCGGCGGGAATCTGGCTGCCGATGGGACGGTTTGCGCACTACTTCAGGCTGCAGGCGCTTCCACTGGCTTACTTCCCGTGGCTGGCGGCGATGCTGGCTGGGTATGCGACGTTGACGCAGACGGTCAAGGGTTGGTATGCGCGGCGGTATGGGTGGCAGTGATTTTTTGCGCTTGTTCCGGGTGCTGCTGTTCGGGGCGGGTGCAAAGGCCACCGGGTACTCCCCTCCGCGAATGTTCCCCGGGGCTGCGCCCCTCCTCCTTTATTTCGCTGCGGGGAGCACCCGATGCCCTGTGCACTGGGACACGCTGCTGGTGCAACGCTGATCAACGACCATCGCTCATAACGCTCCCGTCGATGGGGTGCCTTGCGCAGCGAAATAAAGGAGGAGGCCGCAGGCCGGGGGACATTCGCGGAGAAAGGTACCCCGTCGGCGGGTGCGCCGCCCTGAACTGAACAACGACAGCACAAAAAAAAGCGGCACCGCCGAAGCGATGCCGCCTTTCCCAAAGAACCCAGGCGATCTGAGCGAACCGCTCAGATGCTCATGATCGAAACAGCCTTGGTGTTCAGGTAAGCCTCGAGCGCCTCGGGGCCGCCTTCGGAGCCGTAGCCCGAATCCTTCACGCCGCCGAACGGCATTTCCGGCGAAGGTGCGGCCGGCTGGTTGATCCACAGCATGCCGAGCTCGAGCTTCTGGCTCAAGAGATGCGCGTTCTTGATCGACTTGGTGAAGGCATAGCCTGCCAGGCCGAACGGCAGGCGGTTGGCTTCTGCGATGGCTTCTTCGAGCGTGTCGAAACCGCGAATGGCCGCGATGGGACCGAAGGGCTCGTTGTTGAACACGTCGGCATCGAGCGGCACGTCGGTCAGCACGGTGGGCGCGAAGAAGTTGCCCGTGTCGCCAACGCGTTCGCCGCCGGCCGCAATGGTTGCGCCCTTTTTGCGCGCATCGTCCAGCACATGGGCCATGGCCGTGAGGCGGCGTGCGTTGGCGAGCGGGCCGAGGGTCGTGCCTTCGGCCAGCCCGTCGCCGAGCTTCAGGCCTTCGGTGTACTTGACCAGCGTGCGGGCGAATTCTTCGCGCAGGCTGTTGTGCACCAGGAAGCGGGTGGGCGAAATGCAGACCTGGCCCGCATTGCGGAACTTGGCGGCGCCTGCGGCCTTGACGGCCAGGGCCACGTCGGCGTCTTCAGCGACGATGACCGGTGCGTGGCCGCCCAGTTCCATGGTGACGCGCTTCATGTGCGCGCCGGCCAGCGCGGCCAACTGCTTGCCGACCGGCGTGGAGCCCGTGAAGGTGACCTTGCGGATGATCGGGTGCGAGATCAGGTAGTTCGAAATTTCAGCCGGGTTGCCGAACACCAGGCCCACGGTGCCGGGCGGAATGCCGGCATCGACAAAGGCTTGCAGCAGCGCGGCGGGCGATGCGGGGGTTTCCTCAGGCGCCTTCACCAGGAACGAGCAGCCGGTGGCTAGCGCGGCGCCGAGCTTGCGCACGATCTGGTTGATGGGGAAGTTCCAGGGCGTGAAGGCGGCGACGGGGCCCAGCGGCTCCTTGATCACCAGCTGCTGCGCGGCCAGGTTGCGCGAGGGCACGATGCGGCCGTAGACGCGGCGGCCTTCGTCGGCAAACCACTCGATGATGTCGGCGGCTGCCAGGGTTTCGCCCTTGGCTTCGGCGAGCGGCTTGCCCTGTTCCTGCGTGAGCAGCTTGGCAATTTCGGGGGCACGTTCGCGGATCAGGCCGGCGGCGCGGCGCATGACGGCGGCGCGCTCGTTGGCGGGCGTGTTGCGCCATTTTTCAAAGCCGCGCTGGGCGGCGGCCAGTGCGCGGTCGAGGTCGGCAATGCTGGCATGCGCCACCTTGCCGATGGCCTTGCCGGTAGCGGGGTTCACGACGTCCAGCGTCTTGCCGCCGGCGGCGTCGACCCATTCGTTGTCGATCAGCAGGCGGGTGTCGGTGTAGGTGGCGGTCATGGCGAACTTTTCCTTCGGGGACTGGATGATGATGAAAAGGGGAAAATCTGGGTTGCGCGGCGCGGCACCCGGAAGGTGCGCTGGCGACAGCGGCGGCAATTTGCCGCCGGGTGCATAGATTAACCCGAGTTCGCGAAGCCCGCAGGCGCCGGAAAACCGGCCCTTTTTGCCTCTACAGGATCAGCAGCGCGCGGAAGTCGTTGACGTTGGTGTTCGTGGGCCCGGTCACGAACAAATCCCCGATCGCGTCGAAATAGCCGTACGCGTCGTTGCGGTCGAGGTGGTCCGACAGCTTGCGGCCGGCGGCGGCGGCGCGCGCCAGCGTGTCGGGCGCAACGAAGGCGCCGGCGTTGTCTTCCACGCCGTCGATGCCGTCGGTGTCCGCCGCCAGCGCCCACACCTGCGGCTGGCCCATGAGCGCGCCGGCCAGGCCCATGCAAAGCTCGCCGGCACGCCCGCCCCTGCCCTTGGCCTGCCCGGGCTGTCGCGGCCGGATGGTCACGGTGGTTTCGCCGCCCGACAGAATGACGCACGGCCGTGCAAAGGGCTGGCCGCGATTCGCCACGGCACGTGCCAGCGCGGCGTGCATCTTGCCGACCTCGCGCGATTCGCCTTCGATTTCGTCGCTGAGGATGTGCGCCTCGATACCGGCCTCGCGTGCCGCCTTGGCCGCGGCTTCAAGCGACTGCTGCGGCGTGGCGATCATGTGGACCTCATGGCCCTTGAACACCGCGTCGCCCGGCTTCGGGGTTTCGAGCGCGCCGCTCTCGAGCTGCGCGCGCACCGGCGCCGGCACTTCGATGCCGTAGCGATCGAGGATGGCCAACGCATCGGCGCAGGTGGTGGCGTCCGGAACGGTAGGGCCGCTCGCAATGACGGCCGCATCGTCGCCGGGCACGTCGCTGATGGTGAGCGTGACCACGCGCGCCGGCGCGCAGGCCGCGGCCAGCCGGCCGCCCTTGATGCGCGAGAGGTGCTTGCGCACGCAGTTCATTTCGCCGATGTGGGCGCCGCTGTCGAGCAGTTGCTTGTTGATGCGCTGCTTGTCTTCCAGCGTCAGGCCTTCGGCCGGCAGCACCAGCAGCGACGAACCGCCGCCCGAGATCAGGCACAGCACCAGGTCATCCGCCGTGAGGCCCTGGGTCAGCGCGAGGATGCGTTCGGCCGCCTGCCGGCCCGCCGCATCGGGCACCGGGTGCGCCGCCTCAACGAGCTCGATGCGCGAGGGCACGCCTTCGGGCCGCGGCGGAATGTGGTCGTAGCGCGTGACGACCAGGCCCGACAGCGGCGCGTCGGCCGGCCACAGTGCTTCGAGCGCCTGCACCATCGAGCCTCCCGCCTTGCCCGCGCCGAGCACCAGCGTGCGGCCCTTGGGCGGCTTCGGCAGATGCGCGCCCAGGGTGGACAAGGGCAATGCGCGGTCGACCGCCACGCGGTAGAGATGTTCGAGGAAGGCGCGCGGTGCTTCGTGCGGGTCGGGGGTGGGGCCGAAAGAAGGGCTCGATGCGGTCATGGCTTGCTTTGTCTCCATCCGGCGATTGTGCGGCGAACGGCGGCCCGCTCTCTTGACCGCGGTCTATCTCTTCTGTCTCTCTGCCTAGTTCGTCTTGGCGCCGGCCTGGAACCACCGGCCGACCAGCGCGCGCTCTTCGTCCGTCATGCCGGTTGCGTTGTTCATCGGCATGATCTTGGTGACCACCACCTGCTGGTAGATGGCCTGGGCATGCGCCGCCACCTGGTCGGGCGTGTCGACACGCACGTTCTTCATTTGCGTGGCCGCGCCGTGGCACATGAAGCAGCGCTGCTCGAGCACCTTCTGCACGTCCTTGAACGCCACGGCGGGCGCTGCTGCGGCAGCCGCGGGCGCCGCGGCCGGTTCCGGCTTCATCCAAACGATGGTGAGCCCGAGCACCACGATGCCGATGAGCGCATAGGGCAGCGGGTTGCCCGCGTTGCCGAGCTTGAAACGGTGCCGCACCACGAAGAACTGGCGAATGGCCGCGCCGCCCAGCATGATGAGCAGCAGCACGATCCAGTTGTACTTGTGCGTGTAGGTAAAGCTGTAGTGGTTGCTCAGCATGGCAAACAGCACCGGCAGCGTGAAGTAGGTGTTGTGCACGCTGCGCTGCTTGCCGCGCTGACCGTGCACCGGATCGACCGGCCGGCCTTCGCGCAGCGCCTGCACGTTCTTGCGCTGGCCCGGAATGATCCAGAAGAAGACGTTGCCGCTCATCGTGGTGGCCATCATGGCGCCCACCAGCAGGAAAGCCGCGCGGCCCGCGAACCACTGGCAGGCGAGCCAGGTGGCGAAGACGATGAAGATGGCGATCAGCACGCCGACGATGGTGTCGCCGTTCTTGCGGCGGCCGAAGATCTGGCAGATGCCGTCGTACACCATCCAGAACACGACGAAGAAGGCCAGCGCCACGCCGATGGCCGCGCCGGGCTGCCAGTCCATCTTGCTCTTGTCGATCAGGTACGTGCTGGCGTTCCACAGGTACGACATGGTGAAGAGAGCAAAGCCCGTGATCCATGTGCTGTAGCTCTCCCAGTACGACCAGTGCAGATGGTCCGGCAGCTTCTTGGGCGCCAGCGCGTACTTCTGCATGTTGTAGAAGCCCCCGCCGTGCACGGCCCACTGCTCGCCGCCCACGCCCTTGTCCAGTGACTCGGGGTCTTGCGGCTTTTCGACGCTGTTGTCCAGCATCACGAAGTAGAAGGAGGCACCGATCCAGGCGATGGCGGTGATGACGTGGACCCAGCGCAGCAGCAGGTTGGCCCAGTCGAGGTAATAGCTTTCCATGTATGTGGTGCTCTCTCTCAACCCCTTGGGCGCGTGGGGGCGCCGCAAAGGGGTTTCTTCAGCCTGCTCACCACTGCGGGCGCTGTAAGCAGAGAAAGTGCCGCGAACGCAGGCTCCATGAAATGGGCCTCGCTCCGCTGCGGCTTGTTGTGGACCGAAAGTGTATACAGTTTTGGCAAGTGGCGGGCTGCTTTTTTTGAAGGCGTTGCCGCCGGGAAAACCCTGTTCAACCCAGCGATTGCAACAACTGTGCCGCCACCGCCACGGCAATCACCTCCGGCTCCTTGCCGGTGATGCCGGGCACGCCGATCGGGCAGGTGATGCGCGCCAGTTCGTCGGGTGTGAAGCCCCGCGCCTCGAGCCGATGGCTGAAGGTGGCCCACTTGGTCTTGCTGCCGATCAGGCCGATGTAAGGCAGGTCGCCGCGCTCGCGCAGGCGCTTGAGGCAGGCGATGACGATGTCCAGGTCTTCGGCATGGCTGAAGCTCATGATCAGCACGCGGCTGCCCGGCGCGAGCGCGGCCACGGCGTCTTGCACGGGCTCGGAGTGCTCGGTGTCGATCTGCGCCGGCAGCGCCTCGGGGAACACGCCGTCGCGGCTGTCGATCCAGCGCACGGTAAACGGCAGGCTGGCCAGCAGCCGCGCGAGCGCCGCGCCCACGTGGCCGCCGCCGAACAGCGCCACGGGCTTGAGCTGCGCGACCAGCTCTCGCTGCAGCGCCGGCGCATCGGCGGCCGTGATGCGGCGGTACGAGAGAAACACCACGCCGCCACAGCACTGGCCCAGGCTCGGGCCGAGCGGGTAGCGCTCGATGCCGTCGATGGCGCGCCGACCCGCGAGCAATTCGCGCGCTTCCTGCGTGGCCTGGAACTCGAGCTGACCGCCGCCGATGGTGCCCGTGAGCCCTTGGGCCCACACCGCCATCCAGGTGCCGGCCTCGCGCGGCGCCGATCCCTGTGTGGATTCGACGCGCACCAGCACCGCGTCTTCGTGCGCAAGCCGCGCCAGCAGCTGATCGACCATGCCGTTCATTTCCGATACCTTCGGTTGCGGGGTTGCACGAGACTCACGGTATAAACCCGGCGATGAATCGTCAGCTTACGCCGCGCCGCCTTGCCTTGGCGGCATCCGTTCTTTCTTGCGCCCTCTGGCTTGCCGGCTGCGGGAGCACCGGCACTGTTCCGGGCCAACTGAGCGACTCCAAGACCGAGCGAGGCGGGGCCGGCGCCGCACCGCGCGCATCGAATGCGGCCACCGCGCGCGAGTACCGCCGTGACGCCGCGCGCCACATCTACGAAGCCAACAGGTCGCGCATCTACAGCGGGCAGCTGCCGCCCCTGCTGTACGCCGTCGGCACGCTGCAGGTCAACCTCGATGCCGGCGGAAAGGTGGTGTCCCTGCATTGGATGCGCGCGCCCAAGCATGCGCCCGAGGTCATCGCCGAGATCGAACGCTTCGTGCTGCAGGCCGCGCCCTTCCCTGCGGCCACGCGCCTGGGTGCGGTCACCTGGACCGACACCTGGCTGTGGGACAAGAGCGGGCGTTTTCAGCTCGACACGCTCACCGAAGGCCAGCAACAAGGCGACTGACCCTCAGGAGCCGCGGTACGTGGAATAGCTCCACGGGCTCACGAGCAGCGGCACGTGGTAGTGCTGGTCGGTGTGCGCCACGCCGAAGTCCAGCGACACCTTGTTCAGGAAATTGGGCTCGGGCAGCTTCACGCCGCGCGCCTTGAAATAACCCGCCACGTCGAACACCAGGCGATAGGTGCCGGCCTTGAGCGAGTTGTTGTCGTAGAGAGGCCCGTCGCTGCGGCCGTCCGAATTCAGCGTGAAACGCTTCACCAGCGTCGCGGTGTCGCCTTGGGTGGTGTACAGCGCCACCTCCATGCCGGCGGCGGGGCCGCCGTGCATCGTGTCGAGTACGTGGGTGCTCAGGCCCATGGGGCGCTCCTTCAATGATGGAACGATGAGGTTCCGGTCGGGGCGGGAAATTCCGGTGGACAAAAGTGTATACAGTTACCGCCTTTGGGTCTATCATGAAAAACATGGAGTCCTCCACCACCCGTTCGATCGTCGACGCGCTCACCAAGGCCATCGTCGAACACCGGCTACAGCCCGGCACCAAGCTGGCAGAGCAAAAGCTGGCCGACCACTTCGGTGTGTCGCGCACGCTGGTGCGCCAGGCGCTGTTCCAGCTGTCGCAGAACAAGCTCATCCGGCTCGAACCCGCGCGCGGCGCGTTCGTGGCGGCACCGGCGGTCGACGAGGCCCGGCAGGTGTTCAAGGTGCGGCGCATGCTCGAGGCCGAGATGACGCGCGAGTTCGTGCGCACCGTCACGCCCGCGAAGATCAAGGCGCTGAAGGAACACGTGGCGCTCGAAAAGTCCGCCGTGTCGGGCGAAGACATTTCGGGCCGCACCGAACTGCTGGGCGACTTTCATGTGCGCATGGCCGAACTCATGGGCAACCAGGTGCTGGCGCAAATACTCGGCGAGCTGATCTCGCGCTGCGCGCTCATCACGCTCATGTACCAGAGCACCAGCGCGGCCGAGCACTCCAACGACGAGCACGCCGACATCGTGAAGGCGCTGGCCGCACGCGACGAAGAGCGCGCCGTGCGCCTCATGACCGAACACCTGGAACACGTCGAGGCCAACCTCACGTTCGACCGCAAGGTTCCGACCAACGACATCTCGCTTGCACTGTCCTGAACATCCATGACCGTCTACGACACCACCCTGCCCTACCCGCGCGACCTCGTCGGCTACGGCCGCAACCCGCCGCATGCGCAATGGCCCGGCGGCGCGCGCATTGCGGTGCAGTTCGTCCTCAACTACGAAGAGGGCGGCGAGAACGCCACGCTGCACGGCGATGCGGGCTCGGAGCAGTTCCTTTCCGAGATGTTCAACCCGGCGAGCTTTCCGGACCGGCACATCAGCATGGAAGGCATCTACGAGTACGGCTCGCGTGCCGGCGTGTGGCGCATCCTGCGCGAATTCGAAAAGCGCGGCCTACCGCTCACGGTGTTCGGCGTGGGCATGGCGCTCGAGCGCTACCCCGAGCTCACCGCCGCCTTCAAGGAACTCGGCCATGAAATCGCCTGCCACGGCTGGCGCTGGATCCACTATCAGAACCTGGACGAAGCCACCGAGCGCGAGCACATGCGCCTGGGCATGGAAGCCATCGAAAAGCTGACGGGCGAGCGCGCGCTCGGCTGGTACACCGGCCGCGACAGCCCACGCACCCGGCGCCTGGTGGCCGACTACGGCGGCTTCGAATACGACAGCGACTACTACGGCGACGACCTGCCCTTCTGGATGAAGGTGCAAAAGACCGACGGCACCGTGGTGCCGCAGCTCATCGTGCCCTACACGCTCGACTGCAACGACATGCGCTTTGCGCTGCCGCAGGGCTACTCGCACGCCGACCCGTTCTTCCAGTACATGAAGGACACCTTCGACGCGCTCTATGCCGAAGGCAACCCCGCCGGCGACAACAGCCCCAAGATGATGAGCATCGGCATGCACTGCCGGCTGCTCGGGCGGCCCGGCCGCATTACCGCGCTGCAGCGCTTTCTCGACCACGTCGGCCAGCACGACCGCGTGTGGGTCTGCCGGCGCGTCGACATCGCGCGCCACTGGAAGCAGGCACACCCCTTCGAATCTGCCGCCTCAGGAAGCTGACCATGAGCCTCACCATTGCCCAACTCAACGCGGCCGTACCGGCCGAAGCCGTGGCCCTGCTCGACGGCATCTACGAGCACTCGCCCTGGATCGCGCAGCGCGCACTCGCCGCGCGCCCCTTCCGCTCGCTCGCGCACCTGAAGCATGCGCTGGTGCAGGCGTTGGCGGCTTCGTCGGTTGACGAAAAGATCGGCCTCATCCGTGCCCACCCCGAGCTCGCCGGCAAGGCCATGGTCAGCAAGACGCTCACGGCCGAATCGACCAACGAGCAGAGCAAGGCCGGCCTCACCGACTGCACGCCCGAAGAGTTCGCGAAAATCCAGAAGCTCAACACCGACTACAACGCGAAGTTCGGCTTTCCCTTCATTCTTGCGGTGCGCGGGCCGCGCGGCACGGGTCTTTCGAAGCGCGAGATCATCGACACCTTCGAGCGCCGACTGTTCAATCACCCTGAATTCGAACTCGGCGAGGCGCTGCGCAACATTCACCGCATTGCCGAGATCCGTCTGGACGACAAGTTCGGCGCCGACATCTCGCTGGGCAACGACGTGTGGGACTGGCACGAGGCACTCTCGGCGCACACCGACCCGGGCTACGCCGAAAAAGGCCAGCTCACGGTAACCTACCTGACCGATGCGCACCGCGCCTGCGCGCAGCAGATTTCGAGCTGGATGCGCGACTGCGGCTTCGACTCCGTGCACATCGATGCGGTCGGCAACGTGGTCGGCCGTTACGAAGGCGCAACGCCCGGCGCCAAGACCCTGCTCACCGGCTCGCACTACGACACCGTGCGCAACGGCGGCAAGTACGACGGGCGGCTGGGCATCTTCGTGCCGATGGCCTGCGTGCGCGAACTCAAGCGCCAGGGCAGGCGCCTGCCCTTCGCCTTCGAGGTGGTGGGCTTTGCGGAGGAAGAAGGCCAGCGGTACAAGGCCACCTTCCTGGGATCGGGCGCGCTCATCGGCCACTTCGATCCGCGCTGGCTCGACCAGAAGGACGCCGACGGGATCACCATGCGCGAAGCCATGAAGCATGCGGGCCTGGACGAAGCCGACATTCCGAAGATCCAGCGCGACCCGGCGCGGTACCTCGGCTTTGTCGAAGTGCACATCGAACAGGGCCCGGTGCTCACCGAGCTCGACCTGCCGCTGGGCATTGTCACGGCCATCAATGGCGGCGTGCGCTACGTGGGCGAAATCATCGGCACGGCCAGCCATGCTGGCACCACGCCCATGGACCGCCGCCGCGACGCGGCCGCCGCGGTGGCCGAACTCATTCTCTACACCGAGCAGCGCGCCGCGAAAGACGGCGACTCCGTCGGCACCGTGGGCATGCTCGAAGTGCCCAGCGGTTCGATCAACGTGGTGCCGGGGCGCTGCAAGTTCAGCCTCGACCTGCGCGCGCCGAACAATGCGCAGCGCGATGCGCTGGCCGACGATGTGCTGGCCGAACTCAAGGCCATCTGCGAACGCCGAGGCGTGCGGCATGAGCTCGAAGAAACCATGCGCGCTTCCGCCGCGCCCAGCGCGCCGGACTGGCAGCAGCGCTGGGAAAGAGCGGTCGACGCGTTGGGCATTCCGCTCTTCCGCATGCCCAGCGGCGCGGGCCACGACGCCATGAAGCTGCACGAGGTGATGCCCCAGGCCATGCTCTTCGTGCGCGGCATCAACTCGGGCATCAGCCACAACCCGCTCGAATCGAGCACCAACGACGACATCCAGCTCGCAGTGCAGGCCTTCCAGAACCTGCTGGACGACCTCGCCGCCGAACAAGCTCACTGAAAAGAAAACACATGACCGACTACGCCAAGCTCGACGCCTGGATCGACGCCCACTTCGACGAGGAAGTGCAGTTCCTGCAGCAACTGGTGCGCGTGCCCACCGACACCCCGCCCGGCAACAACGCACCGCACGCCGAGCGCACGGCCGAGCTGCTGAGGGACTTCGGGCTCGACGCCGAGAAGCACGCCGTGCCGGAGCAAGAGGTGAAAGAGTACGGCCTCGAGTCGATCACCAACCTGATCGTGCGCCGCCCCTACGGCGCCGGCGGCCGCACCGTGGCCCTCAATGCGCACGGCGACGTGGTGCCCCCCGGCGAAGGCTGGACGTACGACCCGTATGGCGGCGAAATTGCCGACGGCAGCCTCTACGGCCGAGCCGCCGCGGTCAGCAAGAGCGACTTCGCGAGCTTTACCTTCGCGCTGCGCGCGCTCGAAGCCGTGGCCAAGCCGACCAAGGGCAGCGTCGAGCTGCACTTCACTTACGACGAAGAGTTCGGCGGCATCCTCGGCCCGGGCTGGTTGCTCAAGCAGGGGCTCACCAAGCCCGACCTGATGATCGCGGCCGGCTTCAGCTACGAAGTGGTCACCGCCCACAACGGCTGCCTGCAGATGGAAGTGACGGTGCACGGCAAGATGGCCCATGCGGCCATTCCGACCACCGGCGTCGATGCGCTGCAGGGCGCAGTCAAGATTCTCAACGCGCTGTATGCGCAGAACACGCTCTACCAGCAGGTGACATCGAAGGTCGAGGGCATCACGCACCCGTACCTCAACGTGGGCCGCATCGAAGGCGGCACCAACACCAACGTGGTTCCGGGCAAAGTGGTGTTCAAGCTCGACCGCCGCATGATCCCCGAAGAGAACCCGGTCGAGGTCGAAGCGACGATCCGCAAGGTGATTGCGGATGCTGCCGCGGAGAGCACCGGCATCACGGTCGAGATCAAGCGCCTGCTGCTGGCCAATTCGATGAAGCCGCTCGCGGGCAACAAGCCGCTGGTCGATGCGATCCAGAAGCATGGCCAGGACGTGTTCGGCGAGCCGATCAAGGCCATGGGCACGCCCCTTTACACCGACGTGCGCCTTTATGGCGAGGCAGGCATTCCGGGCGTGATCTACGGCGCCGGCCCGCGCACGGTGCTCGAATCGCATGCCAAGCGCAGCGACGAACGCGTGGTGCTCGAAGACCTGCGCCGCGCCACCAAGGTGATTGCGCGCACGCTGAGCGACCTGCTGGCCTGAGCCTCCGAGCGGAGCCACCTGCCTGCGTTGCGGCCGTCCGACGCAGCGCATCAGCGGCCACCTACACCCGCCGGCACGCACCGGCGCGCAGCATGGGGCGCATGACCGAACGCAGTTCCTCCACGTCGCTGCTGCCCGCCGATGCCCATGCGGTCTCGCACCGCTTCGTCGAGGTCGACGGGATGCAGATCTTCTACCGGGAAGCCGGCCCGCGCGACGCGCCGGTGCTGCTGCTTCCGCACGGCTATCCGTGTTCGTCGTTCCAGTACCGCCGGCTCATGCCGGCGCTGGCCGACAAGTGGCGGCTGGTGGCGCCGGACTATCCCGGCTTTGGCCTGAGCGGCACACCGCCGGCCGATGCCTTCGGCTTCGACTTCGACGCCTATGCGGGCTTTCTCGAGGCCTTCTGCGACAAACTGGAGATCGGCAGGTACGGCCTGTACCTGCACGACTACGGCTCGCAGATCGGCCTGCGCCTGGCGATTCGCCACCCCGAGCGCGTGGCTGCGCTCATCATCCAGAACGGCGACATCTACGAAGACACGCTTGGCCCCAAGTACAAGGCCATCCAGGAGTTCTGGCGCGATCCGTCGGCGAAGAACCGCGCGGTGCTCGAAGAAGCGGTGAGCGAAGAAGGCTTTCGCGCCGAGTTCGTCGGCGAGGTGTCCGAAGCCCAAGCTGCGCAGATTCCGCCCGACCTGTGGAAGCTGCATTGGCCGCTGATGAACACGCCGCCGCGCCGCGAGCTTGCGCGCAAGCTGATGGAAGGCCTGAAGCAGAACCTCGAGTGGTTTCCGCGCTACCAGGCCTATCTGCGCGAGCACGAGCCACCCGCGCTCATCGTGTGGGGGCCGAACGACGGCTACATGCCCGAGGCTTCCGCGCGTGCCTACCTGCGCGACATTCCGAAAGCCGAGCTGGTGCTGACGGACGGCGGGCACTGGCTGCTCGAGACGCACCTCGAGCAGGTGGTTCCGGTCATCCGGCGGTTCCTGTCCTCCGCCCTTTCGCGCTGAGGGCAATCTCCTGCGTCACATGGAGAAACTTCTCCATGTCGGCCAGCGAATTGCAATGCAGCGGTGAGACACGCACCGTGCCTTCGAGCCCGAACGAGTCGAGCATGCGCTTGGAGTAGATGCTGCTTGCCACGCGCTCGTACACCGTCACGCCGCGCCTGCCGTACTCGACCACGGCCTGCGTGCAGTCCAGGTGTTCGAAGCCGATGCCGATGATGAGGTCGCGCTTCGTCAGATCGGGATGATCGAGGAAGACCTTCACCCCTTCGATGTGGCGCAGGCCCGTGGCCTCGCCGCTGCCGTCGAGCAGCGCCGCGAGCAGCGCCCGCTCGTGCAACTCGATGTGCGCGATGCCGGCTTCGAATAGCGCCCGCCGCTCGGTGGCATCCGAAAAGTGGCCGCCGAGCCAGCATACGTAGTCGACGATTTCGGTGACCACCGCAAACTGCCACGGGGCCGAACTGCCCAGGTCCCAGAAGTCGGGCTTCTTGCCCGCGAGCTTGTGGTGCGGCAGCAGCGCCGCGCGGTCGGACACCCATGACAGGCCCGAGCCCCGGCAACCGAAGAACTTGTAGGGCGCCATGTTGATGCCGTCCACCGGCGTCTTCTGCAGGTCGATGAGCCCGTGCGGCGCATGCTGCACGGCGTCCACCACGATGTAGAGATCGGGCTTGATCTCCCTCGCACGCCGCACGATCTGCTCCAGTTCCAGCTTGGCGCCGGAGATGTTCGATGCGTAGATGACGTTGAGCAGGCAGGTTTCCTTGTCCACCAGCTGCACGATCTCGTCCGCGTCGACTCCACCGGTCTTGGGGTTGCTCCGGGCCACCCGCAGCTCGCGGCCCGCCCTCTGGGCGTAGAGGCTCATCGCGTCGAACGACGAGGGATGCTCGAGCACGGTGGTGACCATGTTCGTGCCCGGCACGTTCTCGGCCACCGCCCGCACCATGTCGAACATGGCGCCCGACGCGGTCAACGACGCATACACGCTGCCGCCGCGCGCGTTGAAGATGGTGCGCAGGTCGTCCGTGCCTCGGGCCTGAATCTGCTGCAGCTCGACAGCGGCAGCGTGAATGCGCTCCGCGTTGTCGGGAATCGCATCGACTTGCGCGAACCGCTCCACCGCCGCCTTCAGCCGGAACGAGCCGCCCGCGTTGTCGAAGTAGAGCCGCTCGCGACCGTGGTGGTCGTGGTCGACATTGAGAAAGCGCTGCTTCACCGCGCGCATGAGCGCATCGGGAAACGCCAGCCCGTTGGCATGGTGTGTGGTGGCCGGCATCCTCAAACGCCCTTGTTGTTCGGGTTCTTGTAGGCCTCGCGCACGGCGTCGGACATCGGGAAATTGAGGTTCACGTTGCGCGGCGGAATGGGCGACATGAACCACTTGGCGTAGAGCTTGTCGATGGCGCCGGACTTCATCATCTCGGCCACCGTCTGGTCGACGATGGCCTTGAACTCGGGGTCGTCCTTGCGCATCATGATGCCGTAGGGTTCTTGCCGCAGCACGTCCTTCAGCAGCTTGTAGTCGGAGGCATTGGGCTGGTTGGCAATCAGGCCGGCCAGCTGCACGTCGTCGAGCACGTAGGCCACGGCGCGGTCGCTCGCCAGCAGCAGGAAGGCATCGGCCGTGTCCTTGCCCGCGATCTCCTGCACCTCGATGTTCTCGGTCTTGCGGAAGCCGCGCAGCAACTGCATCGAGGTGCTGCCGGCCACCGTGGCCACGGTCTTGCCCTGCAGGTCGGCAATCGAGTTGATGCCCGAGTTCTTCTTGACCGCGGCGGTGATGTTGGTGACGAAATGGCTCGGCGCAAAGTCGACCTGCTGCTGGCGCTGCACGGTGTTGGTGGTGGTCGCGCAGTCCAGGTCGACGGTGCCGTTCTGCACCAGCGGAATGCGGTTGGTGGAGTTGAGCAGCGTGTAGCGCACCTCGATCTTCTGCATGCCCAGCTTGGCCTTGATGGCGTCGACCACCTTCAGGCAGATCTCGTTGGTGAAGCCGATGGGCGCACTCTCTGCACCCGTCTTGTAGGAGAACGGAATCTGCGTGTCCCGGCTGCCGATCTGCACGGTGCCGCTTTCCTTGATCTTGCGCAGCGTCGGGCTTTCTTGCGCCGCCGCGGCACCGCAGGCCAGCGCGATGCCGGCGCCAAGCACGAGGGACAGTTTGAAGTTCATGGAATGTTCCTTTGAAGATGAAGCAGGAAGTACACGGGGCAGCACGGTGCGAATCTTCGGCTTGGCTTCAAATTTCCAAAAGCGATTTTTTGTGATCGAATTACATGAATAAAAGTATTCAGTTCAGGAGCCGCGACGCACCGTGATGACCTTCAAGCAACTCGAGGCTCTGTACTGGATCGCCAGGCTCGGCGGCTTTGCGCAGGCGGCCAACCAGCTTCACACCTCGCAATCGGCCGTGTCCAAGCGGGTGCATGAACTCGAGCTCCTGTTCGACACCGAGCTTTTCGACCGAACCCAGCGCACCGCGCGGCTGACCGAAAAAGGCGAAGAGATGTTCGTGCTTGCGGCCCGGCTTCTCGAGCAGCGCGATGCCGCCGTCGAGCAGTTCAGCAAGCCGGGCGTGGTGGAGCGGCGGCTGCGCATCGGCGTGACTGAGCTCACCGCAATGACGTGGCTGCCCCGGCTCGTGGGGCTGATCCAGCGGCACTATCCCAAGGTCATTCTCGAACCCGACGTGGACGACAGCCTGCAACTGCGCGACAAGCTGCTGGCCGACGAACTCGACCTGGTGATCGTGCCCGACACCTTCGCCGATTCGCGCATGCAGAGCAAGGCCATCGGCAAGGTGCAAAGCGCCTGGATGTGCAAGCCGGGCGTGGTGGCCGCCGCCGGCACGGTGCGGCTGCACGAGCTCGCCCGGCACCGCATGCTGGTGCAAGGCAGCAGCTCGGGCACGGGGCGCGCCTACGACGCCTGGATGAAGGACCAGGGCGTGCAACCGTCGGACACCATCGTGGTGAGCAACCTGGTGGCGCTGACCGGGCTCACGGTGTCGGGCCTGGGCGTGAGCTACCTTCCGCGCCAGTGCCTTGACCCGCTGGTTTCGGCCGGCATGCTCACTGTGATCGACGTGGCGCCCGCCCTGCCCGCGGTGCATTACGTGGCCATGCACAAGGGCGAGCACCGCAGCGCGCTCACCTCGTCGATCGTGATGCTGGCGCAGGCGTGCTGCGACTTCACGCGCATGTTCCAGGCGCAAGCCGATGAAGAACACGACAAAAGGCGCGAGGAGGAACGCAAGCCCTGAGCAAGGTGGCTGGTGCACACTTGGGCCCATGAAACGCCGCAAGCAAACCTCGTCCACGCCGTTCATCCGCGTCGGGCCCAGCGGAGTGCATGGGCTCGGCGCCTTTGCAACGCGCGACTTGCCCGCCTATGCGTTCCTCGGGCTCTACGAAGGCCGGCGCTACACGCAGCAGGAAATCGCCGCCGGCGCGTGGAACGACCAGCTCACCTACCTGTTCACCCTCTCCAACCACGAGACCATCGACGGCGGCAAGGGCGGCAACGGCACGCGCCACCTCAACCATGCCTGCGATCCAAATTGCGAGGCGGTCGAGGAGTACGACGACGCGGGCGAACTGGTGCTGAAGTTCCAGACCATCGTGCCGGTGGATGCGGGCGACGAGTTGTTCATCGACTATTCCCTCAC
The DNA here is from genome assembly GCF_009755665.1 of Variovorax paradoxus. Lineage (NCBI taxonomy): Bacteria > Pseudomonadati > Pseudomonadota > Betaproteobacteria > Burkholderiales > Comamonadaceae > Variovorax > Variovorax paradoxus. The sequence continues at coordinate 4,265,613 of NZ_CP046622.1, forward strand.
CGCCGACGATGGTTCGCCGGCCTCCAAATACCCTTGCCATTGCGGCTCGCCCAACTGCCGCGGAACCATGCTGGCGCCGGTCGAGGCGGACTGACCGCCCGGCCGCCGACGGTACTCAGCGCACCAGATCCTGGAAGCGGTAGTACGCGCCGACGATCGGAAGAAACCAGGGCGTGCCGAAATGCCCGGGAATCGCGGGCCAGTCGAAATCGCGCCACGGGTTGAGGTCGGCGCGGCCATCCAGCACCTCCGCCATGATCGCGCCCATGTAGGTCGACATGTGGGTTCCGTGCCCGCTGTAGCCCATGGAATAGAAAAGCCCGTTGCGCTCTCCGGCGCGCGGCAGGCGGTCGCGTGTCATGTCGACCATGCCGCCCCAGCAGTAGTCGATACGGGTGTCTCTCAACTCGGGAAAGACCTGCACGAGCGATCGCTGCAGGATGGCACCGCTCTTCACGTCCGACTTGGGATTGGTCGCCGCAAAACGCGCGCGGCCACCGAAGAGCAGGCGGTTGTCCGGCGTCACGCGAAAGTAATTGACGAAGTTCTTCGTGTCCGTCGTCATGCGGCGCCGCGGCGTCAGCCGGTCGAGCACTTCGACCGGGAGCGGCTCCGTGACGATGATGAATGCACCCACCGGCACGATGCGACGTCGGAACCACGCGAGTGGCCCCACGGCCGATGTGCCGGTCGCGAGCAGCACCTGCCTGGCGCGGATGCTGCCGCCGGGCGTTTCGACCTGATGCACCGAACCGGCCTGGCGCTTGAGGCCGACGACGGGCGCGTTCTCGTAGATGCGCACGCCGCGCTTCGCGGCCGCCACGGCAAGGCCATGGCCGTAGCGCCCCACGTGCATGCCCGCGCTCTTGCCGAAGACCATGCCGCCGAAATATTGGTCCGACCCGATCTCGCTGCGCAGTTCGGCCCGCGTCACCATGTGGGTGTCCGGATCGCATTCCTTCGCCATCAGCGCCTGCGAGCGGGCCAGCTTGTCGTAGTGCTCCGGCTTGGCAGCGAGCTTGAGCTTGCCGACGCGCTTGAAGTCGCAGTCGATGCCCTCCTCCGCGATCAGCGACTCCACCTTGCACACGCCCGCGTCGAAAGCGCGATAGAGCATATTGGCCCGCTCGCGCCCGAGCTTGCCCGACATCGCAACGTAGTCTTGCGCGAAGCCGTTGTTGCACATGCCGCCATTGCGGCCCGAGGCGGCACTGCCCACATTCCCCGCATCGAACACCGCAACGCTTGCCCCCTTCTTCGCCAGTGCAATGGCCGCGGACAACCCGGTGAAGCCCGCACCGACCACCGCCACATCGACATCGCCGCTGGGCGCCTCGGCCTGGCCGCCGGTAAACCTGGGCGCGGTATCGAGCCAGTAGGGCATCAGCTTCATAAGTGGATTTCCATCATGTCAGGGGACGCTTGGGCGTGAGGAGTCGCGGGGTCAGCCGAATGACTGGTTGGAAAGGGCGAACAGGCGCGGGTGCGCATCCAATCCGGCACCTGTAGCTGCATCGGCATCGGCATCGGCATCGGCATCGACGGTCCGAGGCTGGACGTCGCGCACCATCGGCACTGCATGGCCGACGCAGGGCAGGCCCATCTGGGCGAGCCATGGAGACAGGCCACTGCGATCCGTCACGTCGATGCGTAGGAACCGGCCACGAAAGCGGCCGGCGAGCGCGGTGACGAGATCCCGTGCATCGGCCGCGCTGTTTGCGCCCGATGCGGCCACCGGGCCGATCACCACGCCGTGCCCGAATTCCCTTGCCGAGGCGTAGGCCGACACACCGGCACCGCGATCGACGACCATCGCCGTTCCGGCCGCCAACAATGCATCGAGCAATGCCGTGCGGTCCATCCCGGTGGCGACCCGATCCAGCCGTCGCACGCTCTCACTGTCTGCTGCCTGCATGGGCCGGACATGCGCCGGCGTAACAGCCAGAGCGGCTTCCGGCGGCAGTACCGCCTGGTGCTGGAACACCTGCCCGCGGGCGACGAACCCGAGTTGCGTATAGAGCGGGAGCCCTTCCCGGGTGGAGTTGAGGAACACCGTGCGGTTGCGCGCCTTGTGGAGCAGCCTCTCCATCAAGGCGCGCCCCAAGCCGCGCCCCTGCATGGCCGGGTCGACGATGATCATGCCCACCGAGGCATGGGTCTCGCCATAGGGCCACCACATCGCCGTAGCCACCAGTCGGCCGTCGGCTTCTGCCGCGAAGCCCCTGCCGATACCGAAGGCAAAGCGCCAGTCGGCCTCTCGGTAGGGCCATCCAAGTGCGGCGGATTGCCGGACAGCATCGGGCAAGTGATCTGCGCGCAGGGCGGTGAGCCGCGGCGTCATGGCTGTCTTTAAAAGTCCGCGACCTTGCCCCATGCCGACGACAGGAATCTGGCCGGGTGGTAGGGGCGCGGATCGACGATGGGTTCGCCGCCGCTGACGATGTCGGCAATCAAATGGCCGGCCCCGGGGCCAATGCCAAAGCCATGGCCGCTGAACCCGGCCGCCAGCACGAAGCCGGGCAGGCTCGACATCTCGCCGATTCCGGGAACGCCGTCGGGCGTGCTGTCCACGTAGCCGGCCCAGGCTGCGGTCACCGAACTCTCCTTCAGTTCCGGCATCAGTTCCACCGCGCGCTTGTAGGTGAGGCTCACAACCGATGCGTCCACCTTCGGGTCGAGCACGCGCATGCGCTCCATCGGCGTCGGCTGGTCGAGCCGCCAGCGGGACCAGCCCTCATGCCCCGAGCGGACGCCCTCGAGTCCGCCGGGTGCGAGATTGCGCCACCGCCGCTGGAACATGGGCAGGAACTGCGGTGCAAAGCGCAGCAGCTGCGGCGTTGGGTCCACGCGTCCCCGGCCGCTGATGGCCAGGGTATATCCGCCGTCCGCGCGCCGCGTCATGGAAACACCGGTCGTGTGGAGCGCAGCCGGTATCTCCTTGCCGCTGGTGGCAACCGACAGCGCCGTCTGCCGGATTGCGGCCTGCGGAAACCGAATGCCGTACTGGCGGCAGAACGAGGATGCCCAGGCGCCGCCGGCGAGCACCGCAACCTTGGTACGGATGGTTCCCTTCTCGGTAACGACTGCCGAGAGCCGGCCGCCCTCGGTTTCGACGCCGCGCGCGGCGCAGCCCTGGTGGACCGTGCCGCCCAATCTCATGAGGGCCCGCGCCACCGCCGGCGCCGCACGCGACGGGTCCGCGGTGCCGTCGGTCGGCGCAAAGACGCCGCCTTTCCAGGGCTTGCCGGTTGAGCGGCCGCGCTGCGCCGCTTCGTCCGCGGTCAGCATGTGGGTCTTGACGTCGACGGTGCGCGCGAACTCGCCCCACCGCGCCCAGCCCTCCAGCTCTTTCTCGCTGTTGCTGAGGTAGAGCAACCCGCATCTCTGGAAGCCCGTCACCTCGCCGGTTTCCGCGGTGAATTGTTCCCACAGGTCCAGGCTTTTGGTGGCCATCGGCAATTCACGCGCGTCGCGGTTCTGCTGGCGGCACCAGCCCCAGTTGCGGCTCGATTGTTCCGCGCCGACGCGGCCCTTTTCCACCAGCGCGACCTTCATGCCGCGCTTGGCCATGTAGTAGGCGGCAAAGGCGCCGATGATGCCGCCTCCGATCACGACGACGTCCGCATGCGTCGGCAGGTCCGGGCTCGACTCGACTGGAAATAGAGGTGCAGGCATTCTCGGGATGTCCGTTAAAGAATCGATGAAACTGGTCAGTAGCCGACGACTGCCTTGGTCTCGAGATATTCCTCGAGACCATGCACGCCGTATTCGCGCCCGTTGCCGGACCGCTTGTATCCACCGAACGGCGCATGGCTGCTTCGCGCCGGGTAGTTGATGTGCACCTGGCCGGCGCGCAGTTGTGCCGCCACGCGCCGTGCCCGCTCTCGGTCGCCAGACTGCACGCTGGCACCGAGGCCGTAGACGGTGTCGTTCGCAATCGCGATGGCCTCGGCCTCATCGCGGTAGGGAATGATGACCAGCACGGGGCCGAATATTTCTTCCTGCGCCACCCGCATGTCGGGCCTCACGTCGGAGAACACCGTGGGGCGCGCAAAGTAGCCTTGCGCCAGGCCGGCAGGCCTGCCGAGGCCGCCGCACACCAGCTTGGCGCCCTCGTCGATGCCGCTGGCAATCATCGCCTGTACCCTCGCGTACTGCGCGGCATTTGCAATGGGGCCCATCGTCGTTTGTCCGTCGCGCGGATCGCCGAGCGTGATGCCGGCCACGGCTGCGGCGGCCAATGCTTCCACCTCGGCCAAGCGCGACGCGGGCACCAGCATGCGCGTTGGCGCGCTGCACGACTGGCCTGCGTTGCGCATGCCGGCCAGCACGCCCTTCGCGACACCCTGTTCAAAATCGGCGTCGTCGAGAAACACGTTCGGCGACTTGCCGCCCAGTTCCTGCACCACGCGCTTGACCGTCACCGCCCCCGCCTGGGCCACGAGCACGCCCGCGCGCGTCGATCCGGTGATCGAGATCATGTCGACACCGGGGTGCGCCGCCAATGCCGCACCGACAACCTCACCCGTGCCGCCAACCAGGTTGAACACACCGGGTGGCGCGCCAGCATCGTGCATCACTTGCGCAAAGAGCTGCGCGCTGTAGGGAGACAGTTCGCTGGGCTTCAGCACGATCGTGCAGCCCGCCGCAATTGCGGGGGCGACCTTGGCGGTGATCTGGTACAGCGGCCAGTTCCATGGCGTGATCAACGCGCACACGCCGATCGGTTCTTTTGAAATGGCAAAGCCGTCTTGGATGGAAAGAAACTCGTAGCGTTGCAGCACTTCCATCTGGGTGCGGATATGCGCGATGGCAAAAGGCACATGGGCGGCCCGGGCGAAGGCGATGGGAGCGCCCATTTCCGCCACGATGGCTTGTGCGAAAAGCTCCGCGCGCTCCTCCAGCAGCGCCAATATGCGGCCCAGCAGTGCTATCCGCTCGTCGACGGTGCTTCGTGAGAACCGCTCAAAGGCGCGCCGGGCCGCCGCAACGGCAAGATCGACATCCATCGACGAGCCGGCCGCGACATGCCCGGCGATCTCTTCTGAAAACGGGTTGACGACCGCAACGCGTACGGCATGGGCGCGGTCTTGCCAGGCCCCGTCGATGTAGAAGCGGGTGTCGTCCATGGGTGGCTCGGCTGTGGTCACGGTGCTTTCCGGTCAGGCGATGACCCACACCTTGCGCACGGTCTCGATGGTGCGCCATGTGCCGACGTAGCCCGGCTTCATGATGAAGCAGTCGCCGGCCCTGTAGGTCTGCGGCGGCTGGCCTTGCTCGGTGATCTCGACCACGCCGGAAAGAATGTGGCAGAACTCCCAGGTGTCGCCCTTGATGGAGTGATTGACGCCAACGGTCGACTCGAACACTCCGGCGCGCACCTTGCCGTCTTTCGCGCTGTCGACGTCCCAGTTGCGGCAAACGACATCACCCTCGATGACGCGCTCCGCCGGCGGGCGGTATTCACGCGGCTCGCCGAGCTGGTCAAGTTTGAAGGGGACGAGAAGATTGGACATTGGGTGCCTGTTCGCAGAGGTCTGATGGTGGGCCAATGCTAAAGAAAGCACTGCCCGAGCCGATGCTGAACCGGGCCCCTGGAAAGGCGCGAAATGTGCGATTGCGGGCCTCCAACAGCGGATCGTGCCGCAGCGGGATCTCAGGGAATCTACGGATATATGATTTGCCGGATGGGGTTGATTGCACACTGTTTTTGTATACAAATAACGCACCCGATACCCGGCGCCCCGACTTGCACCGGAAAAGCGGTCCCTCAATCCACCATTCGCACGAGGAAAGACCATGAGCACAGTTGTCAGCCAGGCCCCCGCTGGGGCGAGCGAAGCCGGCCATGCACCGCATGCCGAATCCAACGCGCTGATCAAGCCGGGTTACCACCCGCGGCTGACCAACGAAGACCTGGCCCCTCTCAAGAAGCAGACCTGGGGCCAATACAACATCTTTGCCTTTTGGATGTCCGACGTGCACAGCGTGGGCGGCTACATCACGGCCGGCAGCCTGTTTGCGCTGGGGCTGTCGAGCTGGCAGGTGCTGGTGTCGCTGCTGGTGGGCATCGTCATCGTGCAGTTCTTCTGCAACCTTGTGGCCAAGCCCAGCCAGGTGACGGGCGTGCCCTACCCCGTGGTGTGCCGCGCCTCGTTCGGCGTGCTGGGCGCCAACATCCCGGCCATCATCCGCGGGCTGATTGCGGTGGCCTGGTACGGCGTGCAAACGTACCTTGCGTCGGCGGCCTTCATGGTGCTGGCGCTGCACATGTTCCCCAACCTTGCGCCGTATGCCGACGTGGCGCAGCACGGCTTCGCGGGCCTGTCGGCGCTGGGCTGGCTCGCGTTCATGATCATGTGGGTGCTGCAGGCGTTCGTGTTCTGGCACGGCATGGAAGCGATCCGCAAGTTCATCGACTGGGCTGGGCCGGCCGTGTACGTGGTCATGGCCGTTCTCTGCGGCTGGCTGGTGTGGAAGGCGGGCTGGAGCAACATCGACCTGAACCTGGGCGGCATCAAGTTCCAGGGGTGGGACGCGCTGCCCGTGATGCTCTCGGCCATTGCGCTGGTGGTGAGCTACTTCAGCGGGCCGATGCTCAACTTTGGCGACTTCTCGCGCTACGGCAAGAGCTTCGACGCGGTGAAGAAGGGCAACTTCTGGGGCCTGCCGATCAACTTCGTGTTCTTCTCGCTGCTGACGGTGATCACCACCGCCGCCACGCTGCCGGTGTTCGGCGAGCTCATCACCGACCCGGTGCACACCGTGGGCAAGATCGACAGCACCACGGCCGTGGTGCTGGGCGCGCTGACTTTCATGATCGCGACCATCGGCATCAATATTGTTGCGAACTTCGTTTCGCCGGCTTTCGACTTCTCGAACGTGGCGCCGCAGCACATCAGCTGGCGCACGGGCGGCATGATCGCCGCGGTGGGCTCGGTGTTTCTCACGCCGTGGAACCTCTACAACAGCCCCGAGGTCATTCACTACACGCTGGACGTGCTGGGTTCGTTCATCGGCCCGCTGTTCGGCATCTTGATTGCCGACTACTACATCGTGCGCAAGCAGCGCATCGACGTGGACGCGCTCTACACCATGAGCCCCAAGGGTGAATACTGGTACAGCGGTGGCTACAACCCCAAGGCCATCCAGGCCATGATCCCGTCCGCGCTGGTGCCCATTCTTTGCGTGATGGTGCCGGCGCTGCGGGGTGGCGCGAACTATGCATGGTTCATCGGCATGGGCCTGGGCTTTGTCATCTATGCCCTGCTGAACCGCAACAAGACTTGAAATACTGAAGAGAAGAAAGGGCCGCGCCGTGCGCATCAAGATCATCAACCCCAACACCACCTGGAGCATGACCGAGAAGATCGGCGCCTGCGCCCGCGCGGTGGCGCAGCCCGGCACGGAAATCGTCGCGGTGAGCCCGGCCATGGGGCCGGTTTCCATCGAGAGCCACTACGACGAGGCGCTGGCCGTACCCGGCCTGCTGCAGGAAATTGCGGCCGGCGAGCGCGAAGGCGTCGACGGCTACGTGATCGCCTGCTTTGGCGACCCAGGCCTGAAGGCCGCACGCGAGCTGGCGCGCGGCCCGGTGGTGGGCATTGCCGAAGCCGCCATGCACCTGGCGAGCATGGTGGGCAGCCGCTTCAGCGTGGTGACCACGCTGGGCCGCACCATGGGGCAGGCTTGGCACCTGGCCGAGATCTACGGCATGGAGCGCTTTTGCGCCAACGTGCGCGCCTGCGAATTGCCGGTGCTCGAACTCGAAGAGCCCGGCTCCAACGCGCGCGAGCGCATCGTGGACGAGTGCCGGCGCGCGCTGGAGGAAGACGGCTCCGACTGCATCGTGCTCGGCTGCGCCGGCATGACCGACCTGTGCGAGCACATCGGCGGGCTGCTCGGCGTGCCGGTGATCGACGGCGTGGCGGCGGGCACCAAGCTCATCGAATCGCTGGTGACGCTGAAGCTATCGACCAGCAAGCGCGGCGAACTGGCTCATCCGCTGCCCAAGACAATGAAGGGCGCGCTCGAGGGTTTTACCCTGCCCAGGTAACGGGACGGCCCGGGCTCGGCAACGGCCTTGCTGGGCCACAATCTCCGCATGCCTCGCGCCAGCTCCAAACAATCATCTGCCCTTGCCAACCCTGCCGCTGGGGCCACCACAGCGGCAGAGAACGGCGCACCTGCCGCAGACAAGGGCAGTTCCATCGAAAGCATCGCGCAGGACATCGCCACCGCCATCGTCGAGAAGCGCCTGCCCCCCGGCACCTGGCTGCGAGAAGAGGCGCTAGGCCGCGTGTATGCGGTGAGCCGCACAAAAATCCGGGCGGCCCTGCTCATGCTGTCGAAGGACAAGCTCATCGAGATCATTCCCGACAAGGGTGCGTTCGTGTGCCAGCCCACCGTGCAAGAGGCACGCGAGGTGTTCGCGGTGCGCCGCATCCTCGAAAGCGAAGTGGTGCGCCTGTTCATTGCCAACGCCCGCACGCGCGATTACCAGGTGCTGGAGCAGCACATCCGCTTCGAGCGCACGGCCCTGCGCCAGACCACCACCACGGGCACCGTGCGCGAAAAGGTGTTGGGCGATTTTCATGTGGCGCTGGCCGAGGCCACGGGCAACAAGACCCTTGCCGAACTGGTGCGCGAGCTGGTGGCGCGCAGTTCGCTCATAGCCATGCTCTACCACTCGTCGAACGACCCGCATTGCTCGTCGGACGAGCATTCGGAGTTTCTGCGCATCTGCCGCAAGGGCGACGTGGAAGGCGCGGTGGCCTGCATGACCGGCCACCTGGAGCGCATCGAGGCCAGCCTGGAGCTGGGCACCGAAAAGCCCGACAGGCAGCTCGACCTGGTGAAGGCGCTGCTCGCCTAGAAGGCAAGCCGCCGCGGTGCGGGTTTTCCTGCATCCGGATTGCGGCATAAATTGTATACAGTTTGGCGTACACACATTGTGGACGCCACGCCAAGCCGCGCCGCCCACGCATGTTCCCCTTGCTTCGCCAGGAGATGCACGATGACGGCCGAGACCTCTTCCCCTGTTCACACAGTTCATCCGGTGGACCAGCGGCTGCCTTCGGGCAAGCTCGCGGCGCTCGGCCTTCAGCATGTGCTGGTGATGTATGCGGGCGCCGTCGCGGTGCCGCTCATCGTGGGGCGCGCGCTCAAGCTGTCGCCTGATGAGGTCGCGATGCTGATCTCGGCCGACCTGTTCTGCTGCGGCATCGCCACGCTGATCCAGGCGCTGGGTGCCACGCAGTAGTTCGGCATCAAGCTGCCGGTGATGATGGGCGTGACCTTCGCGTCGGTCGCGCCTATGGTGGCCATTGCCAACGCCAACCCGGGCCAGAACGGCGCGCAGCTGCTGTTCGGCGCCATCATCGGTGCGGGCGTGGTGTCGATACTGATCGCGCCGCTGGTGAGCCGGATGCTGCGCTTCTTTCCACCGGTGGTCACGGGCACCATCATCGCGGTGATCGGCATCAGCCTGATGCGCGTGGGCATCAACTGGATCTTCGGCAACCCGGTGGGGCCGACGGCGCCCGCGCTGGTGGACCCGGTGTACGCCAAGTGGCTCGCGGAAGTCACGTCGCCGGGCAGTTCGATTCCGGCGGTGCCCAAGGGCTTTGCCATCATGCCCACAGTGCCCAACCCGAAGTACGCGGACCTCTCGGGCTTTGGCGTGGCGGCGCTGGTGCTAGTGTCCATTCTGCTGATCGTGAAATACGCAAAGGGCTTCATCGCCAACATCTCGGTGCTGCTGGGCATCGTGATCGGCGCGGTGGTGGCATCCATCACGGGCCTCATGACCTACGAGAAGGTGGGCAAGGCGGCCTGGGTGGACGTGGTGCTGCCATTTCACTTCGGCATGCCGCAGTTCGACCCGATCCTGATCCTCACGATGACGCTCATCATGATCGTGGTGATGATCGAGTCGACCGGCATGTTCCTTGCGCTCGGCGAGATGACCGACCGCAAGATCACGCAGAAGGAACTTGCCAAGGGCCTGCGCACCGACGGACTGGGCACGCTCATCGGCGGCATCTTCAACACCTTTCCGTACACCAGCTTTTCGCAGAACGTGGGGCTGGTGGCCGTCACGGGCGTGAAGAGCCGCTATGTCTGCGTGGCCGGCGGCGTGATCCTCGTCGTGCTCGGCCTGCTGCCCAAGATGGCGGCGCTGATCGAGTCGCTGCCCACGGTGGTGCTCGGCGGCGCGGGGCTGGTGATGTTCGGCATGGTGGCCGCCACCGGCATCCGCATTCTTTCGGGCGTGGACTTCAAGGGCAACCGGCACAACGCGATGATCGTCGCGGTGTCGATCGGCATCGGCATGATTCCGCTCATTGCACCCAACTTCAAGCAGTGGATGCCGCATGCGATCCACTCGCTGATCGAGTCGGGCATTCTGCTGGCGTCGATCAGCGCGGTGCTGCTGAACCTGTTCCTGAACGGTGCCAAGCACGACGAGCAGGCGGTGATTGCCGCGGCCAAGCAGGCCGAAGCGCACTAGCCTTCGCTTCGTCGGTTCAGATCAGCGCGAGCGGCGCCTTGCGCCGGGGCGGTGGATGGAGGCGGTCGAGCTCGGCAAGGGTTGCCGCGTCGAGTTCCAGTTGGGCAGCGGCAAGATTCTCGTGCAGGTGCACGCTGCGCACCGCCTTCGGAATTGCAACGACGCCCGGCCTCGCGATCACGGCGGCAAGGGCAAGCTGGGCAGCGGTTACGCCGAGGCGCGCAGCCAGCGCTCCCAAAGCCTTGTCCGAAGCCAGCGCGCCCTGGTCGATCGGGCTGTAGGCCATCAGCGGCATGCCGTGTTCGCGCAGCCAGGGCAACAGGCTGAATTCCGGGCCGCGTTCAGCCAGCGAAAGGTAGACCTGGTTGGCCGCGCAGTCCGGGCCTGGGCCGACGGCCTGCGCGAGTTCTTCCATGTCGTCCGTGTCGAAGTTGCTCACGCCCCAGTGGCCGATGCGCCCCTTGGCGACCAGCGCCTGCATCGCATCGGCCGTTTCGCGCAGCGGATGACTGCCGCGCCAGTGCAGCAGGTAGAGGTCGATCGCGTCGAGCCCCAGCCGCTTCAGGCTGCGCTCGCAGGCCTCAGGTGTGCCGCGCCGGCTTGCGTTGTGCGGGTAGACCTTGCTGACGATGAAGAGCTCGTCGCGCCGCACGTCGCCGGCGCGCAGCGCCTCTGCCAGCGCTTGGCCAAGCACCGTTTCGGCGCCGCCCTCCCCGTACATCTCGGCAGTGTCGATCAACCGGTAGCCCATGGCGATGGCCTCGCGCACCGCGGCCACCTCCGCCGCGCGGCGGTTCGCCGACTCGCCCATGCGCCAGGTGCCGAGGCCTAGCACCGGAATGTCGCGGGCATTGGAAAGACGGAGTGATCGCATCGCCAAATCGTAGCGGGTCGCGTGCCCAAGGCAAGACTGTAGGTTGTCAGGTCAATTCCTACACGGCTTCAGCATCCTGCTGACAGAAGCCGGGGCTCGAACGGCGCAGTCTGGTTTCGGACGTGGTGAGCTCCTCTGGGTCCGGACAGTGCTTTTTGTGGAATAGAGCAAGCACGATGTACCCGCAGCCAGACATGCCGGCGGACAAGCCAATGAGCCGCGCTCGTGGGCCAAAGCGCATGGCATGAAAAGCACACCGCGCCCCTCGCATTCGCGTCACCCGAGAACGCCTTGGGCACTCGACGCCCTGCCTCCCGGCGCGAGATCGGGCACCACACATGATGTTCGCAGGTGATGGCGAGCAGTTCGTCGCCGCGTGTACTCAGCCGACGGAAAGCCGATTGCGACCGGGCGCTGAGACCGCGACCAGCAGGATGCCCGTGACCAGCGAGCACCAGATCACCGCCATTACAGGAAGGGTCCCGCCGCGGTCCAAGATGGGAATTAGCAGCAGTGGTGCGACCGCCGCGCCGAGCCGGTTGAACGCCCATGCTCCGGCAACCGCCGACGCGCGCAAGCGAGTATCGAAGAGTTCGGTGCCGTAGATGTTCAGCATTGGTAAATAGACCGCCGAACACAGGAAGAAACTGGCGGTGGCAGCCAGCAGCCATGCCGGTTGGTTGGTGAATTCAAACGCTACTCCCGACACAAGCATGACTGCTGCGCAGCCCGCTAGCGTGAGGCGCCGATCGAAGCGGTCGATGGCAAAGGCAGCAAGAAGCGTTCCGATGATCGGACCAAATGCGGAGAGGCCGACATAGAAGAGCGTATCGGAGAGTTTGAATCCCTTCTGGACCAGCATGGCCCCGATGAGGAGGGGAAAGGCTGCAGTCGACCAAGGGCTGAGAAAGCAGAGCCCGGCATACTTGGCAAAGCGCAAACGCGTCGATTCGGCCGGGTCGGCGGCTTCGTTCGGTTCCGGCGCTGGAGAAGGAGGAGTTTTCGAACTGTCCGCCCAACTCGCGGGACGCGAACGCTCGAAACGTTGTAGCGCAATCTCGGCTTCCTGCTCCCTGCCGACGGCGCTCAGCCAACGCGGCGACTCCGGCAAGCGACGAAACGCCAGCGCTGCGATCACCGCGCCCAGCGCACCGACCAGCAGGCTCCAACGCCAGCCGGACAGGTTGAGAACCTCGAGCGGCGTCATTGTGCGTATAAAGAAAACCCCGGCCGGCGCACCTACAAAGGCGATGGCCATGGTTACAAAGATGAGCTTGCCTCGGCTGCGCGCCGGCAAGAGGTCCGCGAGGTACGCCGTGAGCAGCGGCGGAAAAGCCCCGAGAGTGAGCCCCATGATAGTGCGCGCTAAGGTCAACCACTCGATGCTGACGCTGGCACCAGCAAGCGCCGCCGTCGCGGCCAGCAACCAAAGCATGCCGGTAAGTACCATCCTGCGACCCATGCGATAGGCGAGCCAGCCGCCGACGGAGGCGCCGAGCACCGCCCCTATGTAGACCGAAGACAACAGCCAGGACAAGGACTGGGCGGACGCTGAATATGGTGCGCCCGAGAAGATTGCACCGAATGCACTTCCCAGGCCAATTTCATACACGTCGATCGCCAGGCCAAACCCGCTGATCACCAACACGAAGAGATGCAGGCGATTCAGGGGAATTGCGTCCAGGCGCGCAGCGACGCTAGGTGTGGCAATTGTCAGATGGCGGCTTTTGTGGATTTTCATGTGCTCCCCCATCGTCTCAGTGCCGTGAAATCGAGAACGGTGATCTTGTTGTGAACAACGCTTATCGTGCCGCTCGTCACCAGTTTCAAGAGTTCTTTATTGACGCTCTGTCGGGTGACTTGCAGCAGCGCTGCGAGTTCTTCTTGGGTGAGCCGCAAGCGAAGGCTTACGCTGTGGCCGTCGCTGCTTCCGTAGAGTGCCGTCAATCTTTCGATGGTGGTTGCCAGACGACGAGAAAGCGATCCGACACCCTGCCCGAGGAGTGAATCGAGGATTTCTCTGTACTGTCTCATCAGCATTTTTGCCATGTCTTCCCATAGCACCGGGTTGGCGTCGAGGATTCGCCGTACTGCGAAGGTCGGCATCTTCACGATTACCGCGTCGGTGTGCGCGCAAAAGTCGTACGTGACACGCTCCTCATGGCTGTCTGACCGCGTAAATCCGCATAGCGAGCCAGGGCCGACAAGCGCGACTGGCGTTCGACCCCACTCCAGCGGGATGTAGCCCATCACGGCGTACCCGGAGGCAATCACGAACGTTTCGGGCGCGCCCCGCTCATTCGATATGACCTCGCCTCTTCCATACCTTTCAAGGCGGGAAGCCGCGAGCAGTTGACTCATGGAGGAGGCCGGCCGATGTGATTTCCGACGTTGCCACCCATGCGCCTAGCGACTCATTCCAGACGCTCCGATATATTTTGTTCATGTACTGTGCCTCGTGCAGATAGGTGAAAACTGGAGGCCAGTCTAGAAACAAGACTTTCAAAATGAAACTTCTACACCTGCGTGTGCGTCGCCTTTCCGACAGAACTCACCGATCACTTAAGCTGAATTCTTTGGTGCAAAAAGATTGTTAAAAAAGCGGAACAAACGGTTTTTGAACAGACAACGTTAAGCGGGAATTTTTCACGCTATGAGCATTGCCACCGTCTTCAATGCCCGCTAATAGACAGTGGGGCAGAGTAGTTCTTGGTCCGCCCAGGCATCGGAAATAAAGTGCCACGCTTCTATTTCTTGCGCGGCATCTCCCTCCGTCTTCAAATGTCCGAACTGCTGCCAAATCGATCTACTGAATAGCCGAACGCAAACGTGAACCGCCGCCATCTCATCCTCTCCCCCCTGCCCCTTCTTGCCTCCACGGTGCTTGCCGCCACAGACATTCGAGATCGCGCCGCTTGGTCCAAGTTCTTCACAGAGGCCGGTGTCCAGGGCACCGTAGTTGTGGTCGACGACCGGCGAGCACGCGAGTCGACATTTGTGCACGATGTAGAGCGTGCCCAACGTCGCTACACGCCTGCATCCACCTTCAAGATTCCGCACAGCCTCTTCGCCTTGGACGCAGGCGTGCTGCGCGACGAGTTTCAGAAGATCTCCTGGGACGGAGTCCAACGCTCCGTTGAAGCGTGGAACGCAGATCAGGACCTTCGCACTGCAATGCGCAACTCCACAGTCTGGGTGTACGAGCGATTTGCCAAGCAGATTGGCGTTGCTCGCGAAACGGCCTATATGCAGCAGCTCAATTACGGCAACGCAGTCGCCACGGGCGATGCGCCCTTCTGGGTCGAAGGTGACCTAGCTATCTCGGCTCACGAGCAGATCGCGTTCTTGCGGAAGCTCTATCGGAATGAACTGGGTTTTCGTATCGACCACCAACGCCTGGTCAAAGACGTGATGATCAACGAAGCCGGAAAGGACTGGATCCTTCGCGCGAAAACCGGATGGAGCGGCAAGGTCGGCTGGTGGGTGGGTTGGGTCGAGTGGCCGACCGGCCCGGTGTTTTTTGCCATGAACATCGACACCCCGAACAGGCTCGACGACCTTCCGAAGCGCATCGACATTACGCGGAGCATCCTGCGGTCTATTGACGCACTGCCGCGTTGACGCAATCCCTGCGGAAACCCGGACGGGGTAAGTCGCGCGTAAGGCTGGCGCCCCGAGCATATGGGTTTCGTCACCGCCGGACCCCCATGCTGTTTGCCTATCCCGCCCACGTTGCATGAGCCAGATCGCCATGCTCGTCGCAAAACTCCGCCGGCCCCGAAGCCTCGGCACCTGGCTGTTTGATACCTGTCTTTTCGACGTCCTGGTCAGCCTTGGCTTGATTGCAGCCGCGACCAAGGTGCTGCTGTTCTTCCACAGCGGCGCGGTTGCATTCTGGATGCTGCTTTGTTTCGGGCCCTGAATCCTTCGCTTCACTTTTCCGGCGCCAACGCGAGCACGAACTCCGTACCCGGCGATGCCGCATGCGCTGTCAGTCGCCAGCCGTGGGCGAGCGCGATCTCCTGGCATATGGCAAGGCCCAGCCCCGCGCCTTCGTCGCGCCGTCCGGCGCCGCGCCAGAAGCGATCGAAGATCATCGGCAAATCGCGGGCCGGAATACCGGGCCCTTCGTCGCAAACCGAAATTCGCCGCGCATCGGCCGTGAGCCGCACCACGCCATGCGATGGCGAATGCTGGATCGCGTTCTCCAGCAGGTTCTTGAGCAACGTGAAGAGCGCACCGCGGTCCGCTTGCCAACATACGGCGTCCGGCGCGACCCGCAGGTCCAGGTGCACCTCGCGGCGCACGGCAAGCCGCCCGATATAGTCGCCGACCTCGTCCAACAGCGCGGCGGCGCCGACACGGCGGATCTCGTAGTTGCACAACTCCGTCGCTTCGGCCAGATGCAAAAGCTGGCTCACGTGCCGAGCCATCTGATCCACGTCGCGGATCAGGGCGTCGCGGTCGAACGCCGCGTCACTGTCGCCGCCCAGTTCGACCTGCCCGCGGATCAGCGAGAGCGGCGTCTTGAGTTCGTGTGCGGCGGCCGCAAGAAAGTCCTGCTGCGCGATGTAGCCGCTTTGCAAGCGGTCGAGCGCGCGATTGAAGGCTTCGATCAGCGGCAGCATCTCCGAGGGCAGCCCTTGCACGCTCAAGCGCGCATCGAGCGTGCGCGGCGTGATGCGTGCAGCGCTCTCGGAGGCCGCACGCAGCGGCCTGAGCATGCGGCCCAGCGTGAAATGCATGGCCACGGCGAACACCAGAACCGATGCGAGGCATGCCACCAGAATGCCATGTCCGAGCGCCGGCAGGCCGACGCTGCGGTCCATGAGTTCGATGAGCCGCTGGCTCACCGCCACCTGCACATACCAGCGCTGTCCCGCGTGATCGACACGGTGCGTGACCACGCGCACCTCAAGCCCGTCTTCAGCTGAATCGAAGGCATGATCGCGTGGCTCGAAACCCTTGCCCTGCTTGTGCAGCGCCAATGCGCCCTGCCCTGCCGGCATCACGACGTTGCCGGCCGCATCGAGCACGCGAACTGAGGTCTCCTTCCCCATGCCTGAATAAAGCCACGTCGGGAGTTCCGATTCGTTCAACCCGATCGGCCGCCCAGTCGCATCGAACTGCAGTTGCCGCCCGATCAGCCGTGCATGGGTGGAGATACCCTCATTCCACGTGTCTCCGCGCAGCAGCAGCGCGGCCGCACTCACGACGACGATCACCAGGATGCAGACGAAGATGCCGGCGACATACGTTGCGAGCAGCCGCGCGCCCAGGCTACGTGGCCAGCGGAGCTTCGCGAAGCGCATAGCCGCGTCCTCTCACATTGGCAATCTCCAGCACGGAGCCCACGGCCTGCAGCTTCTTGCGCATGCGATGCAGCGCCACATCGAGTGCATTGGGGGTCACGGCCTCGGAGAGTCCCCACGCGGCCGATTCGAGCGCGCCGCGGCGCACGGTCTGCCCGCCGCTACGCACAAGGCAAAGCATGATCTGAAGCTCGGCGGATGCGAGCGTGACGGCCTCGCTGCCGCAAGCCATCGTTCCGCTCTCGGGGTGTATGCAGATGTCGGCATAGGCGGGCGACAGGCTCTGCAGCTGGGACGGCCGCCGCAGCAGCGCGCGCACGCGTGCGACCAGCTCTTCCATTGGAAACGGCTTGACCAGATAGTCGTCGGCGCCCGACTCGAGGCCATCGACGCGGTCATGCAAGGCGTCCCTCGCCGTCAGCATCAGGCACGGCGTGCGCGTGCCGGCGGTGCGCAAGCGCCGCACCAGTTCGAGACCGTCGCCATCGGGCAGCCCGCGATCGATCACAAGCGCCGCATAGGGCGTGCGCCGCAACGCGTGCCACGCGACGTCGACGCGCCCGAACACGTCGGCCTCGATGCCCGCGCCGACCAGCGCCTTGCATACCAGGGTGGCCATGCGGTCGTGGTCTTCGATCAGCGCGATGCGGTTCATGGGGCCCGGGTTGCGTCAGAAACGGTAGAGATAGCCGGCGGAGACCGCCGACTGGTTCGAGCGGTCGACCAGCGGGCTGTTCTTGATCTGTTTGCCCAATTGCGTGGCGCTGACATCGACAAACACCGACTGGTGACGATCGATCGCGTAGCCGATGCGCAGACCGACTTCGGTGTTGACGGTCGAGGCGCCGAGGTACGCGGGACGTCCGGGGCGGCTTTCCTCGGCGCGTACGCCGTAGTAGTAGTCGACATATTTCTTGTCCAGCCAGTAGGCCTCGACGCGCGGCGTCAACGTGAAGTTGCCCGCGCGAAAATCGCGCTGCACGCCGATCCGGAATTGCTGGCCCTTGCTCTTGCCCGATGCGTCGCCAAGCCACTCGGCCGAGACGTCGGCAATTTCGTTGCGCCAGGTAACGCCGGCGCCAAGCCATACGCTGCCCTTGCGCTCCTGCATGCCTTGCAGGATGGGTGCGTCGCTGGGCTCATAGCCTCCCAGGCCATATTTGGCGCGCAGGCCAAAGGACAAGGATGAACCGGAGCCCAGCTCGACCTTCGGCAGCTTGAGTTCCGCACCGGCGCCAAGCACCCGCACGTAGCGGTTTTCATAGTAGATGAGCGGAATGCCCTGGCTCTTGGTGCCCGCGCCGGTATATGGCTGCTGCTTGGCACCGGCGGCAATGCCGATGCCCCAGCGGGAGGCGTCGGCCGGAGGTTGATCGGGGCTGCTCTCCTGCGCCCAGGCGGCGGGCAGGGCCAGCGCCATCGAAACACCAAAAAGCAAAGAGGGAAAAACGGGAAAGGCAGGAGTCGAGGACGCACGCGGCATGGCGGAGCCAATCAGGGTTGTAAGGGGGCTCCGATCGTCCGCGCGATCGTCTTACCGAACTCTTACCGGCACCGGCGGCGCGAACGATCACCCCTGGTCCGAGCCGTAGGCATCGACGTCGTGAATGAGCTTGGCCTCGTACATGCGGTCGAGCTCTTGCTCTTCGTGGCTGAACACCACGCGGCTGCGCTCCGACGTCATGTAGGCCATCAGGTACATCACCGTCTTGCCCACGTCCTTGCTGACGAGGCGTGCAACGCAGAGCAGCGGCGAGCCGACCTGCACGTGCAGATTCGCCGCCACATGAGGATCGGCGGCAACAGCGGAAATCTCCTCGGTCACGTATCGAAACCGCACGCCCTGCGACAGCAGCATCTCGGTGATCGAGCGCCCCTCGAGTGCATCGCCGGTGATGGTGTCCGCGTATTCCGGCATCACCCACGAGTCGACGAAGAGCAAGGGAACGCCCGATATGGAGCGAAGCCGGCTCGCGTACACCACCTGCGCGTCTTCGGCCAAACCCATGGCTGTTGCCACGTGCGGCGGCGGCGAGCGCCTGGAGACCTCGAGAACGGTGACCTTGGTCTGCTTGGCCCGCTTCGCCAGGGACTCGGTGAAAGTGGACCCGCCACCGCTGCGCGGCTTGGCAGCGGCTTGCCTGACGAAGGTGCCTCGCCCGAGGCGCTTTTCCAGCCATCCCTCTTCCACCAGGTCCGCGACGGCGCGCCGCACCGTGATGCGCGAAACGCCGAAGGACTGGCACAACTGCTCCTCGCTGGGTATCGGTTCGCCATCCCTGTAGACGCTTCGCCTGATCTGTTCCCGGAGAGCCAGGAACAACTGACGATGCAAGAGGTCGCCGCGTTCGCGGCGAAGGATCACTGACATGGTGTCTTCTCGGCTTGTCTCGTGACTGAAGGGCGAATTCTCGGTGAGGTGGCCAGCGGCCTGCCGCATTTGCTCGACACACGGGTATTTACCAGCATGTCATCATAACATCATGACTACATAATCTGTCCCGTCGGTTGCGCTCCACTCATCAAGGCGTGGATCAAGCGGCAACACGGTCTCCCCATTTGTCTTGAAAGAAAAACAGTCATGGCGTTGCAAGGTCGCGTGAAGGTACTGGTGCCCTGCGGCTCCCTGGGTTCAGGGGTCCGCGAGAGCGAAATCGAATACGGGCTGGCCCAGGGCGCCAACGTCATTGCGACGGACGCCGGCTCCACCGACAGCGGCGCGGCCTACCTTGCGCTCGGCAAGTCCAAGAACAACCGTGGCGCGGTCAAGCGCGACCTGGGCATCCTGCTGCGTGCCCACGCCAAGACAGGCATTCCGGTCATCGTGGGCACCGCGGGTCAGGCGGGCGGAGATCTCAACGTCGACTGGACTCGGGACATTCTGGTGGAGCTCACCCGGGAGCTCGGCATCTCGCCAAAGGTCGCGCTGCTCTACTCCGAACAGGACAAAGCCAGGATCAAGGCGTTCAACCGGCAGGGCAAAGTGCGGCCGTTGCCACCGCTGGGCCCACTGGAAGACTCGGCGGTCGATTCGTGCGAGCACATCGTCGGTTTGATGGGCGTGGAGCCCTTCGTTGCCGCACTCGAGGCGGGCGCAGACGTCATCATTGGTGGAAGAGCCACCGACACCGCCGTTCTGGCCAGCTACCCCATTTGGAAAGGCGCGCCGTGGGGAGCCTCGTGGCACGCCGGCAAGATTGCGGAATGCGGCGCCCAGTGCTGCCTCAACCCCGCCGACGGATCCGGCGTTCTGCTGACCATCGATGAACACGGTTTCGAGGTGGAGCCTTTGTCGACGAGCAACCGGTGTACGCCGCACAGCGTGTCCAAGCACATGCTGTACGAAAACAGCGACCCCCACTATCTGCACGAGCCCGGCGGCATCCTGGACGTGACCGGTGCAAGCTATGCGCAGCTCGGCGAGCGCGCGGTGCGCGTGCAAGGCGCCAAGTGGGCGGCTCAGCCCTACACGATGAAGCTCGAAGGAGCGGCTGCCGGCAACTACCAGACGCTGATGCTCGTCGGCATCCAGGACCCCGACGTGCTCAACGACGTCAACACGTTCCATGACCGGCTGCTGGCCGCGCTCTATGAACGCACCCGCAAGTCGATTCCGGCGGAGGAGCTCGGTGAGTTCCACATCTCGCTGCGCATGTACGGCTGGAACGCCGTGAGCGGAGACGTGCCGGTGAATGTTCCGCCGCCGCGAGAGATCGGGGTGCTGCTGGTCGCCACGGCAAGCACCCAGGAGCTCGCCAATGCGATTGCGCACGCATGCAATCCCTACTTCTTTCACTACCCGATGGTGATGAACAAGGAGTTGCCCAGCTATGGCTTCGCCTTCAGCCCCGCCGATGTTCCGCGCGGCCAGGTCTTCGAGTTCAAGCTGAACCACGTCGTTGCCACCGACGACCCTTTGTCGCTGGTCCGCACGGCCTGGCTCGACAGCGACGACAACGCAATTGCCGCCTGAACCCAACAAGAAGGAACCCGTCATGCCCAAGCTGCGCGAAGTCTGTCACCACATCCGCTCCAAGGTCGCCGGCCCGTTCTGGGTCACGGTGGACCTCTTCTTCGATGGAGAAGAAAAGTACCGCAAATACCGGGACTGCGAAGAGCTGTCTGCGGAGCTCTTCCACCGGTTGTATGGAGTGGACCCTGCGCTGGTCAAGCGCATTCCGGTCGACTCCCTGCATGTGGTGAAGATCTCTTTTCCCCGGGCCACTCCGCAAGGGGGAATGGTCGAGCGCGACATGCATTCGGGCCAGCAATACGTGCGCTTGCTCGACATCGAACTCAACAACTGAACGGCGACCGGCTCAAGCGGGCACAGGCCGCGGCAAGCCCGCTGGCGACGATCCATGCCACTCAAGAAAACCTTCCTATGGGCTCTCCTGACGGCCGGCGCTGCGGCGTCCGTCGTTTTGCTTCGAGCGCTTCATGTCCCCGGTGCCGTGCTGCTGGGGCCGATGCTCATGGCCATGGCTTTCGCATTGAGCGGGGCGGGCCTGCAACTGAAGCCGGGCATCTTCCTGCCGGTTCAGGCGGTGCTCGGCTGCATGGTCGCATCTGTGGTCAGCTGGGACTTGCTCGAACTGATTGCAGATCACTGGGCAGTGGTATTGGCCGTGAATGTCTTGAGCATTGCGGCTGCAGGTGTCATTGCCGTGGTGTTCACGCGCCGTGGGTGGCTGCCTGGGCAGTCGGCCATATGGGGGCTGTCGCCAGGCGCGGCCTCGACGATGATGATGCTCGGCGAGCAGCGAGGAGCGGACCCTCGGGTGATTGCCCTGATGCAGCAGCTTCGCATCGTCTGCGTGACCTTGACGGCCATCGCGGTTGCGAGTCTCGCGGGTGCGGGCGGCGGGCCTGTCGCTTCGCCGCCACCTACAGTGTTCCTCTCCGGTGCAGTGTCTCTCGATGTGGCCACAACGCTTGCAGGGCTCATCGCCGCGGGCGTGGCCGTGGCCATGGCGACGAAGTGGGGACAGGCGGCATTCTGGGTACCCCTCATCGTGGGCAGCGGATTGCACGCGACACGGCTTGTCGCGGTCGAGATTCCCGTGGTGGTCGCTGCTGTCGCATTCGCCTTCGGTGGCTGTTATGCAGGCCTGCGCTTCAACAGGAAGGTGCTGCTCGACTGCCTCCACCTGTTGCCCGCGATGCTCTTCGGAATCCTGCTGTTGATCGGATCGTGCATCGCGCTGATGTGGCCGATTCTTCGCTCGTTCGAAGGAATCGATTCGCTCACGGCCTTTCTCGCCATCATGCCCGGAGGCATCGATGCTGCCGTGGCGGTAGCTCACGGCATGCAAGCCTCCGTGCCGGTGATTCTTGCGGTGCAGGTGACACGGCTGATCGTCGTCACGATGCTGGCGCCCCGCATGGCGCAGCTCGTCTCCAGATATTGCGAACCCAACTAGAAGGTATCGAGCAATGGCCGAACGAAATCCCGACATCAGCCGCTTCAACAAGAAGGCCGCGTTCTTCGTGGCGCTGGCGATGTTCGCCCAAGAGTCGGTCTGGAACTTCTACGACGCACAAGTTCCTGCATCGCTCAGGCAGTACATCGGCAGTGCCGCCGTCATCGGCCTGCTGATGGGTATGGACAACCTTTTGGGAATCTTCGTCCAGCCCTGGATGGCGCACAAGTCCGACCAGCACAAGGCCAGCGGCGGCAACCGGTTTCGCTTTCTGCTCATTGGTGCTCCCGTGGCCGCTGTGCTGTTCGCGCTCATTCCCTGGGCAATCTCGTTCGAGATGCTGCTGGTTGCGATGGTCGGCTTCGCGTTCGTGGCCAACGGGTTCAAGTCCATCGCGGAGTCACTCACGGCGGACTACCAGGCACCCAACCATCGAAGCAAGGGCAACGCGGTGGCCCGCATCGGAGTGGCGCTGACCATTCTTGCGTCCGCCGCCATCAGCTACGTCGTGGTGGACAAGGACTTGCGGCTGGCTTTCTTCATTCCGGCGGTGCTCCTTGTCATGGGCATGTACGTCGCATGCAGGGGGCTCTCCTCGCAAGAGCCCCATGGCATCGCGCAAGAAGCGGACGAGAGCCCGCAACTCGGCCTGAAAGGGCTGGTGCTGGACATCTTCACTTCGCCGGACAAACGCCGGTTGCTGCTCCTGCTTGCGGTCTTTGGCGCGAACGGCACCTGGACGGCGATTCGCTCCCAGCTGACGCCCTATTTGATGGAGGTGCTCGAGCTGTCGCGGGGCACCGCCGGGTCGATCGGCTTCCCGGCGGGTATCGCCTTCCTGGTGGCGGCAATCCCGGTGGCCATCATCGCCGACCGGACGAGCCGTGCGGCGGTCTGCATGCTCGGCATGCTCGTCGTCGCCCTTGGCTGTGTCGCGGTCTTCTTCGCGACGAGCACGGTGCAGGTGTCCATGGCCATGGCCCTGGTGGCCGTCGGATGGGCCGCCTTCGCCATCAATGCCGTCGCGATTCTCTGGAGCATCGTGCCCCACCAGAAGTACCTGGGCACCTACACCGGCCTGTACTGGACCGCCGCGGCAATCGGCCAGACGCTGATGCCGGCTTTCCTGGGCTTGCTGGTCGACCTGACGGCATGGCGCTACATGATGCTGCATGCGGCGGTGCTGTCCTGCCTGTCGGCCCTGCTGGTGCTGAAAGTCGTTCGCAGCTCTCCTTCCCGCCGTCAAGCACAGGCGGAGGAAGCGACATGAGCCGCCCGGCGATGCGGACGGTGGTGGTCACACAAAGGTTCTTCGACGAAGAGACCATCTCGTACCTGAATTCGCAGGGATGCGAGGTCCGTCTCGCCGACCTGCCTCCCGGCAAGGCCGACGGCGATCTTTCGGAGGACACCCTCGCGCAGATTCTCGCGGATGCCGATGGATGGATCGTCGGCCATGCAAAGGTCACCCGACAGCTGCTGGGCAGGCTGCCCAGGCTGCAGGTCATCGCACGCAGAGGCGTTGGCTACGAACGCGTGGACACGGCGGCGGTGGCGCACCTTGGGAAGGTGGCCGCAGTTGCCGCAGGCGGCAACGACGCGTGCGTTGCCGACCACGCGCTGGCGCTGATGCTTGCGGCCAGCCATCGGCTGCGCGAGTCGCAGATGCGAATGAACGCAGGGGCCTGGACCATCCTCACCGGAACCGACCTGTACCGCAAGACCGTGGGCGTCGTCGGACTCGGCCGCATCGGCCGCGGCGTCGTGCAGCGCCTGAAGGGCTTCGAGGCGCGCATCCTCGCGGCGACCACAAAGCCCGATGAGGAATGGGGCCGCAAGCACGGCGTCGCGTATGTCGACCTGCACACTTTGCTGGCCTCGAGCGATGTCGTAAGCCTGCATGCACCCCTGACACCCGATACCCGCATGCTCATCGATGCCAGGGCACTCGCGCACATGAAGCCCACGGCCATCCTCGTCAATACGGCGCGCGGCGGCCTGGTGGACGACGCCGCACTGCTCGACGCCTTGAAGGCCGGCAAGCTTGCCGCTGCGGGGCTGGATGTTTTCCTCAGCGAGTCCGATCCCTCGTACACCAGCGTGACCAGCGAGCTGATCGCGTTGCCCAACGTCATTGCCACGCCGCACTCGAGTGCATCCACGCGCGAGGGCCTGGCGCGCACGAACCGGATTGCCGCGCAATGCACGGTTGCGGTGCTGCAAGGTGGCGCCCTGCCGGCCGGCTGCGTGATTGCCGATGGACGGCCGGCAATGGAGTTTTCCGAAAATTCGAAAGGGCCAATGCATGCCTGAGCCGACGCTTGCACGGCGTATCGCACGATATGCCTGCACACTTTCCGCCGACGAGATTCCCGAGCAGGTGAACGCCTGCATGCGAAGGCGTTTCATCGACAGCCTGGCGTGCATATTGGGGGCCTATGGCGCAAGTCCGGTGAAGACTGCCATCGCTGTGGCATCCGCTACGCCGCACGCATCTTCCAGCGTGTTCGGCACGCGCCTGCGAACGACACCCGAGCTGGCCGCTTTCGCCAACGGCATCATGGTGCGATTCCTGGATTACAACGACGGCTACATGGGCCGCGAGCCTGGGCATCCGAGCGACAACATTCCTGCATGCCTCGCGCTCGCGGAGGCCGAAGGATCGACCGGCCGGGAGCTCATGGCGGCCGTCGTCGTGGCCTACGAAATCCAGATGCGGCTGCAGGACGCGGCCACCCTGAACAAGCGCGGCTGGGACCATGTGAACTACATCAACGTGGCCATGGCCGCAGCCGCCTCCAGGCTGATGAAGCTCGACGAAGCGCAAACCGAGCAGGCGATCAACATCGCGCTGAGCGCACACATCGCGATGCGCCAGGTGCGCTCGGGATCGTTGTCCGACTGGAAGGGTTGCTCGGCAGCCAACGCTGCCCGGAACGCGATTTTTTTCCGCCACGCTCGCGCGCCACGGAATGACGGGACCGGCGCCGGTGTTCGAAGGTGAGATGGGGTTCTTCAAGCAGATCACGGGTGCGTTCGATCTCGACGTCGGCAGTTTCGGCAACGGCCGCAACAATGATGGCGGGCAGTTCGCCATCCTCCGCTCGCTCACCAAGACCTTTCCCACCAATGGAGAACTGCATACCGCAGTGTGGGCGGCAATCGATCTCAGATCGCAAATACCCGACATCGACACCATTGCCGCCATTCATATCGAAACGTCGGAATTCAATTTGCGGGTGCTTGCCGACACGGCCGAGAAGTGGCGCCCCCAGACGCGAGAGACGGCGGACCACAGCTTGCCCTACAACGTGGCGCGGGCACTGATGGACGGCGACATCACCCTCGAGTCTTACGCGGCGGAACAGATTTCCGATCCGCGCGCCGTGGCGCTCATGAGCAGGACCACGGTGAGTGAAGACCCGAAGCTGACGGTGCTTTTCCCCAGGCAGCTGGCAAATCGGGTGACCGTGACGCTGGCTTCGGGCGAAGCGTTCACCCGCGAGAGGACCACCGGCCCGGGATCGCTCGAAACACCCATGACCGACGAGGACTTCGAGCGAAAGTTTCGCCGCATGGCGGCGCCGCACATCAGCCGTTCCGCGCAGGGCCGCGTGCTCGAATTCGTATCCGCCCTGGCGAGCCAGACGGCATACGAGCCGCTGTTCGACGCCATGTGTCCACAACCCTGACGAACAAGGGAGCGCATAGCCCGGGCGCCGCTCAGGCCAGCCCCGCGTCTGCAAGCGGCAAACGCCGCACCTGGCGCCCCGACAAGGTGGAGGCGGCGGCCGCCAACGCGGGCGCCAGAGGCGGTACGCAAGGCTCGCCCACGCCGCCCAGTGGCGAGCCGATCTCCACTATGTGCGTTATCACCTGCGGTTCCTCGCCCATGCGCAGGATCTGGTAGTCGCCAAAGCTCGATTGCTCCGCGCGGCCGTCCTTGATGGTGATCTTCGCGCGCAGGGCAACGGACATTGCATCGACCACGCCCCCGCTCATCTGCGCCGCGACCTGACCGGGGTTGATGGCACGGCCGCAGTCGATGGCCACATGCACTTTCTCGACCTTGACGTGGCCGTCTCGAAGCCGCGCCTCCACGACCTGGGCAACCGGGCTCCCATAGCTCTCCACCACGGCAAGACCGCGCGCCACCCCAGATGGCGCAGCGGTTCCCCAGCCCGCGCTTTGCGCGGCGCTGTCCAGCACGGCGAGCATGCGCGGGCGGCCCTGCAAGTGCTGGCGGCGAAACTCCAGCGGGTCCTTGCCCGCGGCGGCGGCGCATTCGTTGACGAAGGCTTCCACAAAGAACCCGGTGAAGGAATTGGCGATCGACCGCCACGGCGACAGCGCCATCGGCATGGGCACCACCGCGTGATCGACCAGCATGTTCGGTATCTGGTACTGCATGTCGATGATTCCCGTGAGCGACATCCCGTCGGCCACACCGTTGGTAAGGGGTATGCCGTTGTCGCGCCCCATCTGCGGGCCTGCAACCCGTACACGCAGCCCCTGTATGCGGCCAT
The DNA here is from genome assembly GCF_009755665.1 of Variovorax paradoxus. Lineage (NCBI taxonomy): Bacteria > Pseudomonadati > Pseudomonadota > Betaproteobacteria > Burkholderiales > Comamonadaceae > Variovorax > Variovorax paradoxus. Next base: position 4,292,261 of record NZ_CP046622.1, read on the forward strand.
CGGCATCGAGCGCGGCGCGCATGCGGCACATCATCGTCTGGCGGTACTGCCCTTGCTGCATGTCGTCGGCGCGGGACCAGAGCACCTTCACCGGGCGGCCGCCCACGGCGCGGCTGGCCAGCATCGCCTGAACGGCCGACTCGGCGTGTGTCTTGCGGCCGAAGCCCCCGCCAAGGTAGGCGTTGTGAAAGTAGACCTGCTCTGGCTTGTAGCCGCCCGCTGCGCCGCAGTCGCGCAGAAGAATGTCCTGGGCCTGCGTACCGGTCCAGAGGTCCAGCCGGTCGGCGCCGGCTTGCGCCATGCAATTGATCGGCTCCATGCACGCGTGCGCAAGGAGCGGCACGGCGTAGTCGGCCTCTACCAGCTTGTGCGGGGCACGAAAGGCCGCCTCCACATCTCCGCGCTGCAACGCAGGCGGCAACGGGCCGCTGTCCAATGCGGCGCGCATCCGTTCGTCGAGCTCGGGGGTGCCGACGCGGTCGTTGGGCGTCGCCTTGAATTGAATGGTGAGCTTGTCGGCCGCCTGCTTGGCTTGCCACCAGTTTTGTGCAACGACAACCGCGCCGCCGGGCACCGGCACGACCGCAACCACGCCCGGCATTCCGCGCACGCTCGCCGGGTCCATCGATTCCACCTCGGCGCGGAACACGGGCGACAGGCGAACCGCCCCATGCAGCATGCCGGGTGCTTTCATGTCGACCGCGTAGAGCGCCCGGCCGGTGACCTTGTCCGGCGTGTCGATGCGGCGCATTGTCTTGCCGGTGAGCTTGCGCTGTTCCGCGGGCCGCAGAACGGGGTTCTGCGGAACCGGCAGTGCCGATGCCGCCTGCACCAGATCGCCGAAGGGCACGCGCCGGCCGCTCGCCGCATGAACGATGTATCCCTCGTCAGCGGCAAGCGACGCCGGCGGAACCGACAGCCGCTCGGCCGCGGCCAGCGTCAGCAGTTCTCTTGTCTGCGCGGCAGCGCGGCGCAGGGGGTCGTGCCAGAAGCGCACGCCGAACGAACCGACCGAACGCTGCTGGCCCATGGGGAGCCGGTAATCGGGCGTCACCTGCTCGGGCATGGCCGTGCGAACCCGCTTCCAGTCTGCGCCAAGCTCCTCCGCCAGGATCATCGCTTGTGCCGTGTGAATGCCCTGCCCCATCTCGCAGGTGGGCAGCAGGAAGGTGACCACACCATCGGCGGCGATGCGGATGAAAGAACCGGGTGCGCGGTTGACCGGCGGCCGCGCGGGCGGAACAGGCGCGCTCCCGGGCGCAGCCGCCGGAGGCTGGGTCTGCGCACCCAGCGGAATGGCAACGGTCAACACAGCGCCGCCGGCGGCAAGTGCGAATTGACGACGCGACAGGCGATGGCCAGCATGCGGCGAGGTTTGAGATGCGAGAGCGTTGGGCTTGGACATGGCGGCTCCTTCAGACCGACAGCGCACGGGCTGCCTCGTGGATGGCCGCCCTGATGCGGTCGTAGGTTCCGCACCGGCAGATGTTGCCGGCCATCGTTTCCGTGATGTCCTTGTCGGTCGGCATGGGCGTGGTGCGCAGCAACACGGCCGCGCTCATGAGCTGTCCGCACTGGCAGTAGCCGCACTGCGGCACGTCGTTGGCAATCCAGGCGGCCTGCAGGGCGCGGCCGATGCGGTCCTGCCCAAGGCCTTCGATGGTGCGAACCTGCTGGCGGGCCAGTGCCCCGACAGGCGTGATGCATGCGCGCGCGGGATCGTTTCCCACGTGGACCGTGCATGCGCCGCACAGGCCGACACCGCATCCGTACTTGGTGCCTGTCATGCCCAGCTCGTCTCGCAGCACCCACAGAAGAGGTGTCTCCGCCGCGGAATCGACCCGCACCCGGCGGCCGTTGATCTGAAGTTGCGTGCTCATCGCGTTCTCTCCTGTTGCCGCCGCTGGCGGGGCTGCAGGTATTTGAGAATGGCCAACACGCCGGAAAGTGACCACGACATTACATTTCTGCAAGCCTCCTCCGGGCATTGCCGGCTGGATGACAAATTTGTAATGTGCGCACGGCGGGTTGCTGTGATCATCGCGTCTGCGGTGGTTTTAATGAAGGCAAGCGATGCGGCTGCTGATAGTGGAAGACGAAGGCCGGCTGGTGGACTACCTCGTGAGAGGGTTGACCGAGAACGGCTATGTGGTCGACGTGGCGCGCGACGGCATCGAAGGCAGGCGCCTGGCCGAAGGCGGCGACTATTCCGTCGTTCTGCTCGACGTGATGCTGCCCGGCGTGGACGGCTTCGGAGTTCTTCGCGCCATGCGCGCGCGCAGCAACACCCCCGTGCTGATGCTCACCGCCCGGGACAAGGTAGAAGACCGCGTGCGGGGCCTGCAGGAAGGGGCTGACGACTACCTGGTCAAGCCGTTTGCGTTCTCGGAATTGCTGGCCCGGATTTCCGCGTTGATGCGCCGCGGCTCCGGCGGCGCGTCGAACCATCCCACCACTCTCAGGCTGGCCGAGCTCGAGGTGGACTTGCTGGGCCGCAAGGCCACGAGGGACGGTCGCCGCCTGGAGCTCACGGCCAAGGAATTCCTGCTCCTGACGGTACTGCTGCGCCGCCGCGGCCAGATACTGTCTCGCACCACGCTGGCCGAGCAGGTGTGGGACATGAATTTCGACTCCGACACCAACGTCGTCGAGGTGGCCGTGCGCCGCCTGCGAGCGAAGATGGACGACCCCTTCTCGCAACGCCTGCTGCACACCGTGCGCGGAATGGGCTACGTGCTGGAAGAACGCTCCAGATGAAAAAGAAGGCCGGCTATTCATTGGCCACGCGCCTGTCCATTCAGCTCGCCTCGCAAACGGCGCTGGGACTGGGCCTGCTCTGCGCCGGCATCTTCGCTGCCACCGAGTGGTCGTTCATCGACAAGCAGCGTGCCTTGCTGACGACAAAACTGGCCGCAACGCGCGACGCGGCCGTGTCCGCCGAGCGCACTGGCGGCCTGCCTGAAATGCGCAGGCACCTGCAGGCGGCGATTCCGCGCCGGGCCGGTACCTACCTGGAACTGCATGCGGCCAATGGGGAGCTGCTGTACCGCGACCCGGACGTGCTCCCAAACCACACGAAGGCGCAGCGCATGGAGTTCACGCTGCCTCTCACCGTGGGAGAGACTCGCGGCGCACTGCTGCTGGACATCACCGAAGACTCCCGCATGCTCGGCAAGCTGGCGCTGATTTTGGTGACGGCAACCCTCCTGGGCGGTGTCTCTGCGGGAATCGCCTGCGCATGGAGGGTCCGCCGCACCATGGAGCCCTTGCGCGCACTCGCAGACCAGACGCGCGCCATCTCACCGGGCCGGATGGAGCAGCGGCTCTCGCTGGCCGAGCCGGTCGCCGAGCTCCAGCCGTGGATCGACCAGTTCAATGCGATGCTGCGGCGGCAGGAGTCGGCCTATGTGCAGCTCGAGGCATTCAACGCCGACGTCGCGCATGAGTTGCGCACACCGCTGGCCGCGCTCATCGGGCATACCGAAGTGGCACTGTCGCGCGAAGACCGGCCTGCGGAAGCGCTGCGCGACACGCTGACCGGCAACCTCGAAGAGCTGCAGCGGCTCGCGGCGCTCGTCAACGACATGCTCTTTCTGTCGCGTGCGGATCGCGGCGCAACCGCGAGATGCGATGCCGTCTCACCCCTCGCGGACCTGGTTCGCCAAGTCGTGGACTTCCACGAAGGGCCCTTGAGCGAGGCGCAACTGCGTGTCTACATCGAGGGCGACGCACAAGTCGCAGTGGACCAGCCGCTGTTCAAGCGCGCGGTGTCGAACCTTCTGGGCAACGCGACGCGCTACGCACTCAGGGGTTCTTCAATCACCGTGCACATTGGCGTCAACGCGGAAGGCGGCGCCGAGATTTGGGTCGAGAACACCGGACCCGACATCGATGCGCGGCATATCCCGCGGCTGTTCGACCGGTTCTTTCGCACGGACGAGTCGCGCACCGACGGGCACCTGCATCACGGGCTCGGGCTGGCCATCGTGGCGGCCATTGCGCGAATGCATTCGGGGCACACCATGGCAACCTCCGGCGGCGGCCGCACCCGCATCGGCTTTGCCGTTGGGCGCTCTTACAAGCTCTGACGTCCTCCAGCTGTGGACCTCCGGAAGCATCGGCCGCACCTTTGCCCCGGCGATGCAAGCGATCGCGTGGCGGCTCCGCCTTCAAGGCCGGAGGCCAGCGCGCGCAAGGCCCACGGCGGCAATCAGCGCGAGAGCGAGGATGCTCAACGCCAGCGCACCTCGCCAGGCCGCAGCCTCGGGGCGTGTTGCCAAAGGCTCGAACTTGGGCAGCTTGTCGTAGTGCTCCGCGGTCAAGCCGCGGTAGCTCATGACTCGCGGCACGAAATAGGCGCGCCAGGCGTCCTCGTATGAATTGACGGCGTTCACATGCCGCGCGTAGCGCGGGGCATCGATGCCTGCAAGCCGGTCGGCAGTCATCGCGAGCGCCATGCCCGGCGAAAGCCAGGACCATCGCTCGAGCAGAACGAAGCGGCGCGCGCGCGTTTCGTCGAACTCCGCCATCAGCGGCCGGATCTCGCGGTCCTGGGCCAGATACCTCGGGAGGAAGCTGACCGGCCAGGTGTGGGTGCTGCGCCCTGCCGGCCGGTCAGCCGGGTGAGCGGCGTACCAGGCCGCCAGGTGCTCTTCCATATGCACTTCGGCGTCTTGCTGGGCGGCGCGCAGTTCGGCAACCGCCGCCAACCGCGACGGCATCGGGGCCTCACTGTCGGCAATCCCCGCCAGGGCGGCGGGGACGGCGAATGTGGCCAGCAGCCACGCACCGAGCATGCCGAGCGCCGCAGCTCCGGACGACACCGGCAGCAAGCAGAACAGCCCGGCCAACGCCGTCCAGCAAACGGTGAACGCACCCAAGGTCGCCAGCCAGACCACCACGGCGTACCAGGTCGAACCCGGATCCAGCGCGAACGCCAGCAGCGACGCACCGGCGGCCAATGACCAAGCCGCCGCCGCACGAATGCAGAGCGCGATCGCGAACACGCTCCACGGTTGCGCGCACTGCGCAACCACGAGCCGCCACCGGCCTTGTTCCCGGTCTTCCTGCACCAGTCCGTAGCACAGGCCGAGGATGGCGAGCGGCAGCAGCAGCGCGACCAGCGTCGCGAAATCAGGCGGCCCCAGGTCTTCGAGCAGCGGGTTCGAGATCCGGTCGCTCTTGCGGGCGTCGGTGTGCCGGCTCTCGACCGTGACGCGCATCGTCGGGCTCAGCAGCTCGAATGTTCCTGTTCCAAGGGCAAGGCCGCCGAGCGCAGGCAGATGCGCGGGAGGCGCGTTGAGCCGGGCGAACTGGAATGCGGCCATCATCGCCTTGGTGTCGCCGCCCGCCACGGCGGCGCTTGTTCCGGTTGCTCCCTCGCGTGCCTGCGTCCGCGCCTGCTCCCATGTGGCCATCTCCTGCGCATTCAGGAGCCGCAATTCCCTTGCGGCAAACCCCGACCAGAGCGCACTCACGCATAGCAGCGCGGCGAAAACACCCGCCACCCAGAGATGCGTGCGCTGGCGAACGAAACGCCGCCATTCCGCACGCAAGATGAGGTTCGTCATGGCCGCAGCCTCCGCGCCGCAAGCAACAGCAAGCCGCAGGCCGCCATCGCCCATGCGAGAAGCACGCCAAGGTCGGGCAACGCCGCGCGCAACGCGAAAGCGATGTTGGGCGGCGTGTAGTGAAAGGCATCGACCGACCGCCACAGCGCGTCGCCGGCGTACTTTTCGTCGAACGAAGTCAGCCCGCGGGAGTTGTCCATGTCCCACTGGTCGATCTTGGTGTTCGTGCGGCGGCGGTACTGCTCGGCCGCCTCCTCGAAGTGGCGCTGATGCGCGAGATCGGTGCCGGAGAGCTTCATGGAGATCGAACGCATGGCCGCCGTCGGACTGAACGCCGAAGCGATGCGTGCGACGCTCTCCTGCATTGCGTAGCGGTCCCAGAGACGGCCGAAGTGAATCGCATGCACGCGGTCGGCGTAGGCATCGCGCTCCATCCGGCGCAGCGCATAGGCGCCGAAGGGCAGGTCTTCCAGGCGGCGCACGTTGTGCCTGCGCAGAAGCTCCGCATCGAAACGTTCGTTGCGCACGGCCAGCGCGCCATCGCCCGGCAAGCCTTCGGCGTAGTCGCGCTGGATGTCGCCCCAGAAGCGCTCGGCGGTCGGCAGTGGTGCCACGGCCTGCGCGCCCGCCGCGTCCAGGCGCGGCACGACGAAGACGAAACCGATCCACAGGCCGAGCAACACGAACAGTGCGCGCCGGCTGCTCGCCGCCAAGGCTGACACCGCCAATCCCAGCGCAGCAAAGACACCGCAATAGATCAGGAAGGTGGCCGCCAGAACGGTCGCGCGCCATACGGTGTCCGCACCAGGCCACGCGCCTGCCGTCACCAAGGCAAGACCCGTTCCCACTGCTGCCAGCGGGAGCAGCGAGACCACCGAGAGCAGCGCCAGGAACTTTCCCGCAAGCAGTGCGCGCCCGGGCAAGCCGGCGCTGTGCAGCATGCGCAAGGTTCCGCTTTCTCGTTCCAGGCTGACGGCGTTGAAGGCCAGAGCGACGATGAACAGCGGCAGCAGCGCCTGAAGAACAAAGGCCGGCGTCAAGAACCCGAAGCGCACCGACGGCGGCTCGTCGGCCGCCGGTCGAAAGCGCGTCATGTTGCGCCGATGCGGCTCCAGCCAGAGCGCCTGCCCCAGGTAGGGAGCGAGCCCGGGGTCGACCACGGCCAGCGGCGAGTCGGGGCGGAATGCGTAAAGGCCGAAATGCGCGCCGCGATGCGGGTGCTTGTCGCCCTGCGAATCCCACTGCCGACGCACCAGCTCGCCGACTTGCGCCTTCTCCTCTGCGAGCCGCCGCTGCTGCTGCGCCGATGCGAACAGCAGGCCGGCCAGCAGCAGCGACATCGACACGGCAAGTACAACGAAACGCCCGTCGCGCACGAGCGCGCGCAATTCCTTTCGCAGCACGGCAGCGGCCATCACGCGGCTGGCTCCAAGGGCGTTGCGCGCGTGTGAGCCAGATAGGCGCGCTCCAGCTCGTCGTGGCTGACGGTGTGCGTATCGAACTGCGCGACGAGGCGCCCTTCCCTCATGATTCCGATGCGATCGGCGACCTGCTTGGCGTTGAACAAGTCGTGCGTGGCCATCAGCACGGCCATGCCGGCACCGGCGGCGGCGCGCACGCGCCGTGCAAAGTCGTTGGCGGCGCCAGGGTCCAGGCCCGAGGTGGGCTCGTCGAGCAGCATCGCCTTCGCATGCTTGGCATGCGCAATGGCGAGGCCGACTTTCTGCCGCATGCCTTTTGAATAAGTCGCGACACGCGCCGTGTGCGACGGCGCCTGCAGGCCGGCCTGGTCGAGCAGGACATGGGCCGCTGCATCGGCCAACGGCACTCCACCCAGCGCACAGAAGTATTGAAGGTTCTCGGTGCCGCTCAGGTAGGGGTACAGCGCCACGTTCTCCGGCAGATAGGCCAGATGGCGCCGCGCCGCAGCGGCATTGCGGCGTGGGTCGACCCCGGCGACCTGGACGCTCCCGGCGGCAGGCGCCACGAAACCCAGCAGCGCGTTCAGGGTGGTTGTCTTGCCTGCACCGTTGCCGCCGAGCAGCGCATAGACGCTGCCGGCCGGCACGCTCAGGTCGAGTCCGTCGATCGCGCGGCGGCCGCCCAGGTTGACGACCAGCCCTCGTGCCGAGAGCACTTCGTGGTCCATGCGGCGCCTCAGAAGAAGTAGCGCATGGACGCCCCGACCTGCGTGCGCGGCTGCGGCGACACCAGCAACCCGGCTGCGGTGCCGTAGGCGATATCGCTCGCAAACCGCCGCGGCTGAAAGATCGCGAACACCGAGAACTGGAACTGCTGCCAGTCGTAGGTTGCCTTGAGGTCGTAGCGCGTATAAGTCGGCATGGTTCGCAGCTGGGTCTGCGGCGTGCCTTCGTAGTACGGATTGCCCGCCGTGAGGTAGGCGTCCGCATTGAGGGTGAGCCGGCCTTCGCCGAGCCGCTGGCGGTACTCCGCCCCCAGCTTGACCTGGTGCCGCGGCACCGACAGCCGCTCGCCGGTGTTGGGCAGCGGGTTGTTGACGCGCGCCTCGAGCACGCGGCCGTAGCTGCCGTAGACGGACCACGCGCTGTCGATCCGCAGCCTCGACTCGAGCTCGAAGCCCTTGCGCGTGGTTTCGCCCACAGACTTGAACGAGCCGTCCGCCTGCGCGACGATTTCATCCTGGTTGAGCGTGTGATAGACCACGCCCGAAGCGCTCCACGATGCGGTGGGCGACACCGTGAAACCCAGGTCGTGGGACTTGACCTTCGAGGGCGCCACATCGAACACCGTGCCGCCGCGCGCGCCCAGCGGCCCGGTGGCGCCGCTGCCGCTGATCTGCTCCGCGGCGGGCGATCGAAAGCCCTCGGCAATGTTGGCGAAGATGTCGAGCGTTGGCGTCACGCTCCACACAGCGCCGATCTTCGGTGTTGTCACCGCACTGGTGTAGCCCGTGGAGGCAGCGGGCAGTTTGCGGTTGCCGATGTCGTAGTCGAACCAGTCGCGCCGCACGCCGCCGAGCAGCTTGAAGTTCTGCGTGAGCTTGTACTGCCCCTGGGCAAACAGGCCATAGGTCAGCAGATCCAGCTCCTGGTTGTTGATGTAGTTGGCCGTCGGCAGGCCATTGCGCCAGACGCGGCGCAGCGCATCGCCCTTGTCGCGCCGCAGTTCGCCGCCCACGAAAAGCGAGGCCGCATCGCCGAAGACGAAGTTCTGCGCCAGCCGCCCGCCGTAGAAATGGCGGTCGTCCTCGCCCACCGTCTGCAGAACGCTGCTCGTCGAGGTGCCGCGCACCCGTTCGAAAGTCTCGCCGTAGGCCGTGGCATACCAGCCCGCCTCGCCGCTGGCCGGTACGCGATTGAAGACCAGTGCCGTGCGTTCGCCGCTGCCGAAGCCCGGCAGGTTGAATTGCGTCGATCGTGGGTCCACGGTGCCGCGCCGCAAATCGGGCAGCAGCAGGTAGCCGGGCGCCCTCGACTCGGAGCGGTAGTGATTCACGCGCAGGCTGTACACGCCGTCGCCCAGTTGGGTCGAAAGCTTCCAGAACAGGTTGTCTCGTTCGATGCGGCCATCGCGCCGATAGCTGTCCGTGCGGTAGGCATCGGCGATGAAGAGCGACTGCACGTTGTTGAAGCGGTTGGACAGCACCAGCGACCCGCGGCGCCCGCCGTAGCTTTCGAGCGAGACCCCGACGCTCGACGAGGCAGGAACCGTCTGCGTCGTGATGCCCACCGCGCCGGCGCGGTTCTGGTCTCCGTACAACGCCGAAACGGGCCCTTTGATCACGTCGATGCGCCCGATCATGTCCGGCGTCAGCCATTCAAGGAATGCCGGTCCATGGCCGGCGCCGGCCTGGCTCGACGGCATGTTCTGGGGCACGCCGTCCACGTACACCGCGGTGTCCGCGCCGTGCGTTCCCTGCGTGGCGAAACCGCGCATGCGAAAACCGTTGCCCGTGTCGCCTTGGTCGATGTTGTTGGCGACCACGCCGGGCACGCGGCGAAAGATGTTCGAGATGTCCCGCCCGACGTTCAGCGTGCCGAGCTCTTCGGGCGTGATGACGGTGACGCCCGCGGGCAGACCGGTGCTCTCGGTGGTGACTTGCGTGCGCTTGCCTTGAAGGTCGACACGGTCGCCTTCGGCGGTTACGCGCACTTCGTTCAGCATGCCGGACGGCGCTTGCGCCTGCGCGGAAACGAGCAGGGGCGTCGCAAGGGCAAATGCGAAAGCCATGGGTGCCCGGCACCCCAGAAATGGTGAGTTCATGAAAGGAGAGAAGAAGACGTCAGGCAGCAGCCACGCTGGCGCGCGGCCAGCGTCTGCAACGAACTCGGGTAGGCCGCGCTGCTTGCGCGGCGGCCTCAGACGCCCTGTGGCGGGCCCCGAGGCGGGGCGCCCCGATACACGGGGGCTGCAATGACGTGCGCTGGCGCCTGGCGCTGGCGCTGAAGAAGTGCAGGCGGTGGGCTGGCCGGCAGTTCCGGCCTGGAAGCCGGCAGCACCTGATGGGCGTGCGCCATGCATCCGCTGCAATGGCAGGGAGCCTCGGCACCCCCGTCGCCGCCGTCTTCGCCTCCGCCATCCGCGCCGTGAAGATGCTGGAAATACCCAGGCTCCGAAGCCTGATGTGCGGTCCCCGTTTCCGCACCATGCGGCGTGCCCGCGCCCGCGTTGATGAACGCGACCGCAAGAACCAGCCAGAGGAGAAAACGAGAAATGCGCATGGCGGAAAAGCGTGGATCATAGCGACGAACCCGCTAATTGCAAATCCATTCTCATTTGCGATTACCATCGGCGCGTGGAACGTCATACACGCCAACGCGACGCGGTGCTGACCGCGCTTTCCGACAGCCGGCGATCTCTTACCCCGCAAGAGATCTGCGAGTTTGCGCAGCGCTCGGTCCCCCGCCTGAGCCTCTCAACGGTCTATCGGCAGCTGAAGAGCCTGCTGGAGGACGGTGAAATCGTGGGCGTCGATTTGCCGGGCCAGGCCACGCGCTATGAGGCGCTGTGCGAGTCCGATCATGGCGAGCCCGACCACCATCACCATCACTTCCACTGCGGGGACTGCGGGCGCGTGTTTCCGATTCACGGCTGCCCCGGACGCATGGAAGACTTGGCGCCCAAAGGTTTTCTGGTGCAGCGCCACGATCTGACGCTGCACGGACGATGCGCGGATTGCGCAGGTACGCACTCCCGTGCCGGCTCATCACCTGGTTCCCGCCATCGAAGGCAACCCACGTCCAAGGGAGCCAGACCGAAGGACCAGAAGACTGCAGGTCGTTGATCAGCCAAGGCGCCAGGAAATGCCGCTGGAATCGGCGCGCGGCATCACATCAAGCCCGATTCAGCCTCCGCGGCGCGTTGCAAGCTGGCGCGCCAGCGCTTCACGAGCCCTGCGGGCCGCACCCGCATCCACGCGCTCTGCGAGCACCTGCGTCAACTGGTCCAGTTGGGCAGCGGTAATGCCCACGTTCATGCTGATGCCCATGTGCGATTGAAGCTGCGACTCGGCGCCCGGAAGCGCCGACAGCATCCCGACCGTCGCAAGTTCGCGGCTCGGCCAGTCGAAGTTGTCTCGCTCGAACACATCGCCGAAGAGGTGCGTCTTCAGGTACTCGTCGACGGCCGGCGCGAAATCGAACAATGCACCCTTGACCGGCTACCCAACGAGCTTCGTTTGGTTTGCCGTCCCGGCCGCGAGCAGCGCATCGCCCTTCGGAATGGGGCGCGAGGGCGGTTGCCCCTGCTTGTCCTGCACTCCACGCTGCCTGCGAGCCTCCACGACCTTCATCAGTTCGCCCAGCGCATTGAGGCTGCGCGGGAATCCGGCATAGGCGTACACCTGCACCAGGATCTCTTTCGAGTCGTTGATCGTCAGGCCTGCGTCGAGCCCCTGTTCGAGCGCGGTGTTCAGACGGGCAATGTCGCCGGCCGCTGCGAACGCGGCAATGGGAATGATGGATTGCTGGCGCAGCGAAAACGCCTCGGATGCCGTGCGCGTGGCGTTCATGTTCGTGGACTCGTGGGCCCCTGTGCCGGCATGGCACGGCGCGGCCGCGAGGCCAAGGGCCAAGGCCAGCACGCCCGCCTTGCTGCAATGCCTAGCGCTGGTTGTATTGCTCATCGGAAACCTTCTCCATCCATTCGACGTTCTTTCCGCCCACGGTGCCGGTGACGGCCAGGTGGACCAAGGCCGTGAAGGGAGCGGCGCCGTGCCAGTGCTTGACGCCCGGAGGGCACCAGACGACGTCACCGGGCCGGATTTCCTGCACGGGCTTGCCCCACTCCTGGGTCAGGCCGACGCCCGACTGGACCACCAGGCGCTGTCCTGCAGGGTGCGTGTGCCAGGCGGAGCGCGCGCCGGGCTCGAAGGTGACGAGGCCGCCGGAGGCATTGAGGGTGTCAGTGGCGGGCCAGACCGGATCGACACGAACGCGACCGGTGAAATATTCGGCAGGGCCGACGGCCGAGGGTTGGCTGCCGGCCTTTGCGATCTGCTGGGCCGCCAACGGAGCCGGCGCGGGTTCGGCGCCTGCACCGATGGAGTTCAGGGCCGCAAGGTAGAGCGCGGCCTTCAAGGGTCGGATGCACATGGTGGGGTCAGCTCCTGGTGGTCGATGGAAGGAAGTGCGGCGCCGCTGTGCGGGCGATGGGGATGCATGAACTCTATGGACACCTCACTTGGTTGAGAAGGCAGCAAAATCGGGATGCTTATGTGAATAGGGCTCACCAATGGCAAAAGAAAACCTGAATGACCTGCAGGCGTTCGTCGTCGTCGCCCGCGAACGCAGCTTCACCCGTGCCGCCGCCCAGATGGGCGTGTCGCGCTCTGCCCTCAGCCACTCGATGCTCGCGCTGGAGGCACGGCTGGGCGTGCGCCTGCTCACCCGCACCACGCGCAGCGTCTCGGTCACGGACGCAGGTGCCCGGCTCCTCACGACGCTGGCGCCCCGGTTGCAGGACATCGAGCGGGAACTCGAATCGCTCACTGCGATGCGCGACAAACCGGCCGGTACGGTGCGCATCACCACGCATGACCATGCGATTGCCACGGTGCTGTGGCCCAAGCTCATGCCCCTGCTCAAGCAGTATCCGGACATCGAGGTGGAGTTCAGCGTCGACTACGGCTTCACCGACATCGCAGCCGAAAGGTTCGACGCCGGTGTGCGAGTGGGTAATCGCGTCGATAAAGATATGGTGGCGGTTCCGATTGCACCGGCATTGCGGATGGCGGTCGCAGCCTCTCCGGAATACCTCGCGGGCAAGCCCGTGCCGATGAAACCCGCGGACCTGACGGCACATCGCTGCGTGAACTTGCGGCTCCCCACGCACGGCGGCCTGTACGCCTGGGATTTCGAGAAAGGGAAAAAGCAGGTCAGCGTGCGGGTGCAAGGCCAGACGGTGTTCAACAACACCTTCCTGATGCTGCGCGCGGCACTGGATGGCATGGGCTTCGCCTACGTACCTTTCGATGTCATGGAACTGCACATCAACGAGGGGCGGCTGGTTCCGGTTCTGCAGGACTGGTGGCCGGCCTTCCCGGGCTACCACCTCTACTACGCCAACCGCCGCCAGCTTTCCCCGGCGCTGGCCCTGGTCATCGAAGCCTTGAGATACCGGATGCCGGCGCCCAAGCGCGCCTAGTTTTTCGAGAACTCGATGCGCACGCTGCCGCTGCCGAGCGCTTGCGCCAGCCCTGCGGGCTCATCCACACGGCCGAGACGGGTGTACGAGTAGATCGATTCGAAGGTCTTGTAGAAGACGACCAGGGTTCGCGGCCCGTACAGCATCAGATCGCCGTTGCGGATCGTGCCCGGGCGGATTGCATTCGTCGGCAGTGCTTGACGCAGCTCCGCGTGCTTCTCGTTGTTGTTGAGGTCCGGCATGTCTATCGAGAGCGGCAGCATCGCAGCGAACTCGCGGGCTGCCTCGGTGTCGGCCAGGGTGATGGCGAAGCGGCGTGTACCAACAGTCATCCACATGCGTGATTCCTCCGGTTGAACAGCAGCCCCCGGCGCAACTGCGGCGGGCCTGCCTGACGCTCCAGGCGGGGCAGCATCACATGCCCCGAGCACGAGTCCGCCGCACAGCAGGCCAAGCCCATGCAAAGAGATGTTCGTGGCCATGGGCTTCTCCTGGTGCGATGCGCGGCTCATGCCGCTTGCCGCGCTTGCGAGCGCGAGGTCAGAAAGGCAAGAAATGCTCCAAGCAGCAGCACGGCGGAACTCGCTGCAAAGGTGCTCCGGTAGCCCGCTGAGTCGAACAGCAGACCGCCTATTGTCGAGCCCAGTGCAATGGCCAACTGGATCACCGCAACCATCAGCCCGCCGCCAGCTTCGGCGTTGTGCGGCATGGCTTCGGCGATCCAGCTCCACCAGCCGACCGGGGCGGCAGTAGCCAACAGGCCCCACAGGCCCAGCAGCGCCACGATGACTGAGACCCAAGCGCCGAAGGGAATGAGCGCCACGGCGATCACCGCCATCAGGATAGGAATGCCGATCAGCGGCCGGTACAGGCTGCGCTTGAGCACAGGGCCAATCAGCGCCGTGCCGACAAACCCCGCCACGCCGATCACGAGCAGGATGAGCGACAGCGTGGACACGCTCACCCGCGTCACCGTTTCGAGGAAAGGACGCACGTAGGTGAACAATGCGAACTGCCCCATGAAGAAGGCGCCACATGCAGCCATGCCCAACGCAACGGGGCGGCTCTTCAGCGCCTTGAACACATTGCCCGAACCCGGTGCGCGCCGCTGTGCACTCATCGCCAGCAGGCTGATCCACTGCCAGACCCAAGCGATCACCGCCACCGGGACCAGGCACAAGAAGGCGCCGCGCCAACCGATGACCGAACCGAGATAGCTGCCCAGTGGCGCGGCGACCACCGTCGCCAGTGCATTGCCACCGTTGAAGATTGCCAGCGCGCGCGGTACCTGCCGCGGCGGCACCAGCCGCATTGCCGTTGCCGCCGACATGGACCAGAAGCCACCGATGACAACCCCGATGAGCGCACGGCCGGCCATGTAGACCGGATAGCTCGGCGCCCACGCGACCACGGCACCGGAGACGGCCATCAGCGCGGTCAATCCCAGCAGCAGGGTCTTGCGGTCCATGCCGCCGGCGAGCGCCGAGATCGAGAGGCTGGTCAGCACTGCGAACGCACCTGAAACCGCGATGCCCTGCCCGGCCATTCCCTGAGTGACATGGAGATCGTCCGCGATGGGCGTCAGCAGGCTGACCGGCATGAATTCGGAGGCGATCAATGCGAACACGCACAGCGACATTGCGAACACGCCGCTCCAATGGGCAGCCGCCGGCGGCACGCCCGCTGCGCCGCTGGAACTTTTCCGGTCCACGGCCCCGGACAGCTGTGCCGTCATAAAGCCACCGTCTGTGCCAAATGCCTGCCGAAGAAAGAGGTCAGCTTGTCCCAGGGAATGAGGTTCACACGGTCGTAGAGATCGACGTGGCCGGCGCCCCGCACCCAGACCAGCTCCTTCGGCTCGGCGGCGCGCCGGTAGGCGTCCTCGCTGAACTCCCTGGAGTGCGCCTGGTCGCCGCTGATGAACAGCAGCGGACGCGGGGAGATCGTCTCGACGTCGTTGAACGGATAGAAGTTCATGAACTTGACATTGCTGGCGACCGTCGGCTTCGTTGTCCTTTGGGCGGATGCTCCGGCGGGAGTGAACTCACCGCGCGGCGTGCGGTAGAAATCGTAGAACTCGCGCTGGATCGGATGCGTCTGTGCAGTCAGCTGGAGATCGGTTCCGCCTGCGACAGCGACTTCGCCGCCCTGGAACTCCACGTAGCGCTGCTCGGCGGCCGCGGCGATGATGGCCTTGCGCTGCTCCAGCGTCATGGACTTCTGGAGCGCCTGGCGGTTGACCGCGCCCATGTCGTACATGCTCACCGTGGCGATAGCCTTCATGCGCGGATCGATCTTCGCCGCACTGATCACGAAGCTGCCGCTGCCGCAGATGCCGATCGCGCCGATGCGGCTGCGGTCCACGAAGGCCCACGTTCCCAGAAAATCGACGGCCGCGCTGAACGCTTCGGCATACATCTCCGGCGACACGAGGTTGCGTGGCCCTTCGCTCTCGCCCCAGCCTGGCAGGTCGATGGCGAGCGTGACGAAGCCCTGTTCGGCCATCTTGGTCGCATAGAGGTTCGCGCTTTGTTCCTTCACGGCCCCCATCGGGTGGCTCACGACGAGCGCCGGATGGGCTTTGCTGCGGTCGAGGGTCTTGGGAACGAAGAGGTTGCCCGCGACGTTCATCTGGTATTGGTTCTTGAAGGCGACCTTCTGCAGGGTCACCTTGTCGCTCTTGTAGAAGTTGTCTGCGCCGTTGGACATATCTGGATTCGCTTTCATGTTCGCCGCGAAGGCGGCGGTGCCTGTGATTGACATGAGCCCCAGCACCGCCGCGCCGGTGCCTGCTTTCCTCAGGAATTCGCGCCGCTCGCACGCCTGGCTGCTCATGGTTTCCGCGGCTTGTTCTGGGTTGAATGGGTTGCTCATTGCCTGCTCTGCTTTTGTTGGTGGTCGGAATCGGCGGCCAAGGAGCGGCAGCCTGCGGTAACTCTTGCCCTGAATGTTCGGGCACCGACGTCAATCTGACTAGCTAATGAATTCTTAAAGGCTATATTAGGTCGGCTAATTAATTCGCATGGGAGACTGCCTTCATGGTCAAACGCAATCTCAACGATCTCCTGTACTTCGTGACAGTGGCCCGGGAAGGCAGCTTTACGCGGGCCGCCTCGCTGCTGGGCGTCACGCAATCGGCCCTCAGCCAAGCCATCAGTGGCCTCGAGGCTCGGTTGGAGATTCGGCTGCTCACGCGCACCACGCGCAGCGTGTCGCCCACCGCGGCCGGAGAGCGGCTGCTGAATGCCATCGGCCATCGCTTCGACGAGATCGGTGCCGAACTGGATGAGTTGACCGAAATGCGCGACAAGCCGGCGGGCACGGTGCGGATCACCTGCGGCGAACATATTCTTCGGACCACGCTGCTGCCCAAGCTCACTCCCTTGCTGCGCGAATACCCCGACATCAAGGTGGAGTTCGACATCAACTATGGATTCCGGGACATCGTGGCCGACCGCTTCGACGCCGGCGTGCGTCTGGGCGACACGATCGACAAGGACATGATCGCGGTTCCGATCGGGCCGCAGTTGCGCATGGCGGTGGCAGCCTCCCCTGCGTACTTCAAGTCGCATGCGCGCCCCAAGACTCCACACGATCTGCTCAAGCACAACTGCATCAACATGCGTATGCAAACCGCGGGAGGGCTATGGGTCTGGGACTTCGAGCGACGAAGCAAGCCATTGAACGTGCGGGTGGATGGGCAACTCACCTTCAACACATCGCCCAGCATGGTGGATGCTGCGTTGGCTGGGCTGGGCATCGCATTCCTGCCTGAAGAGGAGTTCGCACCGCACCTCGAGCAAGGCCAGCTGGTACATGTGCTGGAAGACTGGTGTCCTCCATTCCCAGGCTACTACCTGTACTACCCCAGTCGCCGGCAGCCCTCGCACGCGTTCTCACTTGTAGTCAACGCGTTGCGTGTATCGCCCCGGATCCCCAAACAGCGCTAGCCCCGTCCTGCTGGGCGTATGCGTGCCGAGCTGCCGGACCTCCCCTGCGCCCGCAAGCTCGGGGTCGGTGCGCCAGGCGTCGGCACTCGCTGCAGCAGAACCCAGGCGGATGCGAGCATCAGTCCCAGCAGCAGGCCGGCGAGCACGTCGGCCGGAAAATGAGCGCCCGCCGACACGCGCGCCCACCCGGTGACCACTGCCAACGCAAGGATGCCGACGCCTTCTCTGCTCAGTCCCGGTCGATAGAGGAAAGTGGCGGCGATGGCGAACATCACCGACGCGTGAGTGCTCGGCAGCGAACCCCGGGCTCCATGCTGGAGATGGTTGATGCTGAGACCCACCATGAAAGGACGGGGCAAGGCCAGTTGACCCGCGATCTGGTGCGCCACGATGCTGGCGAAGACTCCGACCGCGAGGCATCCTACAAGATAGCGGCGCTGGCCTTGTCGTCGCCAAAAAGCCCAGCCGATCGACGCAGCCGCTATCCAGGCCGTACCTTCTGCAAGCCAGAGACTCACAGGCAGCACCAATGGATGCGCAGCATGGCCCGCCTGCATCCAGAGAAAGGAAGCTTCGCGCCAACTGCTTCGGTCCAGGTTCTCCCATGGGCCTGGTACGGCGCCGTCTCCGATCAGCTGCATGAACAGCAACGGCAGCGACACTAGGCCGGCCGCGACTGGCCGCGACCTCGCGTCCAGCCGGCATGCCGAGAGTTTGTCCGCGATCAAGAGCGACCACGCGGGCAGCGCGGGCAGCGCGCAGTTCCATAGTTCTCCGCCCGCCAGAATGAAGAGCAGCGGCATTGCCAGCGCCCAGATCCACAGGCAGCGCTCACGCGCCGCGGCCGATTCAGCGCGCCATTCGCCATGAAGGAGGAGCGCGAGCAGAAGCGTCCACGACAGGAAGTCGCTTGCGCGCGCGGGATCCGCGAGTTCGGCACCGCCCGCGACCATGCAGAGCAGGCCGCTCGTGTAGGAGAGTGCCGCCAGCAACCCGGCAGCGGGCTTGTGGCCGCACCCGGCGATACGCACGATCAGCCCCGCCGTCGCGGCATGGAACAGCCATGCCCCCCAGAAGGGGGTGCCGTGCTCGACCATGGGCGGCGCTCGTGCGTCAATCCGGCCAGGGCGTCCGATCAGGGAACCGTGAGCAGCGGCTGAACCAGCATGGGGCGCAGTGCCTCGACAAGAGCGACGATGCCTGCCAGCCAGACGAACCAGATCACATCGCCGGCCGTGCGGCGGAACTGCTGGATCCTGACTTCGCACACTTCGGATGCGCGGTAGCGCGCAACAGACGGGAAGAACCGCGGGGTTCGTTCGCAGTAGGCCTCGAACACGGCGCCGAACCGGGCCCTCAGGAAGGCCTCCTCACTGGCGATCACGCTGGGATACACGAGCACGAAGAACGCGAGGACACAGACCGAGAAGCTGATGCTCCGCGTGCAAAAACCAATTCCCACGAAGCCCAGCAGGGAGAAGAAGTAGAGCGGGTTGCGTGTCATGGAGTAGGGCCCTTCCGTCACGAGTTCGCTGTTCTTTCGCCCTCCGATGTAGAGCGAGCACCAAAGCCTCCCCACCACGGCAATGCCGATCAGGACGAGCCCTGCCATGGGCAGCAGGTTCCCGATCAACCGGCCCGCGTACATCTTCTCCGTCAGAAGGAGCGCGATCAATGCGCCGAGCCAGAACAGACGGGAGATGGCGATGCGGTTCTGTGCGATGAAGGTCGAGACCATGGAGTGGCAACAAGGAGTCAGTCAGGTGGAGCGGCCGATCCTAAAAAACCTCCCGTGAACCGATCGTCACTCGGTGCGTCGGTGCTCGATGCACCGTGGCTTACCATCGCGCCCTCGTCGTTGTTGTGGGCTCACCATGAGGGTACTTCTCCTCGAAGACAGTCTCGCGCTGGCCGGTGCGGTTTCGGACTACCTGGAGGCGCGGGGCTGCGCGGTCGACCTGGCCTTTCATGGACAGGCTTTTCTCGATCTCGCAAGGGATGCGCGCTTCGACATCTACGTTCTCGACGTGGCCGTTCCGGGGATCGACGGGCTGGAGGTGTGTGAGCGCCTGCGCACGCAAATGCGCGACGACACCCCCGTGATCTTCCTCACGGCGCGCGACACGCTGCAGGACAAGAAGGCGGGGTTCGCGCGCGGCGCGGACGACTACCTCGTGAAGCCCTTCGAGATGGAGGAACTCTTCTTTCGTCTGCAGGCGATCGCAGCAAGGGGGCGACGGCCCCAGGTGTCGACCCAGGTGCTGGGCGAACTGGTGCTCGACCACGGTGCAGGCACCGTGCTGCGCAACAGCCGACGCATTCGGCTGCACGAGTTGCAGCTGAGGGTGCTCAAGATCCTCGTCGCGCGATCGCCGCTGATGGTGGAGCGCGCAGTGCTCGAAAAAGAACTCTGGGGCGACAACGTGCCGGACAGCGATTCGCTGCGCACGCACATCTACCGCCTGCGCAACGCGCTGACGATCACCGGGGAGCGAGAGTTGATCGAGACGGTGCACGGCAAGGGGTGGCGCTTTGTCGAATGACGGCACTTTTCAACGGCGCTTGCGCAGGGCGTTCCTGCGCTTTGGCGCTGCAACCACCCTGCTCTACGGCTCCCTGGCGTTCCTCGTTTCGCTCGGAACGGAGGAGTTCCTGCTTCGCCGCTACCTCGGCGCGATGGTCGAGCGCGCCATCGCGCAAATCGAGCACCCGGGCGCGGACGGCGCCGCGTCGAACATGCTGGAGCGGGTTCGGGCCCTTGCGGCGGCCCCGCATCGCAGCGCACCGGGCTTCGAGGTCGTCCGCTTCTACGTGCGCGGCTCGCCGGACTTGCCGGCCTGGGCTCCTTCGTACGGGCCGGGCACCCACCGCCGGTTCGAAGACGGTGCGATGCTCCGCGTTGCGCCGATCATGGGAGGCAGCGACACGCTCTATGCGGTCGTCGACGGCGACGGCGTCCTCGACATCGATGACTTCGAGCCCTATGTCCTGCTCGCGCTGCTGCTGATCGGCGCGGCGGTAACCGTACTGAGCGCGGCCGTCGGTGCCGTGCTCGCGCGCCAGCTCGCGCTACCCCTGGTCACGCTGACGCGGGAGGTGAATGCCCATGGCGAAGGACCGGTGGAGTTTTCGGGTGCCCAGCGCAGCGACGAAGTGGGCGCGCTCAGTCGCGGCTTCACGGCGCTCGTGGGCCGCCTCAGCGACTTCCTTCAGCGCGAGCGGGAATTCACGCGGTTCGCAAGCCATGAGTTGCGCACGCCCGTGGCAGTCTTCAAGAGCAGTCTTGCTGTGCTGCGAGCGACCGGCGAAACTTCCGTGCGCGAACGCGCGCTCGCCCGCATGGCCCAGAGCGCGAACGACATGGAAGCCCTTGTTGCCGCGCTCCTGGCACTCGGCCGAAGTCCCGAAGAGGCTGACCACCGAGAGATCGAGGAGACGAACGTCGCCACGGCGATCGACGACCTGCTTGAACGGCTCGCCCCCTTGGCGAGACAGAAGAGCCTGCGGATTGCGCTGCAGGTCGATCCGCACACGCGGATGTCGGCCGCTCCCGGCTTGGGCCCGGTCCTGATCGACAACCTGCTGCGCAACGCCGTGGCCTACGCCGACACCTGGATCCAGGTGCGCGCAGACGCGCGGCTACTCGAGATCGAGAACGATGTGCGGGAACAGCCGCGCAGTTCCACATCCACCGGGTACGGACTGCAGATCGTCTCGCGGATATGCAAGCGTCAGGGCTGGGAGTTTGTCTGCGGGCGGAAGGACGACCGCTATGCCGCGCGCATAACCTTTCCTGCAGCGTCTGGTCCGGCTGACACCGACTAGCCTGGCGCTCGCTCTTCATCCGCAGCCGCCGGCCCGGGAATACCCTGCTGCGCACCAGCCCATTCTTGCCTACATTGCTTGCATACAAGATTCCCTCGATCTTGCATTCAACCCGCTGGAAGGTTTCTCCATGCCCCGCTTCGTCAAATCCCTCTTCGGTCAGGTCGTTATCGCGCTGGTGCTCGGCGTGCTGGCCGGCCTCTTTGTGCCGGAGTTCGCCGTCAAGCTCAAGCCGCTCGGCGACGGCTTCATCAAGCTGATCAAGATGATCATCCCGGTGCTGGTGTTCTGCGTGGTGGTGCACGGCATCGCGGGCGCAGGCGACCTGAAGCGCGTGGGCCGGGTCGGCGTGAAGGCGCTGATCTACTTCGAGGTGCTGACCACCATTGCACTGGCCATGGGGCTGGTGCTGGCCTTTGTGTTCGAGCCGGGCGTGGGCATGAACGTGGACCCGGGCAAGCTCGACGCCGCCGCCTTGAGCGCCTACGCCTCGAACGCCGACAAGCTCACCAGCGGCGGCACGGTCGAGTTCTTGATGAAGCTGATTCCCACCACGGTGGTTGCCGCCTTTGCCACCGGCGACGTGCTGCAGGTGCTGCTGTTCGCGGTGCTGTTCGGCTGCGCGCTGTCTTTGCTGGGCGAGCGCGGCAAGCCGGTGAGCGCGGTGGTGGACTCGCTGTCGCTGGTGCTGTTCAAGATCATGGGCATCATCATCAAGCTGGCGCCGCTGGGCGTGCTGGGCGCCATTGCCTTCACCGTGGGCAAGTACGGCATCGGCTCGCTCAAGCAGCTGGGCATGCTGGTCGCCCTTTTCTATGGCGCAGTGCTGATCTTCGTCTTCGTGGTGCTGGGGCTGGTGATGCGCATGTCGGGCTTCAGTTTGTGGAAGCTGCTGCGCTACCTGCGCGAAGAACTCGCCATCGTGTTTGCCACCACCTCGTCGGACAGCGTGCTGCCGCAGATCATGGCCAAGCTGCGCCGCATGGGCATTCGCGATTCGACGGTGGGCCTGGTGATTCCCACCGGCTACTCGTTCAACCTCGACGCCTTTTCGATCTACATCACGCTTGCGGCGGTGTTCATTGCGCAGGCCACCAACACGCCGATCTCGATGGCCGACCTGCTGACCATCCTGGCCATTGCGCTGGTCACGTCCAAGGGCGCGCATGGCGTGCCGGGCTCGGCCATCGTGGTGCTGGCCGCCACGCTGCACGCGATTCCGGCCATCCCGGCCATCGGGCTGGTGCTGGTGCTCTCGGTCGACTGGTTCATGGGCATTGCCCGCGCGCTGGGCAACCTGATCGGCAACTGCGTGGCCACGGTGGCAGTGGCGGCCTGGGAGGGCGACATCGACCGCCAGCGGGCCCACGCCGTGCTCGACGGCACCTACACCCCCGACGACGAACCGCTGGCCGAACCCGAACTGCCTGCGGCACCCCTGGGCGCGGGCGCCGGCAGCCACTGAAACCGATGGCTGCCGACAACGTCAATCCCACCTCCATTGCCGAACGGGTGGTCGAGGCCATCCTGGCGCAGAAGCTCGCGCCGGGCGAGCGGCTCGGCGAACAGGCGCTGGCCGAGAACTTCGCGGTCAGCCGGACCATGGTGCGCGAGGCGCTCATGCAGCTGCAGGCGCGCGGCTTCGTCGAGGTGCAGTCGCGCCGCGGCTGGTACGTGGTGGAGCCCTCGGCCGAGGAAGCGCGTGACGCTTTTTCGGCACGCCGCATCGTGGAGGCGGGCATCCTGGCCGAAATCGAGGGCCGGCCGCTGCAAAAAGCCATACGCAAGCTGCGCGACCACATTGCCGACGAGCAGCGCGCCATCGAAGGGGCCGACGCCGCCACGCGCGCCTTCCTGCTGGCCGACTTTCACGTGTGCCTGGCCGAGCAGATGGGGCACCAGCTGCTGGTCGACGTGCTGCGCGACCTCACGGCCCGCACCACGCTGGCGGCCACGCTCTACCAATCGAAGCACGAAGCCGGGCAGTCCTGCGCGGAGCACGGCGCCATCGTCGCCGCGCTGGAGGCCGGCGACACCGCCACGGCGCGCAAGCTGATGATCGACCACATCGGCAATGTCGAACGCTCGCTGGAGGTAGACACCACCGCCGGGCCCGACGCGCCGGCCCGCCTGCGCGCCACCCTGTCGCCGGTGGCGCTGCCGCGCGCAAGGCGCTAGCCGACTAGGCATTTCGACCGACACGAACGTGCGTTCAGGCTCGGCTACAGTCCGAGTCACATATGAACTCACCCCAACTCCAGCGCGGCGTATTCCTCGCCCTGCTTGCCATCGTCACGGTCGCCTTTCTCTGGGTGCTGGTGCCCTTCTTCGGCGCGGTGCTGTGGGGGGTGGCGCTGGCCATCCTGTTCACGCCGCTCTACAAGTGGCTGCTCAAGAAAATGCCGGGCAAGCGCAATGTCGCGGCACTGTCGACTCTGGTCATCTGCCTGTTCATCGTGATTCTTCCGCTGGCCATGGTCGGGGTGTCGCTGGTGCAGGAGATCGTGCAGGTCACGCAGAGCATCCGCTCGGGGCAGATCAACTTCGCGGCCTACTTCCAGCAGATCCTCAACGCCATGCCGCAATGGCTGATGAGCATCTTCGACCGCTTCAACCTGGGCGACATGGAAGCATGGCAGGAACGCATCTCCGCCGGCGCGGCGCAGGGCAGCCAGCTCATCGCCGGCCAGGCGCTCACCATTGGACAGAACACCTTCGACTTCCTCATCAGCTTCTTCGTGATGCTGTACCTGCTGTACTTCCTGGTGCGCGACGGCTCGGCGCTTTCCAAGACCATGCGCGAAGCAGTACCGCTTGCCAAGCCGCACACGCACTACCTGCTCAACAAGTTCACCACCGTGATCCGCGCCACCGTGAAGGGCAACGTGGCGGTGGCCATTGCGCAGGGCGCCATCGGCGGACTGGCGTTCTGGCTGCTGGGCGTGCAGGGCGCACTGCTGTGGGCGGTGCTGATGGCGTTTCTCTCGCTGCTGCCGGCCGTGGGCGCGGCGCTCATCTGGGGGCCGGTGGCCATCTACTTCCTTGCCACGGGCCACTTCTGGCAGGGTGGCATCCTGATCTTCGTGGGCGTGTTCGTGATCGGGCTGGTCGACAACATCCTGCGCCCCGTGCTGGTGGGCAAGGACACGCAGATGCCCGACTACATCGTGCTGATGTCGACCATCGGCGGCATGGCGATCTTCGGCATCAACGGCTTCGTGGTCGGCCCGGTGATTGCCGCGCTCTTCATGGCGGCATGGAGCCTGTTCGTGGAATCGGGCCAGTGGGAAAACCCGTCCGCCGACGCGGGCGACGACAAGAAGAACAGCTGAACCACGCCGCACCGCCGCCAGCCTGGAGCGGCTGATGCGGGCGCGCCTTGCGCCTGCAGCGTGCATTTGACGCGGGCGTTTTTGCATTTCGTCGCATGCCGCTGGGCAGCGCACGGCGCCTGCGGGATCGTCGGGACCTCCAACTTCCAAGACGAGGTCTCCCAATGCACTTTCTTTCCCTCCTGCCCCGGCCGGGCGCACACATCCTGTGCGGCGCCATACTTCTTGCGCCGCTGGGCGCGCTTGCCGCCGACCTGAACCTGAGCGTGACCGACGGACCCGCCGCCGAAGCCACACTCTACGTGGCGCTGTACGACAGCGCCGCGGGCTTTGCCGGCAGCAAGTCGCTCGCCGCCCAGACCACGCCCTTGCGCGGCGGCGCGGCCCAGCTCCGGTTCACCGGGCTGGTACCCGGACGCTACGCACTGCGCGTGTTCGCCGACGAAAACGGCAACGGCAAGCTCGACACCAACCCCGTGGGCATGCCCATCGAGCGCTACGGCTTCTCGAACGACGCCAAGGGCAACCGCGGCGCGCCCGATTTCGAAGCCGCCGCGCTCAACGTCGAAACCGACGTGCAGACCGTCATTCACCTGCGCTGAGGTTCACATGGAACGACGCGAACTTCTGCGCCTGCTGGCAACGGCCGGCGCCCTGCCCCTGCTGCCTGCCCTGGCGCGCGCCACCAGCGGTGCCGACGATTGGCAAACCGAATTCGAAGCCGCCGGCACGCCCTGGAAATCGGGCTTCGCCACGCCGCCCGGCGACCTGCCGCTCACCCGCGCCAAGGTGCGCGGGCGCTTCCCCGATGCGGTCGCCGGCACGCTGTTTCGCAACGGCCCCGCGGGGCACGACCTGGGCGGCGAGCGCTACCGCCACTGGTTCGACGGCGACGGCATGGTGCATCGCTTCACGATCGAAGGCAGCGACGTGCGGCATCAGGGCCGCTATGTCGCCACGCCCAAGCGCACGGCCGAAGTGCGGGCCGGCCGCCGCCTGGCCGAGGGCTTCGGCACCATGCCGCCGGGCGCCGAACCGCCGACCTCGCCGGACAGCATCAACGTGGCCAACATCAACGTGCTGCCGATGCAGGGCGAGGTGCTGGCGCTGTGGGAAGGCGGTTCGGCCACGCGGCTGGACGCGCGCACGCTGGAAACGCTGGGCGTGAAAACCTGGCGCCCCGACTTCGCGGGCATGCCCTTTTCAGCCCACCCCAGAGTGGATCCCGACGGCACGGTGTGGAACTTCGGCGTGAGCGCGGGCCAGAGCATGCTGGCGCTGTACGAGATCGCGCCCGACGGCGCGTTGCGCCGCGCAAGTGCGACGCCGGTGGCCGACCTGCCGATGATTCACGACTTTGCGGTGACCGAGCGCCACCTGGTCTTTCTGATGCCGCCGCTGGTGTACGACGGCAAGCGCAAGGAAGCCGGTGCGAGCTTTCTCGATGCGCATGTCTGGCGGCCCGAGCTCGGGATGCGCGTGATGGTGGTCGACAAGAAAGACTGGGACCGCCGCCAGCTATTGACGCTGCCGGCCGGTTTTCTCTTTCACGCGGGCAACGCCTGGGAAGAAGACACGCCCGGCGGCACGCTGATCCACATCGACTACATGCGCTCGGACAACCCCGACCCGGTGTTCACCAGCAACCGCGAGGTGATGCGCGGGCGCTGGGTGAAGCGCGCCGACCCGCACCTGACAGTCGCCACGTTGAACCTGCGCACCGGGCGTGCCAGCCAGAACGCACTGGCGCTCGACGCCGAGTTTCCGCGCATCGATCCGCGCCGCGTCGGCCTGCGCCACCGCCACCTGATCCACGCAACACAAGGCATGCCGGACCGCCCCGGCTTTGCCGCGGTGGCGCGCACCAACGTGGAGACCGGCCGCAGCCAGCGCTACACCTACGGCAGGCAGGCGATCGTGGAAGAGCACATCTTCGTTCCGGATGGCGCCAAGCCGGGATGGGTTCTGGGCACCGTGCTCGACTTCGGGCAGCAGAAGACGCTGCTCTCGTGCTTTGCGGCCGATCAGTTAGCGGCGGGCCCGGTGGCGCAGGCCACGCTGCCCTACACGCTGCCGCTGGGCCTGCACGGGGCGTTCGTGCCGGCTTGATGAGATGAAGACGTCGGGCGCGGTCAGCCGCCCCACCACCCTTCGGCAAACCACCCCTGCAGGAAGGCCACGAAGCCCGACACCTTGCCCGGCACCAGCTTGGGCGAGGGAAAGACGGCGTGGATTTCCTGCTCGGGCAACGCATGGTCGCCGAGCACTTCGATCACCTTGCCCGAGGCCAGCGATTCGCTCGCCACGTAGCGCGGCATGAGCGCAATGCCCAGGCCGTCGCGCGCCGCGGCCAACACCGCGGAAAGGTTGTTCGAGCGGAAGCGCCCGGAGACCGGCACCGTCACCGGATCGCCCTTGGGCGTGTGCATGCGCCAGAACTCGTCGCCCACCACGCTGCTGTAGATGAGCGCCACGTGCGCGCTCAGGTCCTGCGCGCGCTTGGGCGTGCCGTGCTTCTTCAGGTAGCCCGGCGCCGCCACCATGGCCCAGGGGTTGGTGCCAAGGTAGCGTGCACCCAGCGACGAATCGGCCAGCTTGCCCATGCGAATGGCCACATCGATGCCCTGGGCAATCAGGTCGACATAGCGGTCCTCGAAGCTCAGGTCGAGCTGCACCTGCGGATGCCGGCGCATGTACTCGAGCGCCAGCGGCACCACCACCCGCCGCCCGAAGGCCACCGAGGTGCCCACGCGCAAGAGGCCCTGGGCCTGGTTCTGCCGCAGCTGCACGATGCTTTCGGCCTCCTCGGACTCGCGCACGATGTTCTTGCACTTCTCGTAATAGAGCGCGCCAGGTTCGGTGAGGCTCACGCCGCGCGTGTTGCGGTTGAGCAGCCGCACCTTCAGGCGCGCCTCGGTGGCCGCAACCTGCTTGGTGACGGTGGGCTGCGTGGTGTGGAACTCGAGCGCCGCTTTCGAGAAGCTGCCGGTCTCGACCACGCGCACGAACATTTCCATTGCCAACAATCTGTCCATGCCCGGCATCGTAATCACTTATTCCAATCCGGAATAGGCTTTATGGTCCGCAGCCGTCTTCTTCGAATGGCCTGTGCTTCCTACAGTGGGCTCCACTCAAGGAGACAGTTCAAATGGCAAAGATGAAAGCGGTTCAGGCCGCAGTACTGGTGATGGAAAAAGAAGGCGTGACGCAGGCCTTCGGCGTGCCCGGCGCGGCCATCAACCCGATGTATTCGGCGCTGCGCCAGCGCGGGAGCATTTCGCACATCCTCGCGCGCCACGTCGAGGGCGCTTCGCACATGGCCGAGGGCTACACCCGTGCCGTGGCGGGCAACATCGGCGTGTGCATCGGCACCTCGGGGCCGGCGGGCACCGACATGATCACGGGCCTGTATTCGGCCTGGGCCGATTCGATTCCCATCCTTTGCATTACCGGCCAGGCGCCCCGCGCACGGCTCTACAAGGAAGACTTCCAGGCGGTCGACATCGAGTCGATCTCCAAACCGGTCACCAAATGGTCCGTGACCGTGCGTGAGCCGGGCCAGGTGCCGCAGGTGTTCCAGCAGGCCTTTCACCTGATGCGCTCGGGCCGGCCCGGCCCGGTGCTGGTCGACCTGCCCTTCGACGTGCAGATGGCGGAGATCGAGTTCGACATCGATGCCTACCAGCCGCTCCTGCCTTACAAGCCCGCCGCCACGCGGGCGCAGATCGAAAAGGCCATCGGCATGCTCAACGCGGCCGAGCGCCCGCTGATCGTGGCCGGTGGCGGCATCATCAACGCCGATGCGTCCGACCTGCTGGTGCGCTTTGCCGAGATCACCGGCGTTCCGGTGATTCCCACGCTGATGGGCTGGGGCTCGATTCCCGACGACCATCCGCTGATGGCCGGCATGTGCGGCCTGCAGACCAGCCACCGCTACGGCAACGCGACCATGCTCGCCAGCGACTTCGTGCTCGGCATTGGCAACCGCTGGGCCAACCGGCACACGGGTTCGGTCGATGTGTACACCAAGGGCCGCAAATTCGTGCACGTGGACATCGAACCCACGCAGATCGGCCGCGTGTTCACGCCCGACTTCGGCATCGTGTCTGACGCCAAGGCCGCGCTCGAGCAGTTCGTGGCCGTGGCCGAGGAGATGAAGGCCGCGGGCAAGCTGCCCGAGCGCCGGCAATGGGCAAAGGATTGCATCGAGCGCAAGAAGACCATGCTGCGCAAGACCAACTTCGATGACGTGCCGATGAAGCCGCAGCGCGTGTACCAGTGCATGAACAACAACTTCAGCAACGACACGTGCTACGTGAGCACCATCGGGCTCTCGCAGATCGCGGCTGCGCAGTTCCTGCATGTGTACAACCCGCGCCACTGGATCAACTGCGGCCAGGCCGGCCCGCTGGGCTGGACCATTCCCGCCGCACTGGGCGTGCGCGCCGCAGACCCGTCGCGCAAGATCGTCGCGCTCTCGGGCGACTACGACTTCCAGTTCATGATCGAAGAGTTGGCGGTGGGCGCGCAGTTCAAGCTGCCTTACATCCACATCGTGGTCAACAACTCGTACCTCGGCCTCATCCGCCAGGCGCAGCGCGGTTTCGAGATGGACTACTGCGTGCAGCTCGCGTTCGACAACATCAACGCGGGGCCCGATGCGGGCATCGAGAGCAGCTACGGCGTGGATCACCTGAAAGTGGTCGAGGGCCTGGGCTGTAAGGCGATTCGCGTCAACAAGCAGGAAGAGATCGCACCGGCCATTCAGCGCGCCGAAGCGCTGATGGCCGAGTTCAGCGTACCGGTCGTCATCGAGGTGATGCTCGAGCGCGTGACCAACATCGCAATGGGCACCGAAATCGACAACATCACCGAGTTCGAGCCCCTGGCCGAACACCCGGCCGATGCACCGACGGCAGTTGCGGCCGAGATGCTGGACTGAGCAAGGAGACACGCACCATGCCCAAGTTTGCAGCCAATCTCACGATGCTCTTTACCGAGCTGCCGTTCATGCAGCGCTTCGAGGCCGCCGCCAAGGCGGGCTTCGAGGCGGTGGAATACCTGTTTCCCTACCCCTTCGAAAAGAAGGAACTCACTGCCGCGCTGCGGGCCAACGGTTTGCAGCAGGTGCTGCACAACCTGCCCGCCGGCGACTGGGACAAGGGCGAGCGCGGCATTGCCTGCCACCCCGACCGCACCGGCGAATTCCGCGAAGGCATTGCCATGGCCATCGACTACGCCACGGCCCTGGGCTGCCCGCAGCTCAACTGCCTGGTCGGCAAGGTGCCGGCCGGCGTGAGCACCGATGCCGCGCACAAGACCGTGGTCGAGAACCTGCGCCTTGCCGCCGGCGAGCTCGAGGCGGCAGGTCTCCGGCTCTTGATCGAGCCGATCAACACCTTCGACATTCCGGGCTTCTTTCTCACGCGCACCGACCAGGCGCTGGCGCTGATCGACGAGGTGGGCTCTTCCAACCTGCGGGTGCAGTACGACATCTATCACGCGCAGCGCATGGAAGGCGAGCTCGGCAATACGCTGTCGAAGAATCTCGCGCGCATCGGCCACATCCAGCTGGCCGACAACCCCGGGCGCGGCGAACCGGGCACGGGCGAAATCAACTACCCGTGGCTCTTCAGGCACATCGATTCGATCGGCTACGACGGCTGGATCGGCTGCGAATACAAGCCGCGCAGCGACACCGTCGACGGCCTCGGATGGCGGCAGGCCCTGACCCAGCAAAAGTGAACCCAGACAACAGCATCCAAGGAAACTGAAGACATGTCGCAATCTCAAAAAATCGGATTCATCGGCCTCGGCATCATGGGCGCGCCCATGGCGGGCCATCTGCTGGACGCGGGCTACCAGCTGTTCGTGAACACCCAGGGCAACACCCCCGAGCCTTTCATCTCCAAGGCGACCATCTGCGCCTCGGCCGCCGACGTGGCGCGCCAGGCCGACGTGATCTTCATCATGGTGCCCGACACGCCCGACGTGGAGAAGGTGCTGTTCGGCGAGCCGGGCACGCAGGGCGTGGCCGAAGGCCTGAAGGATTCGCGCGGCAAGATCGTGGTCGACTGCAGCTCCATCGATCCGATTGCCACCAAGGGTTTTGCCAAACGCATCCTCGCGCTCGGCTGCGGTTATATCGACGCGCCGGTTTCCGGCGGTGAAGTGGGCGCCAAGGCCGCGAGCCTCACCATCATGTGCGGCGGCGACGAAGGCACCTTCGGCCAGGTGCGGCCACTGCTCGAGAAGATGGGCAAGAACGTCACGCTGGTCGGCAACGTGGGCGACGGCCAGGTCTGCAAGGTGGCCAACCAGATCATCGTGGCGCTGAACATCGCGGCCGTGGGCGAGGCGCTGCTGTTCGCCTCCAAGGCGGGCGCCGATCCGGCCAAGGTGCGCCAGGCGCTGATGGGCGGCTTTGCCAGTTCGCGCATTCTCGAAGTGCATGGCGAGCGCATGATCAAGCGCACCTTTGCGCCGGGGTTCCGCATCTCGCTGCACCAGAAAGACCTGAACCTGGCGCTGCAGAGTGCGCGGGCCCTGGGTGTGGCCCTGCCGCAGACGGCGGGCGCGGCGCAACTGATGAACGCCTGCGCGGCCCTCGGCCACGGCCAGCAGGACCACTCCGCACTGGTGCGCGCGCTCGAGGCGCTCGCCCAGCACACCGTCACGCCGGACTGAGCCTGGGCTCAGGTCTTTGCAGCGTCCAGGGATTCCTTGAGGTTGCGCCGGCGCCATGCCCAGGTCTTCACGGCCTGCGGCAGGATGCCGATGCACGAGGCGTAGTACGTCACCTTGAAGCCCCAGAAGCGAGGGCCGATGGGCGTGTCGCGGAACAGGTCGCCTGCCAATATGGACAGAAGCGCCTCCTGCATGCGCCAGATGTTGCGCGGCGCCATGAACAGCCGCCGAATGGCCGGCGAAGTGATGCGGTAGATGAACCACGAGAACATCTTCGGTCCGCGCTTCATCACCTTCTCGTAGTGGCGGAAGGCTTTCTCGGCCTCCTTCGCCTCGCCCCTGAGCCACAGGTCCGCCGCCTTGGCGGCCTCGAAGCCGCTGTTCATCGCCAGGTACACGCCCGAAGAGAACATCGGGTCGACGAAGGCGTAGGCATCGCCCACCATCATGAAGCGGTCGCCGCGGCAGAACTTGGAGTCGTAGGCGTAGTTGCCAGTGGCGGTGGCGCCTTCCATCAGCGTGGCGTTCTTCAGGCGCGCGGCCAGCTTGGGCGCAAGCGCAATCGTCTCCATCAGGAAGTCTTCGAGCGACTTGCCCTGGCGGCCCTTGAAGTACGCAGGCGAGGCCACGGCGCCGACGCTCACGGTGCCGTCCTTCAGCGGGATGTACCAGAACCAGCCGTGGTCGAACCAGAAGAGCGAGATGTTGCCCTCGAAGCGGCCGGGGCGGCGCTCCGCGTTGGCAAAGTGGCCGTAGAGCGCGGCGCTTGCGTGCTTGCGGTTGCGCTGCTTGGCGTCGAACTGGCTCGACAGCAGCGTGTCGCGGCCGCTCGCATCGATGACGAAGCGCGGGCGCCACTGGGTTTCGGTGCCGTCGTCGGCCTTGACCTTCACCAGCGGGCGGTTGTCCGCCGTGCCCTTGCCGGCGTCCATGTCGACACCGGTAACCCGCTGGCCTTCGAAGGTGCGCGCGCCGAGCTTGCCGGCGTGGCGGAACAGCAGTTCGTCGAACTCGGAGCGGCGCACGTGCACGGCGTACGGAAAGCTCTTGTCCATTGCCTCGCCGAAGTCGAAGTGGCTCGAGTGGTCGTGCCAGGGCGAGACAAACTCGGCGCCGTGCTTCTTGATGCCGATCGCCTCGACCTCGGTGCGCACGCCCAGCCGGTCGAACAGCGGCATGTTCATGGGGAGCAGCGATTCGCCGATGTGAAAGCGCGGATGCTGCGCCTTCTCGATCAGCACCACGTCATGCCCCTTGTCCGCGAGCAGCGCCGCCACGGTGGAGCCCGAAGGCCCGCCGCCGATGACTACGACGTCGGGGTCGGTGGTGGTGAAAGCTCCGGGTGTCATGCGCTGCCCTCTTCGTTGTCTTTGTATGTCTTGATTGACGGTGGCCGGCCGCCTGGGCTGCACGGCTTTGCATTGCCTTGTTTAACCTTGGTTGCCCTTGGCTAACACTTTCGGAGTTTAGCGAACCGGCGCTTCGGTTCCGCGCAGGCTATGGGTTCAGGCGATTTCGGCATTTCCCCTTTGGGAACAAGCCATGCTTTTGCGGTAGCCTCATTTCCCGTCCGAAACAAGGAGACATTTCATGGCTGCACCCCTCTCCCCCGCAGAAGAAGCTCTTCGCGATGCAGCGCGCGAATACCACCGCTCGCCCGTCAAGGGCAAGATTTCCATCACGCCGACCAAGCCCCTCCTGAACCAGCGCGACCTGTCGCTGGCCTATTCGCCCGGCGTGGCCTATCCCTGCCTCGACATCGCGGCCGACCCGTCGCTGGCCGCCGACTTCACCGCGCGCGGCAACCTGGTGGGCGTGGTCACCAACGGCACCGCGGTGCTGGGCCTGGGCAACATCGGCCCGCTGGCCGCCAAGCCGGTCATGGAGGGCAAGGGCTGCCTGTTCAAGAAGTTCGCCGGCATCGACGTGTTCGACATCGAACTGGCCGAAACCGATCCCGACAAGCTGGTCGACATCATCGCGGCGCTGGAGCCCACGCTGGGCGGCATCAACCTCGAGGACATCAAGGCGCCCGAGTGCTTCTACATCGAGAAGAAGCTGCGCGAGCGCATGAACATTCCGGTGTTCCACGACGACCAGCACGGCACGGCCATCATCTCGGCCGCGGCGCTGATCAACGGGCTCGAGCTGGTCGGCAAGAAGATCGAAGACGTGAAGATCGCTGTTTCGGGTGCCGGCGCGGCCGCCATTGCCTGCCTCGACGTGATGGTGGGGCTGGGCGCCAAGCCCGCCAACATCTACGCCTGTGACTCCAAGGGCCTGATCTACATGGGCCGCGCGGGCGGCTTCGACGACTCCAAGGCACGCTATGCGCAAAAAGACACCGGCGCCCGCACCCTGGCCGACGTGGTGAAGGACGCCGACGTTTTCCTCGGCTGCTCGGCCCCGGGCGTGATGAGCGCCGAGATGGTGAAGACCATGGGCACGCAGCCGATCATCCTGGCGCTGGCCAACCCTGAACCCGAGATCCGGCCCGAACTTGCCAAGGCCGTGCGGCCCGACTGCATCATTGCCACCGGCCGTTCGGACTACCCGAACCAGGTCAACAACGTGCTGTGCTTTCCGTACATCTTCCGCGGCGCGCTTGACTGCGGCGCCAGCAAGATCACGGAAGAAATGAAGCTGGCCTGCGTGCGCGAGATCGCCGAGCTCACCAAGGCCGACATCAGCGAAGAAGTGGCAACCGCCTATGCCGGTCAAGAGCTGTCGTTCGGGCCCGACTACATCATTCCCAAGCCCTTCGATTCGCGCCTCATCCTGCGCATTGCGCCGGCCGTGGCCAAAGCCGCGCACGCATCGGGCGTGGCCGCGCGGCCCATCGAGGACATGGACGCCTACCGCCAGCACCTGACGCGCTTCGTCTACCAGACCGGCATGTTCATGCGCCCCGTGTTCAGCGCCGCCAAGATTGCCGCCGCCAAGCGCGTGGCCTATGCCGAGGGCGAAGACGAGCGCGTGCTGCGCGCCGCGCAACTGGCCGTGGACGAATGCCTTGCGCAACCCATCCTGGTCGGCCGCCCCGCGGTGATCGAGGCGCGCATCAAGAAGGCCGGCCTGCACATCCGCGTGGGCACCGACGTGGAAATCGTCGACCCCGAGGACGATCCGCGCTTTCGCATCTACTGGGAGAGCTTTCACAAGCTCATGGGCCGCAGCGGCGTGACGCCGGAGGCCGCCAAGACCATGGTGCGCCGCTCCAACACCATCATTGCCGCGCTGATGCTGCACCTGGGCGATGCCGACGCCATGATCTGCGGGTTGGTCGGGCGCTTCGACGTGCACCTGGAGCACATCCGCAACCTCATCGGCCTGAAGCGCGGCGCACCGGGCTTTGCGACGCTGAACGCGCTCACGCTCGAAAAGCGCACGGTGTTCATTACCGACACCAACGTGAACGAGGACCCGAGCGCCGAGCTGCTCGCCAGCATCGCGATGATGGCGGCCGAAGAGGTGCGCCGCTTCGGGCTGCCGCCGAAGGTGGCCTTTCTTTCGCATTCGAACTACGGCACATCGAGCCGCGGCTCGGCGCGCAAGATGCGGCTTGCGCGCGACCTGTTCGCGCAGATGGCGCCCGACATCGAGTGCGACGGCGAAATGCACGGCGACTCGGCGCTGTCCGAAGAAGTGCGCCGCGTCGCGCTGCCCGAGACCACGCTCACCGGCGAAGCCAACCTGCTGGTGTGCCCGAACCTCGATTCGGCGCACATCCTCTACAACGTACTGAAGATGACGGGCGCCAACGGCATCACGGTGGGCCCCATCCTGCTGGGCGCCTCGGGCTCGGCCCATGTGCTCACGCCATCGTCGACCGTGCGGCGCGTGGTCAACATGACGGCACTGGCGGTGGCGAACGCGACAACCGCGCTGAAGTAACAGCCCCCGCCTTCACCAAACGGACGCCCCGCTGCAGCACGCAGCGGGGCGTTTTTCATTGCGGTGCGGTACCGCGCATGCACCGTTTCCGCCCGCTCATCATTTTTTCGGCTGGCATGCAATCTGCTAATACCCTGATCGGATATCTTAAATATCTTATTAATATATTTATAACCACGGCCTTCCGGCCTTTCTTCAACCTTCACTCCCTTCTCACATGGAAGAACACGCCCTGGAACGCGGGACCTTCTCCCGCCGGGTGCTCGACGCGTCCGACTTCGTCCTGCGCTGGGAGCGCCGCCTCCTTTCCGGGCTGATGGGCCTGCTCATGGTGCTGGTGCTGCTGAACGTGGTCACGCGCTACGGCGGTGTGCCGCTCTACTGGGTGGACGAGGCCTCGGTGTACTGCGTGGTGTGGCTCACCTTCGTCGGCGCTTCGGCAATGACGCGGCTGCGGCTGGACTTTGCAGTGACGCTGCTCACCGACAAGCTCGGCGAAAAGGCGGCGCGCATTGCAAAGGCCGCTGCGTCGGGCGGCGTGCTGCTGCTGGGCCTGGCGCTGCTGGCGATGTGCTGGCTCTACATGGACCCGGTCGGCATCGTGCGCTACGGCTTCGACGCGAAGGAATACGCGGCCGAATCCTTCAACTTTCTTTATACCGAGCGCACACAGACACTGAACTGGCCGACCTGGGCCGTCCAGCTGATCCTGCCGGTCTTCTCGGCCACGCTCAGCCTGCATGCGCTGTCCAACCTTGTCGAAGACCTCGGCCTGCAGCCGCGGCGCACGCACGCCGAGTTTCATGTGACCAACGCAGACGCGGTGAACTGACATGCTGACCTCTGCATTCTTCCTGTTGATCATGCTCGTCGGCGTGCCGATCGGCGCCTGCCTGTGCCTTGCGGGCATCGTGTACATCCTCAACTCGGGCGACACGGTGCTGTTCCAGTCGTTTCCGGTGCAGATGTTCGGCGGTGTCGACAGCTACAGCCTCATCGCGATTCCGCTGTTCATCCTGATCGGCGAGGTCATGAACGGCGGCGGCATCACCAGGCGCCTGGTCGACCTGGCGCTGGCCTTCATCGGCTCGGTGAAGGGCGGCCTCGCCTACGTGAACATCCTGGCCAACATGCTGGTGTCTTCGATCATCGGCTCGGCCACGGCTCAGGTGGCCATCATGAGCCAGATCATGGTGCCCGAGATGGAGAAGCAGGGCTACGACAAGACCTTTGCGGCGGGCATCACGGTGTACGGCGGCATGCTGGGGCCGATCATTCCGCCGTCGGTGATGTTCGTGGTGTACAGCGTGCTTGCGCAGGTGGCGGTTGGCGACATGCTGATTGCCGGCATCATTCCCGGCGTGATTCTCACGGCGGCGTTCTTCGTCGTGATTGCGTGCATGGGCCTGGTCTACAACTATCCGCGCACCGCCAAGCGCACCGTCAGGCAGCGGCTGCACACCATGCTCACGGCCTGCCCCACGCTGCTGATCCCCATCGTGATCGTCGGCTCCATCCTCGGCGGCTTTGCCAACCCGACCGAGGCCGCCGCAGTGGGCGCGGTGGCCGCGGTGCTGATCGGCCGCTACGTCACCAAGGAATTCCGCTTCGCGATGATTCCGCAGATCCTGCTGAAGTCGGCAATCTACTCGGCGGTGGTGCTCTTCCTGGTGGCTGCGGCCGCGGTGTTCTCGTGGCTGCTGATCTACGGCAAGGTGCCGCAGGCCACGGCCGCATGGATCCAGACCGTGGCGAAGGACCCCATTGCCTTCCTGCTGCTGGTGAACCTGATCCTGCTGGTGATCGGCACCGTGATCGACGGGATTCCCGGGCTGATCATGACCGTGCCGATCCTGCTGCCCATCGCTACCGAGATCTACGGCATCGATCCGCGCCACTTCGGCGTGGTGGTGGTGATCAACCTCGTGCTCGGGCTCATGACGCCGCCCGTGGGCCTGAGCTTCTTCGTGGCTTCGGCCGTTACCGGTGCCAAGCCGGGAAAGATGTTCATCGTCACCCTGCCGTTCTTCCTGATCTGCTGCGCGGCGCTGGTGCTGCTGTCGCTCTTTCCGAGCCTGTCGCTGGCCTTGCTCAAGTAAGCCAGACAGGCGCCCCATTTTTCCTTCACTCAACCGGAGCCTCGCATGTCCCTCTCCCGCCGCAAATTCGTCGTCCAGGCCGCCGCCGGTACCGCCGCCGCGTCGTCCGCCCTGTTCAGCACCGTGTCGCGTGCAGCGGCCGCCAAGGAATTCCGCCTCGGCCTCATCACGCCGGCCGGCCATTCGTGGAACCGCGCCGCGGTGGGCTTCGGCGAAGCACTCAAGAAGGCCACCGATGGCCGCCTGAGCGCCACGGTGTTCCACTCGGGCCAGCTCGGCAACGAATCGGCCATGATGCAGCAGCTGCAATCCGGCGCACTGGACATGGGCTGGATCCAGGCGGCCGAGCTCGGCTCGAGGGTCTCCAGCGTGGCGGCCATCAACGCGCCGTACCTCGTGCGCTCGACCACCAACGTGGCCTCGCTGGTGCGCACGCCGGCCGCGCTCAAGCTGCTGGAAGTGCTGCCGCGCGAAACCGGCACCATCGGCCTGGGCTGGGGCATCACCGGCATGCGGGTGGTGTTTTCAACCAAGCCCATCTCCACGCCCACCGACCTCAAGGGCATGAAGCTGCGCATCAACCCGACGCCCGTGTACCGCGACTTCTATCAATTGCTCGGCGCCGCCCCCACGCCGATTCCCACGCCCGCTGTTTTCGATGCCATGTCGAACGGACAGGTCGACGGGCTGGAGGCGGACATCGAGTTTTCATGGAACCAGCGCTTCGACCGCGTCGCCAAGACCATGCTGCCGATGAACGCGCTGTTCATGCCCTTTGCGCCGCTGATCTCGGGGCGCATCTGGCAGACGCTCGACGCCAAGGACAAGTCGCTCATCACCGACCTGGTGAAGCAGTCGCTCGATGCGCAGATCAGGGACATCGTGACCACCGAGCTCGGCCTGATCGACAAGTTCAAGACGAGCGGCATCACCATCAAGAGCGACGCCGGCTACAACCCCGCGCCGATCATTGCGGAGTTCGACAAGATCTGGCTGCCCAAGGCCCCGCAGATCGCCGAACTGCGCAAGATCGGCGCCGCGCTCTGAGCCTGCGCGCGAGGCAGAAACCCGCGGCCCGGCCGGCAAGCCGGCGCCCCAAATTGGTTCGAGCTTCAAGCTTCTTTCGGCCGGAATTCGCGAGAACTCACAAAACGGGTGCGCCGCAGCCACGCCGCCGCCCCACGCTTGCACCGCTGCAGTTCATCGGGAGGGTTCGCACCAATCGCGTGCGGGCACCGTTTTTGCTTGAATGCAGAAGCATTCACCTCTAACGGATTTCGCATGAACAAGCGCCAACTGCTCCAGTCCTTCCTCGCCGCCTCGGCCCTCAGCTTCGGCCTTTCTTCGGCCCTTGCCCAGACCACGACGCCGATCAAGTTCCAGCTCGACTGGCGCTTCGAAGGGCCGGCCGCGCTGTTCCTGCACCCGGCCGCCAAGGGCTACTTCAAGGCTGCGGGCCTGGACGTGACCATCGACGCGGGCAACGGCTCGGGCGGCACTGTGACGCGCGTGGCTTCGGGCGCCTACGAAATGGGCTTTGCCGACCTTGCGGCGCTGATGGAATTCCACGCCAACAACCCCGACAGCCCCAACAAGCCGGTCGCGGTGATGATGGTCTACAACAACACGCCGGCCTCGGTCATGACGCTCAAGAAGAGCGGCATCGCCAAGCCGGCCGACCTGGCCGGCAAGAAGCTCGGCGCACCGGTATTCGACGCGGGCCGCCGCGCGTTCCCGATCTTTGCCAAGGCCAACAACATCGGCGCCGTCAACTGGACCGCCATGGACCCGACGCTGCGCGAGACCATGCTGATCCGCGGCGACATCGACGCGATCACGGGCTTTACCTTTACCTCGCTGCTCAACCTCGAGGCGCGCGGCGCCAAGGCCGCCGACATCGTCGTGCTGCCCTACCCCGACTACGGCGTGAAGCTCTACGGCAACGTGATCATCGCGTCGCCCAAGCTCATCAAGGAGAACCCCGAGGCAGTGAAGAAATTCCTCTCGGCCTTTGCCAAGGGCGCGAAGGAAGTCATCGCCAACCCCGCCGTGGCCATTGAATCCGTAAAGGCGCGCGACGGCATCATCGACAGCAAGCTCGAAACCCGCCGCCTGCAGCTGGCCATCGACACCGTGATCAACAGCGCCGATGCGCGCAGCGAAGGCTTCGGCGCCGTG
Source organism: Variovorax paradoxus (assembly GCF_009755665.1). NCBI lineage: Bacteria > Pseudomonadati > Pseudomonadota > Betaproteobacteria > Burkholderiales > Comamonadaceae > Variovorax > Variovorax paradoxus. The sequence goes on from NZ_CP046622.1 coordinate 4,331,422, forward strand.
AACGCGGGCCGCATGTCGCTGATGGCCTCGCAAGTGTCGGACGCGTTCAACACCAAGACCCGCGTGAGCCCCGACGCCGTGTGGACCGCGGCGATGCTGCCGCCCGCAGCCGAGCTCAACGGCGTGCTGCGCAAGTGATGCCAGCGGACGCATCGAGCGAGGCCGCCGCACCCTTCGTCGACTTTCAGGACGTCTGGCTCGCCTATAACGAGGAGCTTCTGCGCGCCAATCACTTCGCGGTCGAGGCCATCGACCTGAAGGTGAAGCGGGGAGAGTTCATTGCCATCGTCGGGCCTTCGGGCTGCGGCAAGTCGACCTTCATGAAGCTCACCACGGGCCTCAAGATGCCGTCGATGGGCAAGATCCGCATCGACGGCCAGTCCGTGACCGGGCCGCTCAAGATATCAGGCATGGCGTTTCAGGCGCCTTCGCTGCTGCCGTGGCGCACCACCGTCGACAACGTGCTGCTTCCGCTCGAAATCGTCGAGCCCTATCGCTCCAGCTTCAAGGCCAAGCGCAAGGAATACGTCGAGCGCGCGCGCAAGCTGCTGCAGAAGGTAGGCCTCGCGGGCTATGAAGACAAGTTTCCGTGGCAGCTTTCGGGCGGCATGCAGCAGCGCGCAAGCATTTGCCGCGCGCTCATTCACGAGCCCAAGATGCTGCTGCTCGACGAGCCCTTCGGCGCGCTCGACGCCTTCACGCGCGAGGAGCTCTGGTGCATTCTTCGTGACCTCTGGACCGAGCAGCAGTTCAACGTCATCCTGGTGACGCACGACCTGCGCGAATCGGTGTTCCTGGCCGACACCGTGTATGTGATGAGCAAGAGCCCCGGCCGCTTCGTGGTCAAGCGCGAGATCGAGCTGCCGCGTCCGCGCGAGCTGGAGCTCACCTACACCAAGGAGTTCACCGACATCGTGCTGGAACTGCGCGGGCACATCGGCGCCATTCGAAACACGGGCATCAGCGCGGCGCAGACAGCGGCCGCGGTGTCCCACTGAAGGCGCGCCATGAAGAACACCAAGCAAATCGAACGCTGGTCGCCCTGGCTGCTGCTGGTTGCGGTGATCCTGCTGTGGCAGGTGATCTGCGCAGGCTTCGGCGTTTCGGACTTCATCTTTCCGAGCCCGCTGCGCATCTGGAACCAGTTCTGGGAATTCAAGGAAATCATCGCGGGCCATGCATGGCGCACCTTCTGGGTCACGATGGCGGGCTTCGGCCTGGCCATTGTGGTGGGCGTGCTGCTGGGCTTTGTGATCGGCAGTTCGCGCATCGCGTATGCGGCGATCTACCCGCTCATGACGGCCTTCAACGCGCTGCCCAAGGCGGCCTTCGTGCCCATCCTGGTGGTGTGGTTCGGCATCGGTGTCGGGCCGGCCATTCTCACGGCCTTCTTGATCAGCTTCTTCCCGATCATGGTCAACATTGCCACCGGCCTCGCCACGCTGGAGCCCGAGCTGGAAGACGTGCTGCGCGTGCTCGGCGCCAAGCGCTGGGACGTGCTCATGAAGATCGGCCTGCCGCGCTCCATGCCCTACTTCTTCGGCTCGCTCAAGGTGGCGATCACGCTGGCCTTCGTCGGCACCACGGTGAGCGAGATGACGGCGGCCAATGAAGGCATCGGTTACCTGCTCATTTCAGCCGGCTCGGCCATGCAGATGGGCTTGGCCTTCGCGGGCCTGATGGTGGTGGGCGCCATGGCCATGCTGATGTATGAACTCTTCAGCGTGATCGAGAAGCACACGACCGGCTGGGCGCATCGCGGTTCACAAAACCAATAAGGCACCACGGATGACGCGCGACCAGATCATCCGCGCCTTGCGCCGGGCCGACGAGGTGGCCCGCCGCGCCATGGCCATGGGCCGGCACCCCTTCGGCGCCGTGCTCGTCGCGCCCGACGGCGAGACCATCCTCGCCGAGCAGGGCAACATCGACACGGTGAATCACGCCGAAGCCACGCTCGCGCGCCATGCCGCGCAGAACTGGCCGGCGGACTACCTGTGGCAATGCACGCTGGTCACCACCTTCGAGCCTTGCGCCATGTGCGCAGGCACCAGCTACTGGGCCCACATCGGCCGCATCGTCTACGGCGCGGAAGAAAGCGCGTTGCTCGCGCTCACGGGCGACCATCCTGAGAACCCCACGCTGAGCCTTCCCTGCCGCGAAGTTTTTGCGCGCGGACAGAAGAAGATCGAGGTGATTGGCCCGGTGCCCGAAGTGGCGGAAGAAATGATCGCCACGCACCGCGGCTTCTGGGAAGCGCGTTAGTCGCGCTACACCAGCAGCAGCGACGCCTCGTCGCGCCAATACGCAATCGCGGCGAGCCAGCCTTCCCACACGCAGCCGTTGCAGCCGCGCCCGCAGCAGGTGGTGGGCTCGGGCGGCGGCACCCGCAGGGCGATTTGCTGCGCGCTCGCCTCGCTCTGAACCGCCACGATCAGCGCCTGGGCGCTGGCAAGGTCGACTGGAATGGGCAGGTCTTTGTCTGCGAAGGACATGTGCTGGCAGCGGTGGCCAGGCACCGCGCGGCAAAGGACAGGATAGCGCCTTACCAGAAGATCCAGAGTGCAAGGCCGCCGAAGATCGACCACTTCACAAGGTAGTACGCGCGCTTGTCCCAAGCCTTGAGACGCTTGCCGATGACGCGGATCTGGTAGATGTACTTGAACGCGCGGTTGATGCCGCCGGTCTTGTCGCCAACATCGTTGGGCGAAGCGGCCGCGGCCAACAGGTTCTTTGCAAACCAGCGGTTGACGGCACTGGCCCAGCGGTATTTCAGCGGGCGCTCGATGTCGCAGAACAGGATCACGCGGTCCTTGTCGGTCGTGTTCTCGGCGTAGTGGATGTAGGTTTCGTCGAACACCACGGCCTCGCCGTCGCGCCAGTGGTAGCGCTGGCCGTCCACGTCGATGTAGCAGCCCTCCACGCCCGGCGTCCACAGGCCCAGGTGGTAGCGCAGCGAACCCGCGAACGGGTCGCGGTGGCGCACCAGGCGGCTGCCCGGCGGGAGCTCGGCAAACATGGCGGCCTTGATGGTGCCGATGCCCTTGAGCAGCTCGGTCGTGCGCGGGCACAACACGGCGGCGGAGGGATGCGCATCGTCGTACCACTTGAGGTAGAAGCGCTTCCAGCCGCTCTTGAAGAAGGAGTTGAAGCCCACGTCGTTGAACTGGCTCGAGGCCTTGATGCTGCCGCCATTGCGCATGGCCAGCGCCTCTTCGCGAATGACTTCCCAGTTCTCTTCGAGCACGCGCATTTCCGGGAACTGCGCGGGCGACAGGTACGGCGTGCTCGGCACCTTCGAGAAGATGTACATGAAGGCGTTCAACGGCGCCAGGAAGGTCGAATGATCAGAAAGCTGTCTGAAAAAACGATGCCGGACCTGGCCGCGGAAGTGAACGTAGAGTGCGCTGAGCGCGAAGATGGCGAGAATGACCCACTTCATTAAAGTGTCCTGTAGAGCGGGTCGTAGTGTAATTGTTCACACTTTTTCCGGCCTGACGCGCCTTTTCATGCCCTTTTTAGCCCCTGACAGGCCCTTCAGCTGCGCAGCAGCTTGATCAGCGCGGCGAGCTCCTCGCCACCCAGCCCCGCTGCATCGGCCCGCTGGAACAGCCCCGCCGCGAACGCCGGAAACTCTGTGTTGATGCCGGCCTGCTGCGCGGTCTGCAGGATGCGCTGGGTCGCTTCCACCGAAATGCGCATGGGGCTTTGCGATATTGCGAAGTTGCCCGACTGGATGACACTGCCTTCGTGCTGCAGGAACCCGGCGAAGGTGGGCATGATGCCCGCAACAATGCGGCCGTATTCGGCCACGTCGAAGCCCTCGTGCTCGGCCACGCGCGCGCCGTGCAAGAAGCCGAGCATGGTGCCGTAGATGGTGGACAACGTGGCCAGGTCCATGGCCGCCGCGGCACTCGCCTTTTCGCCCAGGTACACGATGCCGCCGCCCAGAACGCCGAGCAACGGCTCGGCCGCGCGAAACACGGGTTGTGCACCCGACATGAGGATGGGCGTATCGGCCTGCCCCATCTGGTCGGGCGCGGCCTGAATGGCGCCTTCGAGGTAGGTCGCGCCCTGGCGCTGCGCCCAGGCTTCGGCATTGCGCGCGTCCTGCGGACTGCCGGTCGTGAGCTGCACCAGCAAGCGGCCGTCCATTGCCGCGGCCACGCCTTCGGCGCCAAGAATCGCGTCGGCCGCGCGGTAGTCGTACACGCACATCAGTGCCACCGGGCTCGCGCGCAAGGCTTCGGCGGCACTGCGCGCAAGCACGGCGCCGCGGCTCACCAGCGCCGCGGCCTTGTCCGCCGTGCGGTTCCACACCGTGACCTTGTAGCCCTTGTCGAGGTAGAGCCGCGCAATGGTCACGCCCATCGATCCCAGGCCCAGTACGGTAATTTCCTTGTTGCTCATGCCAGCCGTCCGCAATTTGTGAAGAGGCCTGCATCGTAGGAATTTCACACTCCAAAGGTCAAGTACCTACAATAAAGTGAGGTACTTACCAAAACGTATGTAGTGAACCAGCAAGGGCAAGAACGGATGAAAACCAAAAAACCCTACAACTGCGGCATCGGCCCCGCTTTCGAGGTCATCGGCGGCAAGTGGAAAGCCGTGATCCTGTGGGAGCTTCATGCGCAGCCGCGCCGCTTCGGCGAGCTGAAGCGGCTCTTGCCGGACATCAGCGAGAAGATGCTGATCCAGCAGTTGCGCGAACTGGAGGCGGACGGCATCGTGCACCGCGAGGTGTTCCACGAAGTGCCGCCGCGGGTGGAGTATTCGGAGACCAAGCTCGGCGCTTCTCTCAATACGGCGCTTGGGCCGCTGGCCGATTGGGGCGACCGCTACGCCAAGCGCGCGAGCGCGGCGCGCTGAGCTTTGCCGGTGCCCCGCGTGCCGGTGCCGATCAGGCCCAGCCGGTTTCGATTTCGGTCTTCACCTCGGTCATGAGCCGGTGCACCGGGCACTTGCCCGCCACGCGCAACAGCTCCTCACGCTGCGCCTCGGTCAATTCGCCTGTCACGCGCAGGCTGGACTTCAGCCGGTAGACGCCCTTGCGCTCCTCGCTGTCGTCGCGGTCGACGATCACCTCGATGTCTGCCACCGGCATGCCTTTGCGGCGCGCGTAGATCAACACCGTGAGCGCCTTGCAGGCCGCCAGCGACGCGTCGTACAGGTCATGGGGCTCCGGCCCCGCATCGCTGCCGCCGCCGGCCGGCGAGGCATCGATGGGAATCTCGTGGCTGCGAATCTTGAGAATGTGACGCGTGCCCGTGATGCCGTCGCGCCGGACCGTGATGCTCATGCCGATGTCCTTGGTGGTGGGTGTGAGTGCCGGCGCGATGGTAGCCCCTGGCCTGGCTCAACGGTCGACCGCGAGCATCAGCGTTTCCTTGATTTCTTCCATCACCACATAGCTGTGGGACTCGGCCGCCACGGGCAGCTTCTTGAGAATGTCGCCCAAGAGGTGCCGGTACTCGCTCATGCCGCTCAGGCGCGCCTTCACCAGGTAGTCGAAGCTGCCCGAGACCAGGTGGCACTCGAGCACCTCGGGCATGTGAAGCAGTTCCTTGCGGACCTTGTCGAACACGTCGCCCGACTTGGCGGAAAGCTTGATTTCGACGAACACCAGCAGCGTCTTGCCCAGCGCCTCGGGCGACACATGCGCGTGGTAGCCGCTGATGACGCCTTCGCGTTCCATGCGCTTCACGCGCTCGGCGCACGGCGATGCAGACAGGCCGATGCGCTCGGCCAATTCGGTCATGGAAATGCGGCCCTGGCGCTGCAGCAGGTCGAGGATCTTGCGGTCGATGCGGTCGAGTTCGGGCATTTCACTCCTCGCGTGGCGTTGGGCAAAAGTTTTCAGTGAATTTCACTGAAAACCTCCTTAAAACGATGAAATCCACCGCATTGTGCGCCTTAGATTTCGTGTATTCACCTTCATTCTGGTAAATACCCATGAAAGTCATCGTTCTTGGCGGCGGCGTGATCGGCACCACGACGGCCTACTACCTCGCGCGCTCGGGTGCCGACGTGACGCTGCTCGACCGGCAGGCCGGCCCCGCGGAAGAAACCAGCTTCGGCAACGCCGGGCAGGTGTCGCCCGGCTACTCGACGCCATGGGCCGCGCCAGGCATTCCGCTGAAGGCGATCAAGTGGATGTTCCAGAAGCACGCGCCGCTGTCGATCCGCCCGGACGGCACGCTGTTCCAGTTGCGCTGGATGGCGGCAATGCTGCGCAACTGCTCGCCGGAGCGCTACGCGGTGAACAAGGAACGCATGATGCGCGTGGCCGAATACAGCCGCGGCTGCCTGCAGCAGCTGCGCGCCGAAACCGGCCTTCAATACGAACACCGCACCGGCGGCACGCTGCAGCTGTTCCGCACGCAGGCGCAGCTCGATGCAGTGCAGCGCGACATTGCGGTGCTCAAGGAATGCGGCGTGCCCTACGAACTGCTCGACCGCGATGCGCTCGCGCGTGTTGAGCCGGCGCTGGCCGGTGCGCGCGACCGGCTCACGGGCGGCCTGCGCCTGCCGAACGACGAAACGGGCGACTGCCATCTGTTCACTCGCGGCCTTGCCGACATTGCGCGTGGCCTGGGCGTGGACTTCCGCTTCGGCCAAACCATCGACGGACTGGAGACCGACGGCGGCCGCATCACCGGCGTGCGCACCAAGGCAGGCAAAATTCTTACGGCCGACCGCTACGTGATGGCCTTCGGCAGCTATTCGCGTGCGGCCATCGCATCGCTGGGGCTGGACATTCCGGTGTATCCCGTCAAGGGCTACTCACTCACGGTGCCGCTCCTCGACGAGTCGCTGGCGCCGCAATCGACCGTGCTCGACGAGACCTACAAGGTGGCGGTCACGCGTTTCGACAACCGCATTCGCGTGGGCGGCATGGCCGAGCTCGGCGGTTTCGACCTGCGGCTGAACCCGCATCGCCGCGCCACGCTCGAGAAGGTGGTGAGCGACCTTTTCCCCGGCGGCGATCTGCCGCGGGCCACCTTCTGGACCGGCTTGCGCCCGATGACGCCAGACAGCACACCCATCGTCGGCGCCACGCGCTACCCCAACCTGTTCCTGAACACGGGCCACGGCACGCTGGGCTGGACGATGGCGTGCGGCTCGGGCAAGCTGATCTCCGATCTCGTGACGGGTCAGCGGCCGGAGATCCGGACGGACGGGCTGGCGATGGACCGCTATACGCAAGGGACGTCGCACACTAGGCGTCCGAATCCTGCGACTGCTGCGGCCTGAGGCCTGCGGTTTTGGGGCTGCTGTTCATGGCGCGTGCAAAGGCCACCGGGTACTCCCCTCCGCGAATGTCCCCCGGGGCTGCGCCCCTCCTCCTTTATTTCGCTGCGTGGAGCACCCGATGCCCTGTGCACCTGGGCACGCTCTGGGTGTACCGCCGATCAACGACCGCTCCGGATAACGCACCCGCTGGCGGGGTGCCTTGCGCAGCGAAATAAAGGAGGAGGCCGCAGGCCGGGGGACATTCGCGGAGAAAGGTACCCCGTCGGCGGGTGCGCCGCCCTGAACAACACCAACAGCGCCAAAAAAAACTCAGGCAGCCTTCGCAATCGGAATGGCCACAGCGTTCATCCCGCGATAAACCTCCGCCTCGCCATGCTTCGCAAGCAACTGCATCAGGTGCTTGCGAATCAGCATCCCCGGCCGATCGGACTCCATCGAATATTCGACACCCCGCCGCCGCGTATCGACCAGCGCATCGGGGTCGGTCGATTCGAGAATGTCCTTGTCCTCGCGCGTGATCTCCTCGTCGAAGTCGATCAGCATCTGCGCTGCGCAATCGGCCTCGGTGTCGTTGCGGAACAGCCATTGGCACAGCTGCATTCGGCCATCGTCGATGGGGGTGAAGCAGTTGATGATGATGTGCCGCACGCCGCTCGGGTATTCGATGTCGAGCCGGCGCGAGAACGGCAGGAAGTAGGCGTTGCGCATGTGGCGCGTGGTGATCGGGTCCGTCACGCCGCTGATGGCGTGAAACTTGGTGGGGTTGACCGCCTCGATCACGGTCTCTGCATGGAAGCCGCCTTCGTTTTCCACCAGCTCGTACTTGCTTGGCTTCGGGCTTGCGGCCACGCCGAAGGTGGCGCGGTGCACAAAGCTGAAGTGCGAGTTGTCGAATGAATTTTCCAGCGCGCGCATCGGGCTGGTCTGCCACTCTTCATAGAACTGGAAGATGGTGCGATAGCCCGGGTCGGTGAATTCCGGAATCGCCGGAATGTCCGCAACAGGTTCTTCCAGCGCCACCCATGCATAACCGTAGCGCGCGGTACAGCGGTAGGCAGTGATCTTGTATTCCGGCGATATCTTGCGGTCGGGCTCGTATTGGGGAATGCGAATCACCTGTCCGCTGCGGTCGTAGGTCCAGCCGTGATAACCGCACTGGATGGCGCCCTGCCCGCAGGCCTTGCCTTCGCCGTCGACGCACCAGCCCTTCGAAAGCTTGGCCGTGCGGTGGCAACAGCGGTCGCGCAGCGCCGCGGGCTGGCCGTCGGCATCGATGAAGAGAACGATGTCCTCGCCCAGCAGCGTGAAGGGCTTGGGGCCTTGGGCCAGGTCGGCAAGCGGCATGACGGCATGCCAGAACTTGCGGAAGACGGGTTGTTGGGTGACGAGCATGCGTGGACTCCTTCTGTTGTTGCGCGTGGGTACGAACGAAACTGAAAGAGCAATTTCCTGCCGCGGGGGCTGAACGCTTCTACTCTGCGCACTTGCCATGCAAATTGCGCGCCCGCATTGTGGCGCGGGCCGGCGCACCCTCCAAGCACCCGATCGCACTGCCCGAGCAAAAGACCGTGGCATGCGGCTTGGCATGGCTCGTGCATGAACCTGCGCAAGAGTAGAAGCGTTCAGCAGCGCACGCACCACCGTTGTGCGCCCGCCCGGAAATTGCTCTTGAAGTGCCTCCTGCCTTGAGCGGGAGGGTTCAAGACCCGAGAATTCCGAGGCCCCACATGCAACGTCGATTCTTTCTTGCGGCCAGTGCCGCCACCCTTGCCGCTCCTGCTGTGTTCGCCCAGGGCGGCGGCAAGCTGACTCCGCTCAAGTTCACGCTCGATTTCCGCATCAACGGCCAGACTGCGCCGTTCTTTCTTGCGCACAGCAAGGGCTACTACAAGGACGAAGGCCTGGACGTGACCATCGACACCGGCGCCGGCTCTGTCGCGTCTATCACGCGCATTGCGAGCGGCGTCTACCCGTTGGGCCTGGGCGACATCAGCTCTCTGGTCGAGTTCAACGCGCAGAACCCGGGCACCCCGATGGTGCAGGCCGTGTACCAGTACTACAACCGCGCACCCTTCGTGATCATCGGCCGCAAGGACCGCGGCGTGACCGGCGACTTCAAGAGCCTTGCGGGCAAGAAGGTGGCCGCGGCGGCCGTTGAATCCACCCGCCGCGCCTGGCCGATGGTGGCGCGCAAGCAAGGCATGCGCAGCGATGCCTTCCAGTGGCAGACCACCGACTTCAGCGCGCGCGACAACGTGATGGTGCGCGGCGACGTCGATGCAGCCACTTACTTTCATGATTCCGCCATTTCGCTCTTCGCGCGCATGAAGGCCGAAGAGCTTTCAGTGCTCAAGTATGCGGACGCGGGCGTCGACCTGTACGGCAACGCCATTCTCGCGAGCAGCAACCTCATTGCGCAGAACCCCAAGCTGGTTGCGGCCTTTCTGCGCGCCACCAACCGCGCCATCGTCGAGACCTTTGCCAACCCGGCACCCAGCATCGCGGCCATGCGCCAGCGCGAGCCCATCCTCGACGAAAAGATGGAGTTCAAGCGCTGGGGCGTCACCGCGCAATACGTCGGCGCGGCGGACACGCGGGGCCATGGCCTGGGCGACATCAGGAAGCTCACGCTCGAGCAGCAGGTCGACGAAGTCGTCGACGTATTCGGCCTCAAGGTCAAGCCCGCGTCCGACGCCATCTTCAACACTTCGATGCTGCCATCGCGCAGCGAACGCACCCTTTCCAGGACATGAGCCAAGACATTACCCAAGGCATGAACATCAGCAACAGCCACACCGTACCCCCTGAAGAAACCACCCTCGACGAGCGCGACGAACGCTACCTGCGCAAGGCCATCGTCTGGTCGCACGCGGCGCGGCGGCGTGGCAACCGGCCTTTCGGATCGGTCATCGTCTCGGCCGCGGGCGAGGTGCTGGCCGAAGCCGGCAACAGCAACACCGAGACCGGCGACTGCACCGCGCATGCGGAGGTGAATGCGCTGCGCGCGCTGGCCGGGAAAGGCCTCACGCGCGAAGAGCTTGCGGGCGCCACCATCTATGCATCGGGCGAGCCCTGCGTGATGTGCGCGGGCGCCATCTTCTGGTCGAACATCGGCCGCGTGGTGTTCGGCATCGACGCCGAGCGGCTGCGCGTGTTCCGCGGCGAGCGGCAAGACCAGCGCGACGCGGAGCTGTCGTGCCGCGATGTGTTTCGCGCGTCGCCGCATCCTATCGAATGCATCGGACCTGCGTTGCTCGACGAAGCCAGTGCGGCCCACGACGGCGCCTGGAAATAGGGCTCGCAAGAGACAGCGGCGGGGCGAATAGACTCGTTGGATGCCCTGGCACGCCCACCTTCATCTCGACTACCGACAGGAATCCGCTCGCAGCGTTGCGCGCTTTCGCCATGACGGGCCGCTGCGCATCCTGCAGAGCCTCTATCCCGAAGGCGATGCGATCTGCCATAACGTGCTGGTGCATCCACCGGGCGGGCTGGTCGGCGGCGACACGCTGGACATCGACATCGAAGCGGCGGACGGCAGCCATGGGCTCATCACCACGCCGGGTGCTTCGCGCTTCTATCGTTCCGAAGGCGAACTGGCGCTGCAGCGCACGCGAATCCGGCTCGCCCAGGGTGCGCGGCTCGAATGGCTGCCGCTCGAGGCGATCTGCTACAGCGGCTGCAAGGCCGAGAACCGCCTCACCATCGAGGCCGAGCCCGGCGCCGAGATGATCGGCTGGGACGTGACTGCGTTGGGCTTGCCCAACGCGAGCCAGCCTTTTGAACGCGGTACGTATCTGCAGCACATCGAAGTGCCGGGCATCTGGCTGGAGCGCGGGCGCATCGACGCGGCCGACGAGCGGTTGCTGCAAAGCCCGCTGGGCTTCGGCGGGCATCGCTGCATTGCGTCGCTGTTCTTCGTGTCGGGTACGCCGGCCGCGCGTGCGCGGCGCGAGGCGCTGCTCGCGCTCGCACGCTCGGCCATCGATGCGCACGGCCTGCAAGAGAGCGCGGGCGCAACCAGCCCGCATGCGGAGATCGTCGTGCTGCGCGTGCTCGCGCCGGTGGTGGAGCCCGCCATGCAGCTGCTGCGGCAGGTGTGGCAGGCATGGCGCGCGGAGCTGTGGCAGTTGCCTGCAAGCTCGCCGCGCATCTGGACCACCTAGCCCGTCAAGCGGCCTTCGGCTCCGGAAGGATGGCCGTCAGCGCAAAGTCGACGAGGTGGAGCCAGGTCGCTTCGAGGCCCATGATGCTGTGATGGTCGGAGCCAGGAATGGTTTGCACCGCGACGGGTGTCGGCCACGCGGCAATGAGCTTCTGCGAACGCTCGGGCAGCACCACGTCGTCATGCTCGGCCAGCAGCACCTGCGTCTTGGCGGCCACTTCCTTGCAGTGCGTCAGCGAATCGAAGCGGTGCCGCAGCAGCAATGAAAGCGGCACGAGCGGAAAGCGCCTCTTGGCCACTTCCAGCATCGAGTCGTAGGGGGTGACCAGTTGAAGGCTCGAAAACTCCTGCTGCGCCACCAGCTGGATGGCCACGCCCGTGCCCAGGCTTCGGCCGACCACGTGCAGGCGCACCTGCGGAAAGGCTTTGCGCAAGTGGCGGGCAAGCTGGATGGCGTCCGCAACGGAGGCGATCTCGGAGGGATGGCCTTGCGAATCGGCCACGCCCCGGTAGTTGATCGCGGCAAAGCCGAAGCCTTCCGGGAGCCAGTGCAATGCCTGCGCGGTGGCGCGCACGTCCTCGCCCCGTCCGGCGAAATAGATGAAGAGGTCCTGCAGTGCCTCTTCGCCATGCGGGTGATAGACGTACCCGCGCACCATGCCGCCCGGCACCGTGTGCGAGTAAGTAGAAAAGTCGTCCGACAGATGAACGACGGGGAGCTTTCGGGCGTTGAAAAGAATATGCCCCTGGCGTGTTGCCAGGAGCGTCCAGTACGCGGCGATGCCGCCAATGGCAGCGGCCGAAGCCGAGAGTGCGATGCGGAAGGCTTTGGATGACAAGGTTTTCTCCGGAAGAGGCTTTGCGCCGGGCCGCTACTTCTTGCAGTTGCCGCCGACGGAAACCGTCCCGTCCTTGCATTCCGTCAGGATGCGTTCGTCGCCCGCGCGCGGAGGCGCGCCTTTCGCGGCTGCATCCGGTGTGTATGGTGCGCCTTCGCGCTGATAGACGATTTTCTTGGTGCCGAGCTCGCAGCTGCCGACCACCTGGCCGCTCGCCTCGGCATTGGCATCGACGGTGGCTACGGTGAACCGAGTGACACCGGCGGCGGCAATCTTTGCTTCGATTTGGGTACGCAGGGCTTCGCAATTTTCAGCGGCGGCGTTGGCAGTGCCCGCCGAAGCAAGCGCGATGTAAATCAACCAGGGTTTCATGATGAGTCTGTCTCGGACCGTGGGTACCGAGGGGTTTGCGAGCCAAGAGTCTAGCCCCGCATTTCCGGAAGAAGCATCCTCGCACACGCACTGGTAACCGCAGGTCACGGCCGCCTGGATGCAGACTCATCCGTCCGCCTACCTGTCGAAGCCTATTCGCAAGCGCTTCTGCCCGCAGGAGATTGACGCACTCTGTTCAGAAAAACGAGCTGGCTCTTCGCCGTGTCGCTGCCTTGCGACGCGGCCTTCATCATCCAGCCGCGGGCTTCGCACCGGTCTGCCTTGACTGCCGATCCGTAGAGCGTGGGCCCCGCCAGCAGCACCATGCCCAGCATCTCCTGCGCCTCGGCACTGCCTTCTCCGGCAGCCTGACGGAGCTCATCGAGCATGGTGCGGTAGTCGCGGGCCGTCTGTGCTTCGAGTGCCAGCTGGAAGCGTTGCTCGGCATGCAACACGATCTTCGGTTCCGCCGGCTGCGCCGCGGAGAGCACCGCCATCAGGCAAAGACCACCGGCCAGCACGATGCGCCAGCGCAGCGACCAGCTTGCGATTTGATTCAATTCGGATGCCATGTCGATGTTCTCCACCAGTTGTTTGGGTGGAGGGCATCGTGGCAGCAAGCGCTTGCAAAAAGAAACTGGAATTCACACAGGCGGCCTCAGGCCGCGCCTGAGGCCGCGCTTCATCCCGCTTCAGTTGGCGCTCAGGTCCATGAGCATGCGGGACAGCAGATAGAGCCGCGGCACCACGCTTTCGACCTCGGCGTATTCGTCCGGCGTATGGATGCCGCCGCCCACGATGCCGAAGCCGTCGAGCACCGGCACGCCCACTCCGGCCACCAGGCTGGCATCGGCCGCGCCGCCGCTGCTTTCGATGGTGAGCTTCTTGCCGATCTCGGCGTAGATGCCCTCGGCCATGGCCACGAGCTTGTCCGACGCAGGCGAACGCGGCATCGGGGGCAGGCCGCGGATGAGCCGCACGCGCACTTCGGTCTCGGGAATCAGCTTGTTCTGCGAGATGCGAACCAGGTCCTTCTCGACGCGGTCGAGCTCTTCAGGCGTGGCGGCGCGCACATCTCCCCTTGCGCTTGCGGTGGCGGGAATCACGTTGGTCGGCCCGTTGGCACTGAGCACCGTGAAGTTGACGGTGGTCTTCTTCGCCGCATCGCCCGTCTTCGCCAGCTGCAGCACCTGGTGCGCCACTTCCATCGCCGCATTGCGGCCCGCCTCGGGCGCAACGCCCGCATGCGAGGCAAGCCCCTTCACTTCGATGAGCGCCGTGGCCGAGCCCTTGCGCTCCACCACGAGTCCGTCGGCCGGGCGACCCGGCTCCAGGTTCAGCGCCACGTCATGTTGCTTGGCGATGCGCTCGATGAGCGCGCTGGTACCCACCGACCCGACCTCTTCGTTCGTGTCGATGAGGAAGGTGATCTGCCCATAGTCCTTGAAGCCGATCGTCTGCAGGATCTTCAATGCCTGCAGGCCGGCGACCACGCCGCCCTTGTTGTCCATGACGCCGGGGCCATACGCACGCCCGTCCTTGATGTAGAACGGCTTGGCCGCGGCCGTGCCGTCCTTGAACACGGTGTCGATGTGGGCGAGGATCAGGATCTTCTTCTTGCCTTGGCCCGTGATCGTGGCGACCACGTTGGTGCCGGGATGAGGTTCCGCCGGAAAGATCTCGATGCGCGCGCCAAGCTTGCGCAGTTCGTCGACTGCAATCTCGCGCACCTTGTCGAGCCCTTCGGTGTTGGCCGAGCCGGAGTCGATGTTGACCATGCGCTCCAGCAGTTTCAGCGCTTCTTCCTTCTGCTGCGTGGCTGCGTCCAGCGCACCCTGGTGGGGCTTCTGCGCCATGGCGGCACCGGCGAACAGTGCGCAAGCCAGCACCGCGCCTTGGCAGGCGGCGCGCAACGGCGCGGATTTATTGAAGTAGTGGCGCTTGTGAAGAAGAGTCATGGATTCCGTTCTGTTGTTCGTTCGAGCTTGGACGAAAGAAAGCCCGCTTACGCGGGCTCCCTCAGGCTATCACCCGCATTCCGCGCGGGTCAAGCGAACAGAACGGACGGACGGGCGCCGTCGGCCTAGCAGCAGCGCCCTTTGCCCGCGCCGTAGCGCGCCTCGAGGCGCTCCCGGAAGAAAGCCTCGTAGCTCATCGGCGGCTGGCCCGGATGCGTGGCCGCCATGTGGCTCAGGTAGGCGTCGTAGTCGGGCAGCCCGACCATGAGCCGCAGCGACTGCTTGAGCGAGCGGGCAAAGTAGCGCCCGGCTTCCGGCAATGCGAGGGCCATGGCTGTGCTCAGCGTGCGGCCGATGCGGCCATCGGTTCGAACGGTGTTTCTTGCGCGGTAGGCCGGTTGGCCGCCCGCGCCGCAAGGCATGCCTTGACGCTGTACACCAGCACGCTCAGCACCACGAACATGAACAGCGCGCACAGCGCGGCGTCGAGCCGGTCGTTGAAGACGATGCGCGACATGGCTTCGGTGGTCTTCGCGGGCGCCACCAGAACGCCGTTGGCCAGGCCTTCGGTGTACTTTGCGGCGTGCGAGAGAAACCCGATCTTCGGGTCGGGCGAGAAGATCTTCTGCCAGCCGGCCGTGAGCGTGCAGGCCAGCAGCCATGCGGCCGGCGCAATGGCCACCCACGCATAGCGCTCGCGCTTCATTCGGAACAGCACCACCACGCCGAGCAGCAGCGCCACCGCGGCCAGCATCTGGTTGGAAATGCCGAAGAGCGGCCACAGCGTGTTGATGCCGCCCAGCGGATCGACCACGCCCTGGTAGAGAAAGTAGCCCCAGGCCGCCACGCACAGTGCGGTGGCAAACAGGTTGGCCGGCAGCGAGTCGGTGCGCTTGAGCGCGGGCACGAAGCTGCCCAGCAGGTCTTGCAGCATGAAGCGGCCCGCGCGGGTGCCGGCGTCCACAGCCGTCAGGATGAACAGCGCCTCGAACAGAATTGCGAAGTGGTACCAGAAGGCCATCATGGCCTGCCCGCCGATCACCTGGTGAAGAATGTGGGCCATGCCCACGGCCAGTGTCGGCGCGCCGCCCGCGCGGCCGAGGATGGTGGTTTCGCCCACGTCCTTGGCGGTTTGCACCAGCATCTCGGGCGTGACCACGAAGCCCCAACTCGAAATGGTTTGCGCCGCCTGCTGCGCGGTGCTGCCCACCAGCGCGGCCGGGCTGTTCATTGCGAAGTAGATGCCCGGCTCGATGCACGAAGCCGCCACCAGCGCCATCACCGCCACGAACGATTCGGCCAGCATGCCGCCGTAGCCGATGAAGCGCGCATGGCGCTCGTTGTCGAGCATCTTGGGCGTGGTGCCCGAGGAAATCAGTGCATGAAAGCCCGACACCGCACCGCACGCAATGGTGATGAACAGGAACGGGAACAGGCTGCCCGACCACACCGGTCCGTTGCCCTGCGCAAACTGAGTGACGGCCGGCATCTGCAGCGTGGGCATGACGAACACGATGCCGATGGCCAGCGCGATGATCGTGCCGATCTTCAGGAAGGTCGACAGGTAGTCGCGCGGCGCCAGCAGCAGCCACACCGGCAGGCTCGCGGCGATGAAGCCGTAGCCCACGAGCATCCACGTGAGCGCCTTGCCGTCGAACGTGAAGAGCGGCGCCCATTCGGGGTTCTGGCTCACGGCCTGTCCGCCGAAGATGGCGAGCATCAGCAGCACGAAGCCGATCAGCGACACCTCGCCGATGCGCCCCGGGCGAATGAAGCGCAGGTACACGCCCATGAAGAGCGCCACCGGAATGGTGGCCGCCACCGTGAAGGTGCCCCACGGCGATTCGGCCAGTGCCTTCACCACGATCAGCGCCAGCACCGCAAGGATGATGATCATGATCATGAAGGTGCCGAAGAGCGCGATCATCCCGGGCACCACGCCCATCTCCTGCTTGACCAGGTCGCCGAGCGAGCGGCCGTCGCGCCGCGTGGAGATGAACAGAATGATGAAGTCCTGCACCGCGCCCGCGAACACCACGCCCGCCAGCACCCACAAGAGGCCGGGCAGGTAGCCCATCTGCGCCGCGAGCACCGGGCCCACCAGCGGGCCGGCACCGGCAATGGCCGCGAAGTGGTGGCCGAACAGCACGTTCTTGTCGGTGGGCACGTAGTCGAGCCCGTCGTTGTGGCGGTGCGCCGGCGTCTTGCGGTTGCCGTCCAGCACCAGCACCTTCTCGGCGATGAACAGGCTGTAGTAGCGGTAGGCGATCAGGTAGGTGCAGATCGCGGCGGTCACCACCCAGAGGGCGTTGACGCTTTCGCCGCGCGTGAGGGCAACGGTGCCCAGCGCAAAAGCGCCGAGCACGGCCACGGCGAGCCACACCAGGTGGCGGCGGATGCTGTGCATGGGAATGTCTCCTGGAATTGAACCCGGGAGTGTTCCGCGTCAGCCCCGAGCCCGCATCCGTCGCACCGCGCGGCCCGCGTGCGTGGCTTTGCGTAATGGAAAACCCGGAGAAAACCCAAATTCAGAGCCGGCGCACCTGCAGCGGCTGGCGCGACCAGTACACGCCGTCGAGCCGGTCGAGCCGCACCTCGCCGCCGGTGGACGGCGCGTGCACGAACTGCCCTGCGCCCACATAAATGCCTGCATGCGATGGCGTGGATGCACCGAAGAGCACCAGATCGCCCGATCGGATGTCGGACGCCGGCACCGGCCGGCCGAACCCGGCCAAACGGGCCACCGTGCGCGGCATGGCCTGGCCGGCGCTGTTCTTGTACACATAGCCGATGAGGCCGCTGCAATCGAACCCGCCCTCGGGCGTGTTGCCGCCATAGCGGTACGGCGTGCCGACCAGGCCAAGCGCATGGATCGCCACGCCGTTCGATTGCTCGGCCGTCAGGGGTGAGGTGCTGTAGGTGCCTGTCGAAGGGGGCAGGCGCGGGCTTGCGCAGCCCAGCGCCAGGAGGCAGGCGCCAATGGGGAGCAGCCGAAGCAACCGGAGCGGCAAAGGCATGCGGGAACGTGGCGTAGGTGCGGGTGCGTCTTGCAAGTCTTGCATGTGGAATGGCGGGTCTTGTGGACGTGGCCAGACTCTAACGCGAGCAGCGCACAGGCCTGAAAGAGCCCTCAAACCGGCCGTTGCTGGTACTGGTACACGTGATACGTGGACGGAATCGAGATCATCAACGCGCTTCACTTCCCCCTCTCACGACAACTCATCTGAACTGGCGGAACCCGGTACATCGGCATGCCCTTGTCGGGAGCTCCGCCCTTGGGACTCAGCTGCATCTCCATGTTTTCGATGCTGGCATACCGAAATTGGAGCGAGGTCTGATCAATGTGCAGGATATCAATGCATATCTGACTGCCCGGTTTCATCGACGGCTCATTGCTGGCAGTGATGAGGGTGCAACTGCGGCTGCCCCGAATGTTGTAGCGCCCTTCAACAAGAGCAGGAGCACCTGTGGACGTCTCGCCTCCACAGACGGTTATTCTTCCGTTTTTGTACTCCTCGTATCCCAAACAGCTCTTCCCCTCATCGACGGAAGTGCACCACACGCCTTCAATAGCCCGGTCTAGTTTCTGGTCTTGTAGTGCTGCCGAGAAAGAAAAGGTTGTGGCGCTTCCTAGAGCGACTACAAGGACAAGCCGGCGAATTGTGCTGAACATTATTTCTGTTGGCCTTCAGATGGGCATTTGCATAGACTTAGAGCCACCGCGCGTGCCGGCTCGATCCCAGCGCGCGGCAACCATGCAGGATTGCAATGATATGGACTCGGGCAGTTTGCTATTGCCCCTCCTCAAAAACTCAGCGTTGCAGCGCCTCGCTTGATCAGCTCGTGCATCACGCTCGACCCCCGGCGCATTGGCGCCTGCAGCTGGGCGCGAAACATTTGAAGAGCAGCGAGTGCCGATCAAGATCATTGCCGACCACGCAAGGTACGAGTCGGAAGCAGCCTTCAACCGGGCGTTCAAGCGGCGCTTCGGCGTGCCGCCGGGAGACTGGCGGCGAAGGCAGGCACAAGGGTTGGGTTGATCGGGAGATGAACGGCGCCATGGCATCTGTTTGCAAAGAGTCTGCATGAAATCAGCAGGGTTGAAGGGCACCGTCTCCATCGAGCTCGTGCACGAGGCAATACACGCTGCGGCGCTCAGGAACATGGACATCAGCAGCGTGCTTGAAAGCGCAAAACTGGATCGCGATCTGCTGAACGCTCCGCGCGCCCGCATTTCGGCCGCGGCCTATTCGCGCATGTGGGTGGCCTTGGCCGACCTGATGGACGACGAGTTCTTCGGCCTCGACAGCCACGGGCTTCGCCGCGGAAGCTATGCGCTCATGACGCGCGCGGCCGTCAGCTCCGACAACCTGGAGCACGCGCTGCGCCGCATCCTCAGGTTTCTTCACGCCACATTGGACGACTTTCACGGGGAGCTGGTCCGCTCGGCGGACGAGGCCCGCGTCATCTTGCATGACGGGGGCGTGCTGCGCCGGCTGTTCGGCTACGGCACCTGGTTCATCCTCGTTCATGGCCTGGCATGCTGGCTCGTGCACAGGCGGATTCCCCTGCGCGAGATGCAGTTCCGGTGCCCGCCTCCTGGCGATGACAGCCACTACCGTACGCGGTTCTGCGAGAACGTGAAGTTCAACGGCGAGACCACGCACATCACGTTCGCAAGCGATCTGCTGGATTTGAAGATCGCGGAATCTCCGGACACGGTCGACAATTTCTTGCGTGCGGCACCGGCCAACCTGCTGGTCAAGTACCGCAACGATGCAAGCACCAGTGCGCAGGTTCGCAACAGGTTGCGCAGCCAGTTGCCCGATGCCTGGCCGGAGCTGGAGAAGCTTGCGCAGGAACTCTGCGTTTCCGGCACCACGCTCCAGCGCCGCCTGCAACAAGAGGGCGTGAACTACCAGCGCGTGAAGGACGACCTTCGGAGGGACATTGCCATCGATCTGCTGTCGAGCGCGACATTGACGGTGGCTGAGGTCGCGGCCCGGACGGGCTTCCAGGAAACAAGCGCTTTTCATCGCGCTTTCAAGAAGTGGACAGGTGTCAGCCCCGGCGCCTATCGCTCCTCTCGCCCTGGCCGGGAATAGGCGCTCCCAGGAAGAGCTTCGCATGCCCAAAGGCCCCGATCGAATCGAGGCGTCCGGGCATGGGCTTCGGTCTCTCGCAGAACTAACCTCCGCTCGCACCCGCAGCTGGCGTGCGCCAAGCGCTTGTTGAAAGCAAGGAACCCCTGGAATGAACCGAATGATGGCACCGCCGCTCAGCGCAGAAACTCTGCAAGCGGCAGTCGATTGGGCAATTGCCACCCGGCGCAGCGTGAGAGCGTATTTGCCAAGGCCTGTGCCACGGGAAGAAATCGAAGCGATCCTATCGACCGCGCGCTACAGCGCTTCAGGCATGAACATGCAGCCCTGGCATGTGCATGTGCTGACCGGGCCTGCGAAGGCGAGCTTGTCCGCTGCCATTGCGGCGCTCGACGACGATCCCCGCAGATCTGGCGAACTGCTGGAGCCTTACGACTACTACCCGCGTGAATGGTTCTCCCCTTACCTCGAGCGGCGCCGCAAGGTCGGCTGGGACCTTTACGGCCTGCTTGGCATTGCCAAGGGCGACAAGCAGCGCATGCACCTGCAGCATGGCCGCAACTACCGGTTCTTCGATGCGCCTGTGGGCCTGTTCTTCACGGTCGACCGCTCGCTCCAGGAAGGAAGCCTGCTGGACTACGGCATGTTCCTGCAGAGCGTGATGGTGGCCGCACGAAGCCGGGGCCTTCACACCTGCCCGCAAGCCGCCTTCCTGAAGTTTCATCGCCAGATCGGCGAGCTGCTGGAAATACCCGCGGGCCAGATGCTCGTTTGCGGCATGAGCCTGGGCTACGCGGACGATTCGTCGATCGAAAACTCCCTCGTCACCGAGCGGGAGCCGGTTTCCTCATTCACGACGTTCCACAACAATGCAAAGGAGACAAGAGCATGAGCGCGGAATCCTACGGAAAAGGCCTCGACCGCTGCGAGGCCAATCATGTGCCGCTGACGCCACTGGGCTTTCTCGATCGCGCCGCTCTGGCGCATCCGGAACGCCCGGCCGTGGTGCACGGCGATCTGTCGCGAACCTGGGCGCAGACGCGCGAGCGCTGCCATCGCCTTGCTTCGGCGCTGGTGATCCGCGGCGTTCAGCCGGGGGACACCGTTTCTGTGCTGGCGCCCAACACACCCGCCATGCTGGAAGCGCATTTCGGCGTCCCGCTGGCAGGCGCCGTTCTCAATGCGATCAACCACCGCCTGGATGCCGAAGCGATTGCGTTCATCCTGCGCCACGGCGAATGCAAGTTGCTGATGGTCGACCGCGAGTTCTCTGCAACGGTCGCCTCTGCCTTGAAGCTGCTCGATGAGCCTCCCGCGGTCATCGACATCAACGACCACCTCGCGCCACCCGGTGAACGCATCGGCGAGACCGACTACGAAGCCTTGCTCGCGAGCGGAGACCCGGCCTTTCCCGGCCGCTGGCCGAGCGATGAATGGCACCCCATTGCCCTGAACTACACCTCCGGTACCACGGGAGACCCGAAGGGCGTGGTCGCCAGCCACCGCGGCACCTACCTCATGAGCCTGCTGCAGATCACGAACTGGGCCATGCCGCGGGCGCCGAAGTATCTGTGGACGCTGCCCATGTTCCACGCGAACGGATGGTGCTTCACCTGGGCCGTCACGGCGGCGGCCGGCACCCATGTCTGCCTGCGCAGAGTGTCGGCCGAGGCGGTGCTGGCGGCTATCGACAGGCACGAGATCGATCATCTGTGCGCGGCGCCGGTCGTCATGGCCATGCTCGCGGACTCGGCGCAAAACATCAAACTGTCTCGCCCCGTGCGCGTGCTGACCGCGGGCTCCCCTCCTCCGCTTGCCGTGCTCAACAGCGTGTTGGCCATGGGTTTCGACGTGGAGCACGTCTTCGGCATCACGGAGGTTTGCGGCACGCCGGTGAGTTGCGCGTGGCAAGACGGCTGGGACGATCTTCCCAAAGACGAGCAAGGCAAGCTGCGGGTGCGCCAGGGCGTGCGCGCCTCCATGTTCGAAGGCCTCATGGTCGGCGATGCGGACACCCTGGCACCCGTTCCGCACGACGGAAAAACCGCGGGGGAGCTCATGCTGCGCGGCAACACGGTGATGATGGGCTACTTCAAGAACGAGGCCGCAACGCGCAAGGCGCTCGCCAACGGATGGTTCCGTACCGGGGACGTCGCGGTGCTCCACGGCAACGGCTATGCGCAGATCACCGACCGTTCGAAAGACGTGATCATTTCGGGCGGCGAGAACATCTCTTCCGTCGAAGTCGAGGACGTCGTCCACGGTCACCCCGCAGTCTTGCATGCCGCCGTGGTCGCCCAGCCCGACGAGAAATGGGGAGAGGTGCCCTGCGTGTTCATCGAACTCAGGGCCGGTGCCATGGCGCCGTCGGAGCAAGAAATCATTGCCTTCTGCCGGGAGCGGCTGGCGCATTTCAAGTGTCCGCGCCGCGTGATCTTCAGCAGCTTGCCGAAAACGGCCACGGGAAAGATCCAGAAATTCCGGCTGCGCCAGCAAGCCGGAAGCCAGCAAGCCATCACCGGGCTCGCGAGGCCGCATGACTGAATTCGAACCCGCCGCCGCGGCACCCATAGTGCCCGGCTACCGTTTCTCGCGGACGCACGCCTTCGACGAAGAGCAAGTCAGGAGGTTTGCCCTGGCCGCGGGAGACGACAACCCCCTGCACCACGATGCGGAGTTTGCAAGAGGCACGCGCTTCGGCGGATTGATAGCAAGCGGCACGCACACCACGTCGCTGTTGATGGGGCTGACCGCCAGCCACTTCGCCAAGAAAGGAAATGTGCTGGGAATCAACTTCTCGGTCGACCTGCTGCGTCCCGTGCGGGCGAGCGAGACGGTGCTCATCGAATGGAATGTCTTGTCGATCGCGGCCCGCCCGAGAGGAGGCAGCATCATCGAGATGCAGGGCTGGGTAAAAAGCGCGGATGACCGGACCAGCGTTCTTGCACATGGCACGGTGCTGCTCAATGAGTACAACTGAGGCATCCCATCGCGTCTTTGGCAGAAAACGAGGCTTTGTTGTCATTGCCGCGGTAAAGCGCAGCTCCTAGACTCGCCGCTCCAATGCCAGGAGCAAGGGGCCAGCGCCATGTCAAAGCTTCGATTCAGGATCTCGATTTCGCTGGACGGGTTTGTCGCCGGTCCGCACCAAAGCTTGCAGGAACCGCTCGGGGTTGGCGGCGAGCAATTGCATGAATGGGTGGTCCCGCTGGAGGCCTGGCGCCGGCCGCATGGGCTGGATGGCGGCGTGGTGAACGAGAGCACGGCGGTGATGGAAGACGAACTCACCAATATCGGCGCGACCATCATGGGCCGCAACATGTTCGGCGGCGGCCCAGGGCCGTGGGACGAGACTAATCCCTGGAACGGCTGGTGGGGCCGCAATCCGCCGTTTCGTCACCCAGTGTTCGTGCTGACCCACCACGCACGCGAACCCTTGGTGATGGAAGGCGGCACGAGCTTCACGTTCGTGACCGACGGCATCGAGAATGCACTGGACCAGGCCCGGCGCGCGGCAGGCGGAAAGGACGTGGCACTGGCGGGCGGGGCCAACGCCGCGCAGCAGTACCTGAAAGCCGGCCTCGTCGATGAAATGCAGCTGCACCTTGCGCCGATCTTGCTCGGCGGTGGGGAACGCCTGTTCGACGGCGTCAACACCCTGCATTCCCTTGCCCTGGTGAAGACGGTCGCGGCGCCGAACGTGACCCACCTGAAATTCGCGAGAAAGTAAAGCTACCGCAACGGCTGCTGCACAAGCTGGAGCTCGTTGCCGGAAGGATCGCGCAGCGTTGCAAGAATGCCGCCCCATGCTTGCTGCTCCGGAAGACCGGAAAACGCAACGCCGAGCGAGGCCAGCTCGCTGTACTTCGACTGAACGTCCGCAACGTCGAACGACAGCCCAGTGAAGCGTCCGATAAGGGCCTGGTCTTCCGCGGGGGCATCCGCATCGACACGCTCGACGACCAGGCTCATCGGTCCTGCGTCGAACACGCGAAAGCCCTCTTCGCTTCGCGGCGACTTGAGCTGCAAGCCAAGCAGCTCTTCGTAGAAGCGGGACGCGCCCGGCAGGTCTCGAACAAAAATGCGTGCGGTGCGAAGCTGCATGGTCTCTCCTGGCGAGCGTTGGTGGATGGCTAGGTCATACGAAAAACGGAGGGCGAATCCTTGCTTGCAATCAGTGAAGCGTCACGACGATGGGAGCACCCTTGGTGATGATCATCGTGTGTTCATACTGCGCCGACAAGTTTCCGCTTGCGCCTGCGAGCGTCCAGCCATCAGGCGCTTCCGTCACGATGCGGCTCTTGGTCGAAAGAAACGGTTCGATGGTGATGACCATTCCCTCCTGTAGGATGCGCTTGTCCGAGGGATCGAAGTAGCCGGCAATGTGTTCCGGCTCTTCATGCAGCGCGCGGCCGACGCCGTGGCTTCCGAGGTTTTCGATGACCTTGAAACCATAGGCCTTTGCGGTACGCTCGATGGCCGCGCCAATGGCGTTGATCGGCTGCCCCGCCCTGGCGCTCTTCATTGCTTCGGCAAGGGCCGTGCGCGTTGCGTGGCAGAGCCGGGTCTTCTGCGGGTTGGTCGGAGGCACCACAATGGTCCCGCCGGTATCGGCAAAGTAGCCGTCGAGTTCCGCCGATACATCGATGTTCAGGACGTCCCCTGCCTTGATGATCCGGTCTCCGGGTATTCCGTGCGCCGCTTCCTCATTGATGCTGATGCACGTCGCCCCCGGAAACTTGTATGTCAGCCTCGGTGCGGATCGCGCGCCCTGTTCTTTCAGCAGCTGCTCGCCCAGCGCGTCGAGCTCGCGCGTGGTCATGCCGGGTTCTGCCGCATCGAGCATCTGGCGCAGCACGAACGAGACTATTCTGCCGATCCGTTTCAATGCTGCGACGTCGTCCTGGGTTTCGATGGTCATCTGAGGTATTTGTGGAAGATTCGGTTGAAAGATCTTTTTTGGCTGGCGCATTGGCCTTGGAGGGCATTATCCGGTACCTATGGCGCCGGTACGCGCCAAACAAACGAGGGAGAGCCTTGAACGTGAATCTGCATCTTCAGGGGGCTGCGTGAGCGAAGCCCCTGTCCTTCAAGACCCCGACCTGCTGCGGCGGCTGCTGCGCGCAAAAGACCGTATGGACGCCGCATCGC
Organism: Variovorax paradoxus; assembly: GCF_009755665.1. Taxonomy (NCBI): domain Bacteria; kingdom Pseudomonadati; phylum Pseudomonadota; class Betaproteobacteria; order Burkholderiales; family Comamonadaceae; genus Variovorax; species Variovorax paradoxus. Next base: position 4,356,263 of record NZ_CP046622.1, read on the forward strand.
ACGAAGAATGGCCCGTGGGCCGGCTCGCAGAGGTAAGCGGCGTGTCCGAGGCCCACTTCGCGCGATCGTTCAAGCAGGCCTTCGGCATTCCGCCGCACCGCTATCTGCTCACCCGGCGCATCGAGCGCGCGATGGCCTTGCTGCGCGAAACCGACCGGTCCATCACCGACATCGCCTTCGACACGGGCTGGGCGAGCCTGGGCACCTTCGGGCGCACCTTTCGCGACATTACCGGCCACAGCCCGAGCGCGGTGCGCTCGCAAGGCAAGCAGACGGTGCGCGAGCTCGGCGCGGTGCCCGAGTGCATTGTGAGCGCCGCGCGCCGGCCCGGGCTCACGACCGCAGTTTCGGAGAAGCGGCGCCAGGCGGCAAACGGTACAAACAGGCCCGAACAAACACAGGAGAGTTCATGAAGCAGGGCATTGATGTAGTCGGTTTGTATGTGCGCGATCAGGACGAGGCGCTTTCGTTTTATGTAGACAAGCTCGGGTTTCGCGTCCACACGGACGTGGGCAACGGCGGCTATCGCTGGCTCACCGTGCAGCACCCGGAGCAGCCCTCGTTCCAGCTTGGCCTTTTTCTGCCCGGCCCGCCGGTGCACGACGAGGCAACGGCGCAGGCGCTGCGCGCCATCGTGGCCAAGGGCGCGATGCCCCCGCTGGTGCTCACGGTGGCCGACTGCCGCGCCGCTTACGCCCAGATGCTTGCCAAGGGGGTGGAGTTCACGCAGGAGCCGGTAGAGCGCTATGGCACCCTGGACGCCGGCTTTCGCGACCCTTCCGGAAACGGGTGGAAGATGATCCAGGGCCGCGGCTGAGCGCCGGCGGCACGCCGCCGCAGGGCACTGCGGGCGAGTTGCTAAAGTCCGCGCATGTTCAGATCAAGGCTTTCACTGGCGTTTGCCGCACTGGTCACGCTGGTTTGCATCCAGGCGGCCTTCGTCTACTGGGGCTCGGCGCGCGTCAATGTCTACACGCAGCACAGCCGGCTGGCGAGCGACATCCTCTCCGAGCTGCTGGAACTGTCGGCCAACAAGCAGCGGCTGCGCGTATGGGCGTCGCAGCAGTTGATGAACGCGGGAGCCTCCAGCGAAACGCGCGACCGCTGGTTGGCGGGCATGCAGGCCAGCGCGGCCCGGCTCAACGAGCTGGCGCATCGCGACCTGGCCGTGTGGACCGAGATTGCGGCCAGCGATGGCTCCGCTGTACCCGCGGAGGTCACGCAGCTGGTCGACGCGGTAGACCTCTTGGACGCCAACATTGCCGACGTGCATGAGCGGTTGCTGCGCCTGACGCCGCTGGAGCGAGGTGCCGAGTTCTCGGCCGTATGGCAGGAGCTCAACCAGGTGTTCGACGTGACGCGCGGGCGCGACCTGCGCGAGCTGGTGAACGGCGCCATCGAGCGCCAGCGGCGCACGGTGCCGGTTGCCCGCGCCGCCACCGAGCGCGGCCTCGAGGCGCTGCGCCTGAAGGCCATTGCGCTGGCGGCGCTCACGCTGGCCGCGGCCGTGCTGATGGCGGTGCACCTGAACCGCCGTCTGCAGCGGCCGCTCGAACGCCTGCTGGCCGGCACGCAGGCCCTGCAGGCCGGCAACCTCGACCACCGCCTGGCCCTGGGGTCGCACGACGAGTTCGACCGGGTGGCCGAGCATTTCAACGCCATGGCGGTCGAGCTGCAGCAGCACCGCAATGCCGCCGAAGCCGCCCGGCGCCGGCTGGAAGATGCGGTCGAAGCGCGCACCGCGGAGTTGCGTAGCGCGCACGAAACCCTGCAGCAGATCGACCAGCGGCGCCGGCAGCTCTTTGCCGACCTCAGCCATGAGCTGCGCACGCCGGCCACGGCCATTCGCGGCGAGGCCGAGATCGCGCTGCGCGGAAGCGACAAGCCGCTCGCCGAATACAAGCAGACGCTGGGGCGCATCGTCGGCGGCGTGAAGCAGCTGGCCGGCGTGATCGACGACCTGATGCTGATCGCCCGCGCGGAAGCCGACCAGCTCGTGATGCGGCCCGGCCAGGTCGAGTTGCAGCAGCTGGTAGCCGACGCCGCCGAACAGGCCGAAGCGCTCGGTGCGCTGCATGGCGTGCGGGTGCAGCTCGATGCGCAAGACGGCACCGCGGCGCAGCCGGTGCACGTGCATGTGGATGCCGACCGCGTTCGCCAGGCGCTGATGATCGTGCTGGACAACGCCGTGCGCTATTCGCATGCGGGCGGCACGGTGCGCCTTGGCTGGCGCGAGCGCGGCGAGCAGGTCGACATCGTCGTGCAGGACGAGGGCATCGGCATCGACCCGCACGAAATGCCCACGGTGTTCCAGCGCTTCCACCGCGGACGGCGGGCACGCGACCACCGGGTGGAAGGCACGGGCATTGGGCTGTCGATTGCGCAGGCCATCGTGGGTGCACACCATGGCCACATCGGCATCGACAGCGTTCCCTTTGCCGGCACCACCGTCAGCATCAGCTTGCCGAAAGTGCGCGGCGACGAGACCGCGTTGCTGGAGGCGGCATGAACATTCTCATCGTGGAAGACGATCCGCGCGTCGCCGATTTTCTGCTGCGCGGTTTGCGCGCCGAGGGTTATGGTGTGCAGCTTGCGCGCACCGGCACCGAGGGCCTGGAGCGCGCGCGCGGCGGCGATCTCTCGCTGCTGGTGCTCGACCTCATGCTGCCCGGTCTGAGCGGCCTCGAACTGTGCCAGACGCTGCGCGCCGAAGGCCACCATGTGCCGGTGCTGATGCTCACCGCCATGAGCACCCTCGAAGACAAGGTAAAAGGCCTGCGGCTCGGTGCCGACGACTACCTCACCAAGCCGTTTGCATTCGAGGAACTGCTCGCGCGCATCGAAGCGCTGATGCGCCGCGGCCGCGAACAGCGCCCGAAGGCCAGCACGCTGCAGCTGGCCGACCTGGTGCTCGACCGCGAGAGCATGCAGGTCACGCGCGCCGGCCGGCCGGTCTCTCTGACGGCGCGCGAGCTGGCCTTTCTGGAGCTGTTGATGAGCGCCCCGGGGCGCGTGTACAGCCGCGAACGCATCCTGTCGAACGTGTGGGGCACCAACGAGGACCCGCTGACCAACGTGGTCGATGTGTATGTGCGCCGCCTTCGCAGCAAGATCGACGACGGCCATGCGCTTGCGCTGCTGAAGACCGTGCGCGGCTTCGGCTACCGGCTCGACGCACAGGAAAGCTGAAAAGAAGCTCGCCCGCGTTCATGCGCTGTTCATCTGCACGTTAATGGTTTGTCATTCCGCGCAGGGCCTGGCGTTCATCCGCTCCGCCAACACTTGATTCCTGCGCCGCGATGCGGTGCAGCGCCGACTGAAAACGGCGTAGCTTTCACCTTACTGCACAGGAATCAAAATGAAGATGCGACTTCTCGCGACCACCACCGCCACCAGCCTGCTGGCCCTTAGCTTCGCTGCCGGCGCCAATGCCGCCTCCGGAGCGGCGACTTGCGCCCCGGTGACGCAAGCGCAGGTGAGCGCGCTGTTCGACCGCTGGAACGATTCGCTGCGCACGCTGGACCCGGACAAGGTCACTGCCAACTACGCACCCGACGGCGTGCTGCTGCCCACCGTGTCGAACAACCCGCGCAGCACGCCTGCGGAAATTCGCGACTACTTCGTCAAGTTTCTGAAGGGCGAGCCACGGGGCACGATCGACAAGCGCATCATCCGCATCGGTTGCAACGTGGCGCAAGACGTGGGCACCTATACCTTCAAGTTCAAGGACGGCACATCGGTGCACGCGCGCTACACCTACGTGTATGAACTGGTGAACGGCCAGTGGCTCATCGCCCATCATCACTCGTCGGCAATGCCCGAGACGGTTGCGGGCAAGTAAACGGCCGCACGCGCTGCCGCTGGCTTGCTCAGTCCTTCGCCTTCTTCGAGGCCTTGGGCTTGCCCGAACTGTTGAACGCCACCGCCTCCTGGACCAGCGCCTTGAACGCCGCCCCGTCGATTGTTTCTCCTTCGAGAATGTCGATGGCGCGGCGCACGTTTCCGTCGAGGCTCGAGTTGAAAAGCCGGGCCGGGTCTTTCAGCGAGGCGCCCTTGGCGAAGGTGAGCTTCACCTTGCCCTTGTAGGTTTCGCCGGTGCAGATGATGCCGTTGTGCGACCACACCGGCGTGCCCATCCATTTCAGCTCCTCGACGACCTCCGGGTCCGCCTGCTTGATGAGTTCGCGCATCTTGCCGAGCGATTCACCGCGCCAGTCGCCGAGCTCGGCGATTTTTCTGGAGATGAGCTCCGGTGCCGGCAGCTCCTGGCTTGCGTCCGTCTTTTTCATGTCTCGTCCTGAAGGTTCTACGGGTACTTCGATTTCCAATGGCCGTGGAGGATAGCCGTGCGCGAGGGCAATGCAAGTCCTGCCGCCTGTCGTGTGGCACGATAAAAGCATGCTCGAGCCATCACGCCGCATTCCATACCGAACCTGGCCAGGCGCGCTCGCTGTACTGCTTGCAATTGCGGGGTATGTCGGCGGCCTGAAACTGTGGGACAGCCGCACGCCGGGCAGCCGACCGTTGCCCGCGGGCGAAACGGTGGCCGTCGGGCACGCGCGGTTCGTTCCCGCCGAAGGGTGGGAAATGGACGTGTCCCGCTCCCGGGCGGGCAGGTCCTTGATGCTGTTCAAGGGCGGCCACAAGTTCTTGGTGACCACCGGGCCATGGGCGGGCGGGCCAGGCGGGCCGATGACGCGGCAGCAAAGGCTCATGGAGCGCGGCCAGGGCCTGCAGATCGACGGCGACGTGTCCGGCTTTGTCACGCCGTGGGGCCTGCAGGGCAACACCTTTGCCTACTACGGTTCAAAGCTGGCAGGCCGGTTCTGGCAGGTGGTCGACCTGCAGCGCCGCTCGCTCGTGCAGATCGATGTCTACGGTGCCAGCGACGGCCTGAACGAGGCAATGGCCGACGCGCGCGACATGCTCGAATCGATGGACCTGGAGGCTCCGCAGTGAACCTCGAACTTGCCGACCAACAGGATCGCGCCGAATGGCCGGTGGGCACCGATTCGTTCTTCCAGCCGCGCCGTGCGGCCTTCTGGCTGCTGGCGGCGCTAATCGTCAACGGGTTGTTCTACACCTTCAACATGTTCTCGGTGGGGTTCCGGGTCGTTCCCATCACTGCGTTGCTGGGGCTGCTGGTGTGGGGTATCTACACGCTGGTTTTTCTTCTGGTGTTTCGTACGCTGGACCTGCTCGAGCAGCATCCGCCCGAGGCTTTTTTCCTCGCATTTGCGTGGGGCGGCCTGGGTGCGGTCTACTTTGCAGCGCCGGCGAACATTGCCATTCAAAGCCTGTGCGCCAAGCTGGTGTCGCCCGATTTCGTGGCGGTCTGGGGGCCAGCCATTGCGGGCCCGATCACCGAAGAGTTTTTGAAGCTCGCGGGCGTGGTGCTGCTGATTCTTGTGGCGCGCAACCAGTTCCAGACCTACCTTTCGGTGCTCATCGTGGGGGCCATGACGGGGCTGGGCTTCCAGGTGGTCGAAAACCTCACCTACACCGTCAACGCCTCCATGCATTTTCCGCTCGAGAACCAGGTGTACCCCGTGCTGCTGAACCTGCTGACGCGCGGGCTGCTGAGCGGGCTGTGGAGCCACGCGGCCTACACGACGATCGCGTCTTTCGGCGTCGCCTGGTTCCTGCTGCACCCCGAACGCCCCATGGCGGCAAGAATCGGCTGCGCCCTTCTGTGCTTTGCGCTGGCCTGGGCCATGCATTTCATCTGGAACTCGCCGTGGCTCGAAGATCTTTTCGACGGTGGCTACGGCGAGATGGCGGTGCTGCTTGTCGTCAAGGGCATTCCCGCGATGATTGCGGCCGGGCTCTTCTGGCGCGTGGCCGCCCGTGAGAACGGCGCTTACCTGCACGCCCTTGCGGCCTACTTCGTGCCCGAGCGCGATCTGATCCGTGACGACGAGTGGGTTCGCCTGGGCGCGCCTTTGTCGCGCTACAGGGTTCGCATCGAAATGGGCTGGACCTTCGGCCTGCGCGCACGGCGCCTGAAAACCCAGCTTCAGCGCGAGCAGCTGCGGCTCATTCGCAAGGCCATGACCTACGGCCGCGGGGCGCAGACGCTGCGGCACGAGTTGGCGATACGGCGGCTGCGCGCCATGCTCGATCCGCTCATCGCACCCCGACCCTGAGGCACTCGCTAGCCCTGGCGTGCAAAACGGCCCGGCGGCTGGCCCACATGGCGGCTGAACGCGGTGCTGAATGTGCTGGCGGAGCCGTAGCCCACGCGCTCCGCAACTTCCGCAATGCCCACGTCGCTGCGAGCCAGCAGGTCTTTGGCAATCGCCATGCGCCAGGCAAGCAGGTATTCCATGGGCGGCAGGCCCACGGCGCGCGAGAAGCGCTCGAAAAATGCCGAACGCGACAGTGCGGCCTTTCTTGCAAGATCGGCCACCGTCCACGATTGCGCGGGATCGCCATGCAGGTGCCGCAGCGCGGCCGACAACCGCGGGTCGGCCAACCCGCGGAGCAGCCCCGGCGGCGCGCACTCCCCAGGCGTGGAGCGCAAGGCTTCGATCAGCAGCAGTTCGACAAGGCGTTCGAGGACGAGATCGCGCCCCGGTTTCTGCTGGAGCGACTCTTCCCTCACGAGCTGCACCAGCACCGAAAGGCGCCCGATGTCCCGCACGTGCAGCAGCGTTGGAAGCAGCGATGCCAGCAACGATGCGTCCGGCGATTCGAAGGCAAAGTAGCCGCCGAGCATTCGCACGTCCGGAGGGCCTTCGCGCCTGCCGTGGCGAATTTCTTCCGTTGGCGCGGGCACCTTCTTGGCGTCTACAAACACCGGCCCTGCCGGTTCCAGGCCCGACATGGTGAACCCCGGCGTGGCCGGCATGAGGACGAAGTCGCCAGCGGCAAGGGCAAGAGGCTCTTGCCCGTCTACCGCAAGGACGCATTCGCCCTCGAGCATGGTGCAGAAGCTGGGCTCGCCGAACTCCGAGTAGCGCACCGCCCAAGAGCCCGCGCCGCTGATGACCTTCGAATACACCGCGCGCGGGCGCAGCAGCTTGACGATGTCGGCGAGCGGATCGGACATGCCGGACTCCTGCAAATAAAAGAAGGACTATAGGTTATTCAAAGTCCGGCTCCGCGCCGATATCGTGGCGCACCTTCAAACAAATTCAAAAGGAACCCAATGAAGACCGTCCTGATCACCGGCTGCTCGTCTGGCTACGGCCTAGAAACCGCGCGCCACTTCCACGCGCAAGGCTGGCATGTCATTGCAACCATGCGCACGCCGCGCGCCGAGCTCATGCCTCTGTCGGAACGCCTGCGCGTGCTGCCGCTCGACGTGACAAAGCCAGAGAGCATTGCCGCCGCGATTGACGCTGCGGGGCCCATCGACGTGCTGGTCAACAACGCGGGGCTGGGGCTCTTCGGGGCGTTCGAGGCAACGCCCATGGCCACCGTGCGCGAGATATTCGAAACCAACACCTTCGGCATGATGGCGATGACTCAGGCCGTGCTGCCGCAGTTCCGGCTCCGGAAGTCGGGTGTCGTCATCAACGTCACATCCACTGTCACCCTAGCGCCCATGCCCCTGGTGGCGGCGTACACCGCGAGCAAGACCGCCATCGAAGGCTTCACCGAGTCGCTGGTGTTCGAGCTCGCCCCTTTCAACATTCGCGCGAAGCTCGTCGAGCCAGGCTTTGGGCCGGGCACGCAATTCACGGCCAACGGCACGGAGCGCATGCAGGGCCTGATTCCCGAGGCGTACGCACCGTTGGCGCACAGCGTGTTCGCAGAATTGGGAAACCCGACGGCAGTGACCACCGCGGCCGATGTGGCCGAGGCGGTGTGGCGGGCAGCGAACGACCCCGCGCCGACGGTGCGGTATCCGGCCGGTGCGGATGCAATTGCGCTTTCCGGCGGCAAGTAAAGGCGCCGACGTCTACCGGCACATCGCCGCACATCAGGAGGCCACGTCAGACTACAGCCGCGTAGCGCCAGGCCTTTTAGCGTCCTGCTTTTTGCAGAGCCGCAGCATGGCGATCCACTCCTGCTTGGCACTGCATCGGAGCGCTGGCCTTGAACCCTTCGGATGATCCGACAGAGCCGAGTTTTTCAAGCCGCAAACGCTGGCTCGGCAAGGCGTTTGCATGCGCCACCCTCGCTGCAGTTCTGCTGGGCGCATGGGCGGTCGCGACCGGCAGGCTGGGGATTCCGGACCGCTTCAATCCATGGGCGCCGCTCGACGTGAGTGCGCCGCCCGGCTGGCTGACTGGCTACAAGCTTTCGCGCGCCCGCAGCGAGCCTGCGCGCTGCCTTGCCGCGCTGGCACAAACCGGCATGCAGTACGACCTGTTGCCGGACCGGGTCACCGCGCCGGGCTGCGGCTTCAAGAACGCGGTGAGGCTGCGCTCCGCCGGCGTGCGCCTGGGCACGGCGCCTTCGCTGAGCTGCCCCATGGCGCTGTCCTTCTTCATGTGGGAGAGACACGCACTGCAACCCGCCGCCATGCAGCACTTCGGTCAGCCGGTGGCGGCGGTCGAGCACCTGGGCAGCTACGCCTGCCGCAACGTGAACCGCGGCGAAGGCGCCGTGCCGGGTGCTTCGCGCAGCCGGCATGCGACGGCCGATGCGCTCGACGTTGCCGGCCTGACGCTTGCCAACGGCCGGCGCATCACGGTGCTGCAGGCCTGGCCCCGCAGCGGGTCCGCGGATGCTGCAAGCACCCACGATCCCGCCGCCCTGCTGCTGCGCGATGCACACCGCGGCGCCTGCCGCTTCTTCAACGGCGTCCTGGGCCCCGACTACAACGCGGCCCACCGGGACCACCTTCATCTGGAAACCGGCGGGTACGACGTGTGTCGCTAACGGCGGCTTCGTTCAAGACTCGTCGTGGCGCAGACCCGTTGAAGCACCTTGCGAAAGAGATGAGAACCTTGGAGCTACATCGCCTGCGCCCGCCCTGAAAAGAGCTAGGCGGCCGCATTGGATTCACACACAATCCCGCCGGTGTTGAAGTTTGCGCACGGCAAACGCCCACCGCTCCCATTGCGAAACTACCAAGGACCGCCAATGCATTGCCCGATCCGCCGCTCCCTTGCCACAACCGCTGCGGCCCTGAGCCTGGCTGCCCTGCTGGCCTCGTGCGGTGGTGGTGGTGGTGGTGGCGGCGGCGGAGGCGGCGGAGTGATCGGTGTTCCGGCGGCTCCTCCGCCCACCACGGCCCAGCTGCCCGAACGCGAGGCGCTCATTGCCCGCGCCCGGGCTCTCGAACTGAACACGCCTTATGTGCCTCCTCCCGGCAACGTGCTGGAGCACCATACCTCCGGCTATGCGAAGACGATGTGTTCCGCCGTGTTCATCACGGGCATCGATCCCGATGTTGCGGCCGAGAGCCTCGGCTACTTCGTGGGGCCTTATGAGCAGCGCAAGAACGTTGGCAAGCCAGTGGTCGACCGTGTGAAGAAGGAAGTCCGCATCTCGATCCCCAACGGCGCGACGCTCGTGGCGCGCCACTTTGGCTCGCAGGGCTGCGTTACGCTGCCGGCGGGCAGCGACGGCGTTTTCTTCACGCCCGTCGAGGTCAAGAGCACCCTGCCCGACCCTGCGACCCAACCCTGGCCAATGGGCGAGGTGCTGCCCGGCGACCCGCCGCCCGCGGAAGTCAACATGGCGAAGGTCAACGAGGCCGTCGAGGCGGCGTTCGGGGTGCCGGAGGCCTACACGGCCGCCTTCGTGGTCACGCACAAGGGGCGCATCGTCGCCGAGCGCTACATGAACGGCATCGGCCCGACGACGCCGCTCGAATCGTGGTCGATGGGCAAGAGCGTCGTTGCCACCATGATGGGCGTGCTCATCAACCAGGGTGTGTACAAGCTCGACCAGCAGGCACCGATTCCCGAGTGGCAAGGGGCCGGCGACGGCCGCCAGCAGATCAAGATTTCCGACATCCTGCAAATGTCGAGCGGGCTGCGCATCAAGGCGCCCGACGATCCGGACTTCGATCCCAACGGCACCTACCCCGATCACACCTACTACTACACGGGCCGCATCAACGCCTTCAACTACGCCGCCACGCGCCCGCAGCAATGGCCGCCCGGCGCGGTGGGCCGCTACCGCAACACCGATCCGGTGCTCGCCAACTACCTGGTGCGCCTTGCGGTGGAAAAGCGCGGCGAGGAGTACCTCTCGTTTCCGCAACGCGCGCTGTTCGACAAGATCGGCATTCGCTCGATGGTGATCGAGACCGATCCTTACGGCAACTTTCTCACGCAGGGCTACGACTTCATGTCGGCGCGCGACTGGGCCCGCTTGGGCAACCTCTACCTGCAGGACGGCGTGTGGAACGGCGAGCGCATCCTGCCCGAAGGCTTCGTCAACTTCGTGAGCAGCGTTGCACCGGCATGGGCCGCGGACAAGCGCCCCATCTACGGCGGCTTCTTCTGGATCAACGGGATGAGTTCGCTGGCAGCGCCGACGTCTGCCTACTACATGCTTGGCGCCGGAGGCCAGTTCGTGCTGGTGATTCCTTCGCACGATCTCATCGTCGTGCGGATCGGGCATTCCAAGGGCCAGTGGTTCGCAACTTCGACGCTGAACAGGGCACTTGCGCTACTGACCGCCGCGGTGCCGCGCGTGCGCTGACACCGGCAAGCAATCAGGACGCGGGGGCGCCCTTGCGCAAGGTCGGCAAGCCCACGCCGGCGGCATCGAAGCCGCCGTCCACCGCAAGCACCTGGCCGTTGATGAAGCTGGCCTCGTCGCTGCACAGAAAGCCCACCGTGTTGGCCATTTCTTCCGTCGTGCCGTAGCGGCCCAGTGGAATGGTGTCGTAGTAGTCGGAGCGGATTGCCACGGTGTGCACGAGCTTGGCCATCTCGGTCTCGACCGGCCCCGGGGCGATCACGTTCACGCGCACGCCGGCATTGCCGAGTTCGACCGCATGCTGCTTGGTCAGGTGGATGAGCGCCGCCTTGCTGGTGCCATACGCAACCCGCAGCGTGCTCGCGCGCAGGCCGGAAATGGAGGCGACATTGACCACCGCACCGCGCCCGCGCGCCACCATCAGCGCACCGAACGCCTGAGTGCACAGGAACGCGCCGTCGAGGTTGGTGCCGAGCACCGTGCGCCACTCTTCGAACGAAGTCTGGAGCACCGGCTTGAACACCGCCACGCCCGCGTTGTTGACCAGTGCATCGACATGGCCGAAGCGCTCGACCACGGCCTTGGCGGCGCTGGCGACCTGCGACGGATTCGAGATGTCGCAGTGCAAGCCGAGCACCCTCTCGGGTTGAGCCAGATCGGCCACCGCCTGATCGAGCGTGGAGACATCGATGTCGAGCAGCGCGACGTTGTAGCCATGCGCGAGGAACCAGCGGCCGATGGCCAGGCCGATGCCGCGCGCACCTCCGGTGACGACAGCGACGCGAGACGGAGCGGAGAGATCAGTCATGGAAGTTTCTACCGTGAGCAGAGTGGTGCAGGCGGAATTGTGCGCCCGAGGGAGTCAGCGACCGAACACCAACAGCAGGTTGTTCGCAGGCATCGGATGGCGGTCGCGCAACGAGAGGCCCGCTGCGCCCGCCTCTGCCGCCACGTCTTTCAGGCGGCGAATGCCCCAGGCGGAATTGCGTGAACGCAAGTCTTCATCGAACGCCAGGTTGCTGGGTGCGGGTGCAGCGTCTTCTTCGAAGTAAGGCCCGTAAGTGATCAACAACCCGCCGGGAAGCAGATGCCGCGCCGCCCCTTGCATCAGCGCGGCGCACGCCGCCCACGGTGCGATGTGCAGCATGTTGGCGCAGTAGATCGCGTCGAACTTCGCTTCTTCTTCGCCTTGAACGAACGCAGGGCCTTGCGGTAGCCATTGCGGCGTCATCACATCGAGCAGGAGCGGCGGCCGGAGATTGGGCAGTGCGGCTTCTTCGACGCGCCCCTCGAGAGCGGGGAGCATGCGGGCATCCGCGTCGGTAGGCTGCCATGTCCATCGAGGCATTGCCGCTGCAAACCAGGCAGCGTGCTGGCCGGTGCCGGATGCGATTTCCAGCGCAGCACCGCGCTCGCCGAGGATGCGTATCAACGCATCGAGGATGGGTTGCTTGTTGCGGTCGGCGGCTGGGCTGTGGGGTAAATCGGGCATTCTGGAATCGGCGCGGATGGAATGATCTGGAGGGTATCAGGACGAGGCTCACTCGAAGGCGTGAGCGGATCGGCACTGGATTTGAGAGATCTGGCACTTTGCGCGCCTTCAATGCGTGCCTAAACTCGCTTTCTCGTCACATCGCCCAAAAGCAGAAAAAAGAGCTACCAATGTTCAATCACATCATGATCGGCAGCAACGACATCGAGCGCTCTCAACGCTTCTACGATGCGGTTCTTCGCGTGCTCGGCGCGGAGGGCGGGCCTGTCCGCAATCTTGCGCCAACGGGCCATGTTCGCCTGTTCTACCGGCACGATGGAAATACGTTGGGGATCAGCGAGCCCATCGACGATCAGCCCGCCACGTGCGCAAACGGAGGAACCATCGGCTTCAAATGCGCGACCCCCGAGCTGGTGAAAGAGTTTCACGACGCTGCGGTGGCGCATGGCGGCGTATCTATCGAAGATCCCCCGGGTCTGCGTGACGAGGCGTTGGGCCGCTATTACCTTGCCTATGTGCGTGACCCCGATGGGAACAAGCTTTGTGCCATTCACCGGGTGCGTTCCTAGCCTTCACATCACCCCTGCAGGGAGGCCAAGCCATTGTGCTGGTCGGTGGCCAGACCTTCGACGTGTTCAACCAGCTGTCAGCACAAGGTCTTTTCGAAGCGCGCTGGCTCCTTTGGGACAAGTCGGTCATCCAGGGTTCGAGCAGGGTTGCCGTGAAGCGCGGCCTTTGCGCCAGGCGCAGGACCCCAACGTGAACATGAGGAGAAGATTGGCATGAGCGCTCAACGCAATGGAGGATGCCTGTGCGGCTCGGTACGCTTTGTCGCCCTGGGCGAGCCGATGCGCACCTTGCAATGCCACTGCAGGTTCTGCCAGCGAATGACGGGCTCCACGTCGTACGCGGAGTCGATGTATGCGGTGGATGCGGTCGAGTTCTCGGGCGAGCCGATGTCGCGGTACTCGCATCGATCGGAAAGCAGTTCAAGGCAGGTGCATGTTCATTTCTGCCCCAAGTGCGGCACCACGATCACTCTCACATTCGAGCGTTGGCCCGAGTATCGAGCAATCTCTCGTGGGGCTTTCGACGATCCGAACTCGGTTTCGATCAGCTCGCATATCTGGACCAGCTCCGCGCAGACCGGCGTGGTGCTTCCTGCGGGAACAGACTGCTTCGAGTTTGCCCGCGCCGACCTGGCAGGCTCGCCTCAGGCTCCCGCGCGCTTCGATGCGCCGCAGATGGCGCGCACCGGCGCCTCGGATCCCCCGCCTTAAAGACAAGCAGGCGATCTGCCCCCGCCTTTGCCTGCCTCGCGCTCCGGCAGCATGAGCGCGAACAGTTCGCTGCGAAAGTGGATTCCGAGCCTGCCGAAAGCGCGGTTGCGATAGGTCTTGACCGTGGGCAGCGCGAGGCCCATGTCCGATGCGATGCCCTCCTGGGTCATGCCGCGCAGCAGCCGAAGGCACACGTTCAACTCCTGCGTCGTGAGGGCCGGACAACAAACCAGCAGCCGCGCCCTGAGTTCGTCGGCCGCGTCGGCCACGTCGACGCGTATCAGGGCGATGTGCTTGCGCGTGAGTGCCATGAGCAGCCGCCCGGCAACGCCGAAGTCCGCCAGTTGCGCATCGCTGAGCGGACGCTGGTGGGTATGCCGATAAAAATTGACTGCAAACAGCGCGTCGCCGCAAGCAGCGGGCTCCTCCTCGACCACGGAGACGCGCTCCACCACCCCATGGGCTTCGTACACCTTGGCACGATGTTCAGCAGGCACTTCCGGCGCGGTGATATGGCACACGCGCAGTTGCGGAGCACTCGCTTCGCGCAAGGTGCGGTCGCTTCGAATGGGGCCCGAGAGGTAGGCGCGCCAACATTCCTGGGTGGTGTCGGGCATTCCCCGGCTGCCGCTCAGAAAGATCGCCGGCCGCGACCCCGTGCGGTAGACCGAAAACGAGCCCACCGGCAGTGCCGACGCCATGGCCTCGAGAAGGCAGGCCCCGAAGCCCAGCTCGCCCACCGCGGGCACCACCATCGGCAGGCACTGCAACAGCGGCGCTCCGACGGGTTTGGCGGGCAGATCGGGAATCCAGGTGCGCATGGGGCAATACGGGGAATCCCGTCATCTTCCGGGATGACAGCGCTGCCCGGCCACCGGACTTACGCTAGGGCATGGCTTCCCTTCTTCAGCAAAACGATCCGCTTGCCGCACCTCGGCTCACCTGGTTTGCCGACGTATCCGTAGAAGTGGGCGAGCCGTTGGTGCTCAGCGAAGGCGCTCAGGGGCTGCGCCGTGTGGTGCCCATTTTGGGTGGCCATGCCAAGGGTGATGGCTGGAACGGACGAGTACTGCCAGGCGGCGCCGATTTTCAGCGCATCGCGAGCGAGACGGTCTCGGAGCTGGACGCGCGCTACGGCTTGGAGACGGACGCGGGCGACCGCATCTATGTGCGCAACCGCGCAATGCGCACGGCGCCGGCCGAGGTGATGGCGCAACTGCTGCGCGGCGATCCCGTGGACCCTGCGCAGGTCTATTTCCGCTGTGCGCCTTCGTTCGAAACGCGCAGCGAATCGCTGCGCTGGATCACCGAGCGGATGTTCGTCGGTGTCGGCGTGCGCCACCCGGCCCAGGTCGTCATGCGCTTCTTCGCGCTGCAGTGATCCAACGCGCCAGCCACCACTTAATTTCAATACCGACAGGAGACCTGAATGACAACCGCGCTTACCACGGGCGCGCGCCGCCGCGCGCTCATTGCCGCCACCACGCTGATCGGGCTCGGCGGCATGTCGTGGGCGTCGCAGGCGCTCGCCCAGACAGCCGCTTATCCCCAGCGGCCGGTGCGCCTCGTTGTCGGCTTCCCGGCCGGCAGCGGTCCGGACATCGTGGCGCGGCTGCTGGCCCAGAAGCTGTCCGAGGGGTGGGGAAACCTCGGCGTCATCGTCGACAACAAGCCGGGCGCCGGCGGGTTGATCGCCGCCTCTGAAGTGGCCCGCGCACAGCCCGACGGCTACACGATCATGCTCGGCGAGACCGGCCAGCTGGCCATTGCGCCCAGCAGCTACAGCAAGCTCTCCTACGACCCGAAGAAGGACTTCGTGCCCGTCAGCCAGGTGGTCACCTCCAACTTCATGCTGGTGGTCAACCCTGCCAAGGTGCCGGCGCGCGACGTGAAGCAGTTCGTTGAGTGGAGCCGCGCACAGAAGGGACTGTTCATGGGCACCTTCGGCGCAGGCACGCCAGGCCACTTCGGCGCCTTTCTCTTCGGTGATGCCATCGGCATCAAGCCGGAGCCGGTGCACTACAAGACCACGGGCGATGCGCTGGGCGGCCTGTTCAGCGGCGATGTGTCGGGTGCCTTCGCGAGCGTGGGCCTGTCGGCAGCCAACGTGAAGGCCGGCAAGCTATTGGCACTGGCCTCCAGCGGCGATACGCGCAGCGCCAGCCTGCCCGACGTTCCGACCTTTCGCGAGCAAGGCTTTCCGCAGCTGGCCTTCAACTCATGGTTCGGCGTCGTCGCGCCGGCCAGGACGCCGCCCGAAATCATCGCCCGGCTCGAGACCGACATCCGCAAGGCCGTTCAGTCGGCCGAAGGCAAGGCCAAGCTGGAGGATGCGGGCTTCAGCGTTACCGGCACCACGTCGAAGGAGTTCGCCCGCGTGATCGCCGCGGACACGGCGAGCTGGGGCAAGGTGGTCGCTGCAACGGGCTTCAAGGCGGATTGAGCCCGCAGGCCCGAACTACCTCAGCTCGTTGTTCAAAAAAAATTGACCAGCGGACGAGAGCCGGCGGTGCGGCGCATAGATCACTGAAAACGAGCGCTGATTTATGCCGTGACACTGCGGTTTCGCGCAACGATTTGCGCGTGCGTCAGCGCTCCGCCTGCTGATGCAAACTCCTTCATCAAGGCATCCCGATTGCGGGGCGCGCGGTCCTTTTCCGCTGCTTCGATCGCCAGCTTCAAATCACCGATGGCCAACTCGGTGCAGTACGCGGGCGTCCCCGGCTGTTGGCGCCAGGAGTCCTGAAGGCTCCCGGCGTCCAGCGCGTCGAACCCTGTTTGATCGACCAACTGCCGGGCTGTCGCCGTTGCCTTCGCATCGTCTCCAGCCACGGGAATCGCGAGACGACTGGGCGTACCTGCAGGCCTTCCTCCCTCTTCCAAGGTCGCAGCCAGAACAGCGTTCCATGCTTTCACCACGGGACGTCCGATCTGTTCCTGGCTCCATACGCTTTCGGGCTTTCCGGCGTCCACCTCGGCAATCGCGCCATCGCGAGACGGATAGTAATTGGACGTATCGATGACCACGACCTCGGGCGCCACGTTCTCGAACAAGCTCGCGAGGTCTCGATGGCTTGCAAACGGAATCGCAAGGATGACGACCTCGGCATCGGCCACCGCGTTTTCCTTGGTCACCGGCGTGGCACCGACTTCGGCGGCGAGGTCCCGGATGGTTTGCGGCCCCTTCGAGTTGGCAAGCCTGACGTCATGGGCACTGGCTGCGAGCTTGCGGGCGAGGCACGCGCCGATATTGCCGGCGCCGATGATTCCGATCTTCATGCTCTTTCTCTCCCCGCACTCAGTCGGCGTATTCACCGGCGTCCTTGATGACCTTCGCCCAGCGGGTCTTCTCGGCTTCCACGAACTTCCTGTGGCCCGCCGGGGCCAGGCGGTCGTCATTTACTACGGTGAGGCCCAGCGCCTCTTCACGCTTGATGAGTTCCGGATCCTTCAAAGCGACGCGAAGCGCCGCGTTCAGCTTGTCCAGCACCGCGGGCGGCGTTCCCTTGGGCGCATACAAGCCGTGCCAGACCTGCACGTCGAAGTCCTTGAGCCCGGATTCCGACAGCGTGGCGGTGTCCTTGAGCGACGGCAGCGGCAGGCGCTTGAGGCTGGTTACGCCGTAGACCTTGACCTTCTTGCCCTCGATCTGCGGAACAGCGTTGGTGGCCTGCTCGCACATGAGATCGACCTGCCCGCCAATGAGGTCCGTCATGGCCGGCGCGGTTCCCTTGTACGGTACCGCGGTCATGGTGGTCTTCAAGGCGCTTTGGAACATCAAGCCGCACAGGTGCGACGCAGAGCCCAGCCCCGCATGGGCCAGGTTGACCTTTCCGCCGTTCGTGGCAATCCACTTGCGCAAGTCCGCGAAGTTGTTGGCTTCCAGGGTCGGCTTGCCGATCACCACCGAAGGCGCCTCGTTGATCACGCCCAGCATTTCGAAGTCATCGGGCACCTTGTAAGAGAGCTTGCGATACAACGCCGGCGCGGTTGCCATGCCAATGTGATGCACCAGCAGCGTGTAGCCGTCCGGCGCGGCGCGCGCCACCTTGGCCGAGCCGATGGTGCCGCCCGCACCGGCAGCGTTTTCGACGACCACGGTCTGGCCGAGTGGCTTGCGAAGTGCCTCGGCCAGGTCGCGGGCAATCTTGTCGCTCGGGCCGCCGGCCGCGAACGGGACCACCAGCGTGACGGGCTTGTCGGGAAACTCTGCAGAGGCCAACGTGGCCGAAGCGAACAGGCCGATGCCGGCGGCGTAGCGCCAAATGCTCTTCATGGTGTTGTCTCCTTGGGTGGGTTATTTGCTTCAGGCTGAAAGCGCTTGCATCTCCCGGTACAGATCGGCTTTGCCCTCGAAGCCGATCCCCGGCAAGTCAGGCAGGGTCACAAAGCTGTTTTCGACCTTCACGCCATCCGGGAACCCGCCGAACGGCTGAAACAGGTCAGGATACGACTCATTGCCGCCGAGGCCAAGGCCGGCCGCAATGTTCAGCGACATTTGGTGACCGCCGTGCGGGATGCAGCGGCTTGCCGACCAGCCATGTTCCTTCAACATCTCCAGCGTGCGCAGGTACTCGACCAGGCCGTAGCTGAGCGCGCAATCGAACTGCAGCCAATCGCGGTCCGGGCGCATGCCGCCGTAGCGGATCAGGTTGCGCGCATCCTGCATCGAGAAAAGATCTTCCCCCGTGGCCATCGGATTCTTGTAGAAATTGCGGAGGGCCGCTTGCAGTTCGAAGTCCAACGGATCACCCGGCTCCTCGTACCAGAACAGGTCGTACTGCGACAGGGCCTTGGCATAGGCAATCGCGGTTTCCAGGTCGAAGCGGCCGTTGGCGTCGACGCAGAGCTTCTGGCCGTCTTGCAGCACTTCCATGATCGAGTCGATGCGGCGCAGGTCTTCGTCGAGAGAGGCCCCGCCGATCTTCTTCTTCACGACCGTGTAGCCGCGGTCGATGTAGCTGCGCATCTCGTCCTTCAGCTTTCCATGGTCTTGCCCCGGGTAGTAGTAGCCGCCCGCTGCGTAGACGAAGATCTTGCGGTTGGGCTTGCCGTCGCCGTAGCGGTCGGCCAGCAACTGAAACAGCGGCTTGCCTTCGATCTTGGCCACCGCGTCCCACACCGCCATGTCGATGGTGCCGATGGCCACAGACCGCTCGCCATGGCCGCCCGGCTTCTCATTGGTGAACATCGTGTTCCAGATCTTGTGCGGATCGAGGTTGTTGCCGCTGTCATCGACGAGGGACGACGGGTTCGCTTCCATGATGCGCGGGATGAACCGCTCGCGCATCAGCTTGCCCTGGCCGTAGCGGCCGTTGGAGTTGAAGCCGTAGCCGACGACCGGCTTGCCATCGCGGATCACGTCGGTGATCACTGCGACAAGGCTCAGCGTCATCTTGCTAAAGTCGATGTAGGCGTTGCGAATGGGCGAGCTGATGGGGATGGTCTTCTCGCGGATTTCGACGATCTTCACGGTTGTCTCCAGAACGGGTGAGTGGGAGACTGAATGGTCGGCCGTGCCGTCTTTTTCTGCCAATGTTCAATTTCTCAACTTCTATGCGCTGGACGAACCGGACATGAACCTGATCTGGCTTGACGACTTCCTGGCGTTGGCGGCAACCGGAAATTTCTCGCGTGCGGCAGATGAGCGCCATAGCTCCCAACCCGCATTCAGCCGCCGCATTCGTGCGCTGGAAGAGTGGATCGGCGCCGACCTGTTCGACCGCAGCACGCAGCCCGCCACGCTCACCGAAGTTGGCGAGTGGTTTGCCGGCGTGGCGCAGGAATTGATCGCGAGGGTGGCCCGCGTACCGGGCGACGCCAGGAAGGTTGCAGAGGCGAGTTCGGTGACCCTGCGCATTGCGTGCACGCATGCGCTTTCCATGACCTTCCTGCCGCGATGGATTCGCAGCCTCGAGTCGAGCATCACGCTTGGGCCGGTGCAGCTCATGTCCGATGTGCTTCAGCGTTGCGAATCTCTGATGCTGCAGAGCAAGGTCCAGTTTGTTCTGAGCCACGCACACCCTGATGCGCATGGCGCGCTCGATGCAGACACATACAAATCAGCCCGGATCGGCGGGGACATGCTGGTCGCAGTGTCCGCACCCAATGGCGCCGGCAAGCCGCTGCACCAGCTTTCACGCAAGGGCGCATCGGCCGTGCCGGTGCTCTTTTACAGCGAGGAATCGGGGCTGGGGCGCATCATGCGTGCCTTGGTCAGCCGGCGGCTGGAGTCGCTGAATGTCCAGGTCG
The DNA here is from genome assembly GCF_009755665.1 of Variovorax paradoxus. NCBI lineage: Bacteria > Pseudomonadati > Pseudomonadota > Betaproteobacteria > Burkholderiales > Comamonadaceae > Variovorax > Variovorax paradoxus. The sequence goes on from NZ_CP046622.1 coordinate 4,375,895, forward strand.
TTTTCACGGCCCACCTCGCCTCGGTGCTCCGGACGATGGCGCTGGACGGCAGGGGCATCGCATGGCTGCCGCAGACCCTCGTGGAAGAAGACATCGGCCAAGGGCGCCTTGTTGCCGCAGCGAGCAGCGAGTGGGCCGTTCCGCTGGAGATCAGGCTCTACCGGGACAGTGAGCTCCTGGGGAAGGCGGCGAATGAGTTCTGGAGTGCTGCGATCAGGGGGTGAGCGACAGCGTTTAGTTGAGAATGGATGCGCTATGCGATACCGCTTCAACGTTTTCGGGCGAATCATTGCCATCGAGCGAGTCGGTGACGAATGGGCGGCTCACCTTTCAGGAAACGACGGCAAGCGTCGGCCCGCAGGCCTCGCGATTCCGTCCGATGTGCCTCCCACCGAGCTGGCGCAGTATCTCTACGACATTTACCACGAGTCTGCGACGCGCACGAACGGCGATGTCTTCGAGATTGCGCCCAGCCAGGACGCATAGCCCATCGTAATTGGCCAAACGCCTGGAGCCGGTACATTTGGGCAGAAAAACCGACGTTCACCTGCGGCAGAATTCCGCCATCGCCGGGAATTGCTCTTTGGTCGCATCAAGTCGACGAGTCACGGTGCCACAGACTTCGCTCGCCAGTTTTTTCAGTCCGCAAACAACCCGCGTTCCCTAGTGGTCCGTCAACTCGATTGCTCGCCCGATGTCGTCGATGTCTCCATGGCTACAGATAGCCGATCTCTTCGATAAGGACGATGGCTCCTTGCCCGACATTTTTGTGGACAACCTGTCCCCTGAACAGATAGAGCAGGTCTACGACTGGGTGATGTCGCAGTGCGTTGTGGTTGGAGATCCTTCCGCTTGGCACGTGACCGAGCAAAAAGACATCCCTCTCAGAGCTGTCCCTGCTCCTGCCAAAGCATTCGTGAATGGTGAGATAGAGACTTTCCGGCATGGGCTGGGCGGCCTAACAATCGGCGGATGCGAGCTGCCTCTGCTGACCGTCAGCCTTGAAACGCCGACCTGCATCTCCTTCGATTACCGAAGTGGTCCGGAATGGAACGAGCGGACGATCACTGCATTTCTCCAGTTTGTCTTGGGTATTCGCGAGCAAGCGCCGAATGCACGCATATGGCGTACCGAGGAGGGCGCGTGGGATCGACCAAGCTCGAAATTCACGGCCGCTCTCAATCAATTGCAGGAAGAAGCGACTGGCTCCGCAGCACAATGGCAACGATGAATACGTCCCAACGAGTTCGCTCCTGGCGGCAGCCGGCCGACGCTGACACTCGGCGTTCTCCCAGCAACAAGGGGCATTCATGGATTCGCCACTAGGAACCATCATCATCTACGCCAGAGACATGCAAAAGGCTGCTGCTTTCTATGCCTGGCATTTCGGCTTCCTTACAGATGGTGAGGTCGTCGAGGGCCTGATCGAACTAAAGCATCCGGGCGGCGGCGCAGGCATGCTCATCCATCAAGCGGCCAAGTCCATCAAACTTGGCCAAGTAGGCGTGAAGCTCAGCTTTCATGTGAAAGACGTGGCAGCCTTTGCCGCACAAGCCAAGCTTCAAGGTCTTGTATTCGGCGCGGTGCACGAAGCCAACGGGTATGCGTTCGCGAATGCGAAAGACCTCGATAAGAATTCCATCAGCATCTCAAGCCGAGCGCACCGTGCTAACGCGGACTAAAGGCAGCTGAGGGCTTCGTTGAAGTCAAGGTGAAGCAGTTCAACGAGCTTGGTCGCCTTGCTCACATGCTGGAATATGCTCGAGGCCCGAGATTCCTCCTTCTTGGCCGATGAAGTTCTCCGACTCCAAACTGCAGTGACTATGCGCGCTTCATTGCGTGAATGAGTGCTATCGAAGGCTAATTCAACCTGAACGGCAAGCTCCTGAAGGCGTGTAGCCCACTATGCGGAAGGGCCTCCGCGCAATGCACGGGCGCGATCTCCAAGCGACAATCGCACGTGTTGAACATGCTGCGGTCCGATGGCTCAATGCTGGCTCCGCTGCCTCATTCGAGAGGACAAATCAGATGGCGAGATTCGTTTTGGTTCCAGGAGGTTGGCACGGGGCATGGGCCTTCGATGATGTGAGCAAGGTGCTATCGAGCGAAGGCCACGACGTGCAGGCGCTCACGCTCTCGGGGCTGGGCAACGAGCCTGCGAACGGGGCCAATCTCGACTGTCATATCGATGAGGTGGTTCAGGCGATTCGCGGGCGCGATACGCATGCCATTCTTGTCGGTCATTCCTATGGAGGAATGGTCATCACCGGCGCGGCTGACAGGGAGCCGTCGCGCGTAGAAGCGATCGTTTATGCCGATGCCTATGTGCCGGACCACGGTGCGTCGGTTTGGTCGCTCACCACCCAGAACTATCGGGAGCGCTTCATCGCGGGCGTAGCGGCGGATGGTTTGAATTGCGTGCCTTCGGCTCATCTTGACAAGCGATGCCGCCCACATCCGATCGCCACCTTTCTGCAGGCGATCAAGTTGACGGGCAATTGGCGCAATGTCCGCAGCAAAGCCTTCATCGCCGCGTTCGGCTGGGAAGAAAGCCCTTTCATCGAGCTGTACGAACGCCTGCGGCTGAACCCTGAATGGGCTACGCATCGTCTCGACTGCGCGCACGATATTCCGCGGCTGGCCCCGGCAGCTTTCGCGAAGATCCTCTTGGAGTACGTGTAGGAACCCGAGCTCTCGTGACATCAACCGAACTCAAGGGCTTCATCCTCACCCGCCACTGGCGTGACACGCCCGCCGGTACGGAGATCGAGTACTGGCTGGCAACCGATGCAGGGCCGAGGAAAGTGTTGCTGACCTCGCGCCGCAGCGTCGCCTTCGTCGCCACCCGGCATCGGGCGGCGGTGGAAGCGCACCTGGCGGCCGCGCCGGACGTGCAGCTGCGTGAGCTTGAACTGAAGACATTCCATCAGGAACCTGTGCTCGGCGTGTATGCGAAGCACTTCCGCCAGCTCGGCCGGTTGGCCCGCGCCCTCCAGGCTCCGGGCATTCCCTTGCTCGAGGCGGACGTGCGCCCGCACGACCGCTACCTGATGGAACGCTTCATCACAGCCGGCGTGCGGGTGGAAGGTGGGCGGGCAGAGCGCGCCACCATCGTCGACTGCAAGCTCAAGCCGGCGCCCGAATACCGTCCCGTGCTGAAGGTCGTGTCGCTGGACATCGAGACGAGCCAGAACGAAGCGCTCTATTCCATTGCGCTGGACGGCACGCCGGAGCGCGTCGTCTTCATGCTGGGCGAGCCGCCACCAGAGCCGCCCTCCGGAACGGACGAATCCCTGGCCTACTCGCTGATCTATTGCGCGTCCCGCAAGGCCATGCTCGAGAAGCTCAACGACTGGTTCGAGCGGAACGACCCCGACGTGATCATCGGCTGGAACGTCATCCAATTTGACCTGCGCGTGCTTCAGAAGACAGCCGACGACTGCGGCGTGCAGTTGCTCCTGGGACGAGAACGCCGCCCGATCGAATGGCGAACTCACCCGGGCAAGCAGGGCTACCTGTTCGCGCCTATGCCGGGCCGAATCGTCATCGACGGCATCGACGCACTCAAGGCCGCGGTATGGAGCTTTCCGTCCTTCAGCCTCGAGACCGTCTCGCAAGCGATGCTCGGTGAAGGCAAGGCCATCGGCGATGAATACGACAAGATGGCGGAGATCGAGCGGCGGTACCAGGAAGACAAGCCCGCGCTCGCGCTCTACAACATCCGCGACTGCGAGCTGGTGCTGCGGATCTTCGACAAAGCCAAGCTGCTGCAGTTCGTGATGGAGCGAGCCCAGACCACCGGCCTGCAGGCCGACCACTTCGGCGGCTCCATTGCCGCGTTCAGCCACCACTACATGCCCCGGATGCACCGCCTGGGCTACGTGGCGCCGAACGTGGGCGAAATCGCGAGCAAGGCCTATCCTGGCGGGTACGTGATGGACTCGAAGCCAGGGTTCTACGACTCGGTCGTGGTGCTGGACTACAAGAGCCTCTATCCCTCCATCATCCGGACTTTCCTGGTCGATCCGGTGGGGCTCGTCGAGGGCTCGAACGCCGGCGACCCGGCCACGTGCGTCAGGGGACCGAAGGGCACCGTCTTTTCGCGCGACAGGCACTGCCTGCCCGCCATCGTGACCACGCTCTGGCACGCCCGGGACGAAGCCAAGGGGGCGAAGAACGAGCCGCTGTCGCAAGCGCTGAAGCTGCTCATGAACTCCTTCGCCGGCGTGCTGGGCGCGGCCGAGTGCCGCTTCTTCAACCCCGAGCTGGTGTCCGCCGTCACCTTGCGCGGGCACGAGATGATGAAGCTCACGCGCGAGTTCGTGGAGAAGCGGGGCTATGAGGCCATCTATGGCGACACCGACTCCATCTTCATCTGGCTCAAGCGCACCCATACCAACGAGGAGGCGCACGCCGTCGCGGCAAGCCTGGCGGCCGACATCAACAGCTGGTGGGCGCATACCCTGCGCGACGAGCAGGGCCTGGAGAGCTTTCTCGAGATCGAGGTGGACACCCACTACAAGAAGTTCTTCATGCCCACCATTCGCGGCTCGGAGGTGGGCAGCAAGAAGCGCTACGCGGGTCTCAGTGTCGATGCCGCAGGCAAGGAGGAGATGGTGTACCGCGGCCTGGAGATGGCGCGCAGCGACTGGACCCCGTTGGCGCGGCAGTTCCAGGAGGGCCTGCTTTCACGCATTTTCCAGGGCGAGCCCTACAGGGAATTCGTGACCGACTATGCGAAGTCGACGCTCGCCGGAGGCAAGGACGACTTGCTCATCTACCGCAAGCGCCTGCGCCATCGGCTCGACGCCTACCTGGTCAACGTGCCGCCGCAGGTGCGCGCCGCTCGCATTGCCGACGAGCACAACGGTCGGATCGGCCGGCCCAAGCAATACCAGAAAGGCGGCTGGATTCAGTACGTCATGACCAGGAACGGGCCAGAGCCGCTGGAAACCCGCCATTCGCACATCGACTACGAACACTATCTGACCAGGCAGCTTCAGCCGATTGCCGACGCCATTCTCCAGCCCATCGGAGAGAGCTTCCTGGCTTTGACGACTTCGCAGCGCGGGCTTTTCTAGCCCACCCCAGCGGCTTACCCGCCCCCGAACTCCCGTGCATGCTCCACCGCATACTTGATCAACTCCGCCTGCCCTTCGATGCCCAGCCGCCTCTTGATGCTCTGCCGGTGCGCCTCCACGGTGCGAACGCTGAGCCCGAGGTCGCGCGCGATCTGTTTGCTCGATTCGCCCCTGCCCAGCGCGGTGAGTATTTCGCTTTCGCGCGGCGTGAGCAGCGGCTTGGGTGCCTGGTTGCGAAACAGCTTTTTTGAAACGGCCGGGCTCAGGAAGGTGCCGCCGGCCGACACGGCCTCTATGGCGGCAACGATCTCGGCGGCGGGCGCGTCTTTCAGCACGTAGCCGCGCGCGCCGACCTGCAAGGCCTTCTGCACGTACTCGGGGTTGTCGTACATGCTGAGCATCACCACATGCGGCGCGGGCTGGCGTTGCAGCACGAGCGCTGCCAGGTCGATGCCGTTCATGTCTTTCATGCCGACATCCATCAGCAGCAGGTCGGGGCGCAGCTCTTCGACGAGCGCAAGCGCCTCGGCTGCGCTGCCCGCCTCGCCGACGATCTCGAGGTTGGACATGGAGCCGAGCCGCGCGCGCAGGCCGTCGCGCACCAGCGGGTGGTCGTCGACCAGGAAAAGGCGGATGATTCGGGCGGGGTCTTTCATCGCGTGATCCGGCTAGTCGGGCTTGGCACTCTGGGTCGGCACTTCGGCCACGATGGTTGTTCCGCCTTCGCCGGACCGCACGCTGAGGCGCCCGCCGATCGACTCCATGCGCTCGCGCATGTTGCGCAGGCCGATGCCGCGGCGCGGGTCGAGTTGCATGGCGTCCACATCAAAACCCTCGCCGTCATCGCCAATTTCGAGCCGCACGCCGTCTTCGTCCGAGAAGCCGAGGGCAATGTGCACGCGGTTCGCCTTTGCATGCTTGCGCACGTTGGTCAGCGCCTCTTGCGTGACGCGGAAGAGCGCTGTCTTGGCTTCTTGCGAGAGCTCGAAGGCCTCGCCTTCGATCATGATGGACGCATCGATGGCGCCCTCTTCCGCAAACTCGTCGCCCAGTCGTTGCAGCGCGGCGGGCAGGCCAAGGGTGTCGAGCAGCGCCGGGCGCAGGCGGTGCGAAATGCGGCGCACTTCGAGCAGCGAATCGTTGAGCCTTTGCAGCGCCTTGGTCAGTGCGGGTGGTGCGGCCTGGCTTTCACGGTCGAGCGCGTCCACGGCGGATTCGATGAGCAGCTTGGCGGACACCAGCGTCTGGCTGGTGCCGTCGTGCAGCTCTCGCGCCAGATGGCCGCGCTCTTCTTCTTGCGACTGGACCACGCGCCGCGCGAGCAGCCGCAGCTTGGCCTCGGCCACGCGGTGTTCGCTGAGATTGAGCAGCAGCCCGGTGGCGCTCACCACGCCCAGGCAGAGCGCGGCAATGCCGGCAATCCACAGCAGCGTGGTGGTGACATTGGCGCTCATCTGCCGGTCGAGCGCCTGCATGGTGGTTTCGATGTCGTCCAGGTACAGGCCGGTGCCGACCATCCAGTTCCAGCGCGGCAGCGCGGTCACGTAGCCGAGCTTTGGCGCCATCTGCTCGCTGGAGGGTTTGCGCCATTCGTATTCGACATAGCCGCCGCCCGCGCGCGCCCCCGCAATCAGGTCTTGTATGGTGAAGCGGCCGCGGGAGTCGCGCATGTCCCAGAGGTTCTTGCCCACGAGGTCGGGCTGGCGCGAATGCATGAGTGAGCGGCCCTGCATGTCGTAGACGAAGAAGTAGCCATCGTCGCCGTAGTCGAGCGCGGCCAGGCGGCGCAGGGCCTCGTTGCGGGTTTCTTCGTCGTCCAGCCCCGCGTCGTACAGCGGCCGCACGATGCTTACCGCCAGGTCGACATAGCTGCGCAGTTCGCTGCGCCGCTGGTCCATGTAGCTTTTCTCGATGAGGGCACGCTCGCGCCGCGCCAGGTCATGCTCCTGGTGGCGCACCGCCAGGGCAACCAGCACCAGCGCGATGAGCAGCGGTGCAACGGCCAGCGCGACGATCTTGGTGCGGAGGTTCATCGGGGGAGAAGACTACCACCGGGGCGAGGTCTGTCCTGCCCGATAAAGCGCTGGACTGATCAGTGCAGGCTGGTGGGCCGGCCCGATGCCACCCATGCATCGAGCCCGCCGGTGAGCGGGAGCGCGCGGCGCGCACCGCGGGCCAGCAGCACGCGCGCGGCCTGGGCGGCCGACACCTCGTTGGGGCAATTGCAGTAAAGCACCACGTCGCGCCCGCCGATAACCGGCAGTTCTCCGTGCCGCTGCTGCAGCGCCTTGAGCGTGTACGACAGCGCACCCGGAATGCGGCGCGGGTCGACCTGCAGGCCCGCCTCGCCGCGCACGTCGATGACCAGCGGCGGCGCTTCGCCGGCCAGAAGATCGTGCAGCTCGTCCACGGTGATGCGCGACATGCCGGTGAGCCGCATGAACGCGCGGCGGCGCCAGTAGCGCACCACCAGCATCACGGCCAGCACCACCACCAGCGCGAGCGTTGCGATGCCGCCGGCCTGCGCGAGCATGGCCAGCACCTCCTGGATCTGCTCGCGAAAGGCCCAGCCAAGCCCCAGGAAAACGCCGGTCCAGATGAGCGCGGCACCAATGTCGAACCCGATGAAGCGCCAGACCGACATGCCCAGCGCGCCGGCCATCGGCGGCGCCACCACCGAGACGCCGGGCACGAACTTGGCGGCCACCAGCGAGAGGCCGCCCCATCGGCCGATGAGCGATTCGCCGCGCCGCACGCATGAGTCGGGCGACAGCGAGATGCGGCACAGAAGGCGCATGAAACGGTAGCCGAAGCGCCGCCCGGCATAGAACCAGGCGCCGTCGCCCAGCAGGTTGGCCAGCACTGCAGCCAGCACCACGCCCACCACCGAGACGTTGCCTGCCGCCAGCAGCGCGCCCGAAACCACCAGCACGGCTGCGGCGGGCACCGGCAAACCGAGGCGCGCGGCAAAGCTCGCCGCGAAGACGATCGCGATCGCGTTCTGCACCAGCAGCGACATCAGCTGTGCCATGGCAGCACCGCGAGGTGGGGGGTCACTTGTTCGGGGCCTAACGGGGCGCGTCGCCCTTGCGGTATTCGGCCGTGAGCTCGTCGAGCTTCTGCTTCAGGGCAGGGTCGAGCTTGTATTCCGCCGCTGCAAGAGTGGCGTCGAGCTGTTCGGGCCGGCTGGCGCCGAGCAGCGGCGCTGTGATGAGCGGGTTGGCCATGACCCACGCCACCGCCAGCGTGGCCAGCGGCACCCCGGCTTCGTCGGCGAGCTTGTGCAACTGCGTCACGGTGTTGAAGCTACGCTCGTTCCAGTAGCGGTCTTGATACATGCCGCCCGCGGTGCCGAGCGTGAAGCGGGTGTTTTCCTCGGGCTTGGCGCCGGGCTTGTACTTGCCGGTGAGCAGCCCACCGGCCAGCGGGTTGTACGGAATCACGCCCAGGCCTTCTTCGCCTGCGAGCGGCAGCAGCTCGCGCTCTATTTCGCGGAACAGCAGGCTGTAGCGCGGCTGCACCGACACATAGCGCGTGAGCTTGTGCAGCTCGGCCTTGCCGAGTGCGCGGGCCAGCCGGTAGGCCAGGAAGTTGGACACGCCGATGTAGCGCGCGCGGCCGGACTTGACGATGACGTCGAGCGCCTCCAGGCTCTCTTCGAGCGGTGTCTCGCGGTCGTCGCTGTGCAGCTGGTACAGGTCGACATGGTCGGTCTGCAGCCGCTTGAGCGAAGCGTCGATGGCGTCGAGCAGGTGCTTGCGCGATGCACCCTGGTCCCAGCTGTTGGGGCCGACCTTGCCTACGGCCTTTGTGGCCACCACGAAGCGGCGGCGCCCGGTGGGACCTTGCTTTTGCAGCCATCGGCCGATGATCTCTTCGGTGCGACCCGTGGTCTCGACCGTGCCGCCCAGCGGGTACACGTCGGCCGTATCCAGAAAGTTGATGCCGCCTTCCGCGGCCTTGTCGAGGATGCGGTGCGACACGGCCTCGTCGGTCTGCAGGCCGAAGGTCATGGTGCCGAGCGCAAGGCGCGACACGGTCAGGCCCGTGCGGCCGAGCCGGGTGGTGGGAATGCTCATGGTGGTCTCGATCCGAAGCGATGAGAGAGGTGTGGAAGGGCGGCGGTCATCATAGACACGGCCGCGCAATCCTGCATGTCCCGGTCTTTCAGGTCGCTTCGAGCCGGCCGCCCTGCCGCGCGCCGGCGCGTGCGCTCATCACGGCCCAGCCGAAGATGCCGATGCCGGCCAGCGCCAACAGCGCCCCGACCCACCCGGTCGAGGTCCAGCCCAGGCCCGCCGCAATCGCCACGCCGCCGAGCCACGCGCCGAGCGCGTTGGCCATGTTGAAGGCCGAGTGGTTGAGCGCGGCGGCAAGCGTCTGCGCGTCGCCCGCTACGTCCATCAGGCGGATCTGCAGCGCCGGGCCGATGGCGACGGTAGTGCCGATAAGAAACACGTTGAACGCCGCGGTAAAGACGTTGTGCGCCGCGAACGTGAACATGGCGAGCACCAGCGCCGCATACACCAGCAGGCCGCCGATGGTGCGCATGAGCGACTTGTCGGCCAGCCGCGAACCGACGAGGTTGCCCGTGACCATGCCCAGGCCGAACAGCGCAAGCACGAAGGGCACGCCGCCCAAAGGCAAGCCAGCCACTTCGATGAGCGTGGGCTTGATGTAGCTGAACACGGAGAACATGCCGCCGAAGCCAATGGCGCCGATGCCGAGCGTGAACCACACCTGCTTGCGCTTGAGCGCGCCAAGCTCGCGCCAGGGGCTGGCACCCGCGGGCGCCGCAAGATCGGGAATGTCGCGGCGCAGCAGCGCCACGGCAATGAGCGCGATGACACCGACGAACACGAAGGCCGCGCGCCAGCCGAACAGCTGGCCGAGCCACGCGGCAATCGGCACGCCGACGAGCGTGGCGCCTGTGAGACCCAGCATGACAAGGCCCACGGCCCGCGCGCGCCGTCCGGGTGGCGCAAGCGTGGCCGCCACCAGCGCGGCAACGCCAAAGTAGGTGCCGTGCGGCAGGCCGGTCGCAAAGCGCAGCAGGTTGAGCGACATGTAGCCCGGCGCCATGGCGCTGGCAAAGTTGCCGGCGGCAAAAATGGCCATGAGCACAATCAGCAGCGCGCGCCGGCGCCAACCCGCGGCAAGCACCGCGAGCACGGGCGCGCCGATGACCACACCCAGCGCATAGGCGCTGATGACGTGGCCCGCCTGAGGAATGGTGACGTCGATGTCGCGCGCAACCTCGGGCAGCAGGCCCATGATGACGAATTCACCCGTACCGATGGCAAAGCCGCCCACGCCGAGCGCGAGCACGGCCCGCAAGAAGTTGACGGGCCGAGGCGACGCAGACGAAGAAGAGGAAATGTCGGTGTCCGCGCCAACATCGGGCGCGGGTGGGGAGGCGTTCAAGGCCAGGCTCCTGGGAGGGTGCCCGGCGGCGACGGGCAGAGCCCGATTTTAGGGTAAACCCTGAACTGCTGCCGATACGCAGATGGCGAAGGGCCGATACCCGGAATGGGCTTTTATGGCTTCTGACCCGAACGGTCAGATAGCGACGAGCTGCCGCACGCCCTGTGCTTCCATGTCCTTGCCCAAGCCGCGCGCGATCACCTCGCCGCGTTCCATCACCAGGTAGTCGTCGGCCAGCTCCTCTGCAAAGTCGTAGTACTGCTCGCACAGCACGATGGCCATGTCGCCGCGGTCGGCCAGCATACGGATGACGCGGCCGATGTCCTTGATGATGCTGGGCTGAATGCCTTCGGTGGGCTCGTCGAGGATCAGGAGCTTGGGCTTGGGTGCAAGCGCGCGGGCAATGGCCAATTGCTGCTGCTGCCCGCCCGAGAGATCGCCGCCTCTTCTGTTGATCATCTGCTTGAGCACGGGGAACAGCTCGAACAGTTCTGATGGAATGGGCGTGCTGCCGCTCTTGTAGGCCAGGCCCATGCGCAGGTTTTCTTCGACGGTGAGTCGCGCAAAAATTTCGCGGCCCTGGGGGACGAAGCCGATGCCGGCTCTTGCCCGCTCGTATGGCGTGGCCTTGTGGATCGGCTTGCCCTCGAGCTCGATGCTGCCGCTCTTGATGGGAACGAGCCCCATCAGCGACTTGAGCAGCGTGGTCTTGCCTACGCCGTTGCGGCCCAGCAGCACCGTGACCTTGCCGAGCGTGGCCTCGAAGCTCACGTCGCGCAGGATGTGGGAGCCGCCGTAGTACTGGTGGATGTTCTTGACTGTCAGCATGAAATCGATTCCTCAGCGGCCAAGATAAACCTCGATCACGCGCTCATCGGCCTGCACCTCGTCCAACGTGCCCTGCGCCAGTACCGATCCATCGCACAGCACCGTCACGATCTCGGAGATCGTGCGGATGAAGCTCATGTCGTGCTCCACCACCATCAGCGAGTGCTTGCCCTTGAGCGTGAGAAAAAGCTCGGCGGTGCGCGCCGTTTCCTCATCGGTCATGCCGGCCACGGGTTCGTCGAGCAGCAGCAGCTTCGGGTCCTGCATCAGCAGCATGCCTATCTCGAGCCATTGCTTCTGTCCGTGGCTCAGGTTGCCCGCCAGGCGCGACACGCTCTCGGCCAGGTGAATGGTGTGCAGCACTTCGGCCAGCCGGTCGCTCTGCGCCGAGTCGAGCCTGAACAGCATCGACGCCCGTACGCCCTTGTTGGTCTTGAGCGCGAGCTCGAGGTTTTCGAACACGGTGAGATGCTCGAACACGGTCGGCTTCTGGAACTTGCGGCCGATGCCGAGTTGCGCAATTTCGGCTTCGCGGTGGCGCAGCAGATCGATGGTGCTGCCGAAGAACACCGTGCCTTCGTCGGGCCGGGTCTTGCCGGTGATGATGTCCATCATCGTCGTCTTGCCCGCACCGTTGGGGCCGATGATGCAGCGCAGCTCGCCCGGCGCAATGTCGAGAGACAGCTTGTTGATGGCCTTGAAGCCGTCGAAGCTCACGCTCACGTCTTCAAGGTACAGGATGCGGCCGTGCGTCACGTCGACCTCGCCCGGCGTGGCAATGCGGCCGAAGCCAGCGGAACGGCCGCCGGACTCGGTGCTGCCACTCACATAGTGAATGCCGTGGGCGCGTGCGGCGCGCTCGGCGCCGGCTTCCATCAGGTCGGGTGTCATTCAGAAA